>JAJYMS010000041.1 GCA_021786825.1 Bacillota bacterium | reverse complement strand
GGACGCTCTCCCGCCGCCGGAAACTCGTGGCGCTGGCAGGGCTGATTGTCGGCCTGGTCTCCCTGGCCTTCGTGGAACGGTTGACCATGCCCCCGGGACCGCGCCCGATCGGTTGGGAGACGCCCTCGATCGATTGGGGGAAGCTCCCCGCCGACTGGGGGGTGTCCGACGACCGGGGGGTTGAAGCCCCGGCGCCCGGCGGCGCCAGGACCGGGACAGAGGGTGAACCGACGGTGACGGCCAGCGCCCCAACCGCCCCGCCCACGCCACCCGCGAACCCGGTGCCGTCAGCCGGGCGGTTTACACCGCCGGCGGCCGCGGCGCCACCTCCGGCCGGCGAGGTCATCGGTACCAAAGCCACCATGGGCCGGCCGATGCCCGGGCCGGTCAGCCGCGGGTATGGCTGGACGGTGACACCCAGGGGGGAATACCGGTTCCATACCGGTGCCGATATCGACGCCCCGGAGGGTACCCGGGTGCTGGCCGCGTGGGCGGGCACCGTGGTGAAGGTCGAAGTGACCGCCGAGGCGGGGCTCGCCGTGACCCTGGAACATTCGGACAAGAAGCGGACCCTTTACGGGAACCTGGCCTCCACCCTGGTCCGCCAGGGGGAGGTGGTCACCCGCGGACAACCGGTTGGCACCGTGGGCACCAGCTTTGACCTGGAGAGCGCCCAACCGCCCCACCTTCATTTTGAGTTCCTGGACGGTGGGGAGGCGGTGGAGCCGCCCCTGCGGTAGCCGGAGTCTGGTCTCATTTTTGCCCCTTTCGCTCATATACATCTGGTAAGTCCATGAGCGAAAGGGGCGGGGCGGGTGAGGGACTACATCTGGAAGCGGGTTCTGGATGTGAGCGACCACATCTTCCGCACAAGGGACACGGTCCGCGAAACCGCCAGGGTCTTCGGCGTCTCCAAGAGCACCGTTCATAAAGACGTGACTGAACGCCTTCCCAGAATTAAGCCCGAACTCTCCCTGCAAGTAAAGCGAGTCCTGGACTTTAATAAAGCGGAACGGCACATCCGGGGGGGCCAGGCCACCAGGCAGAAGTATCTCGGAAAATAGCGTCGAAACCCCCGGGACCGAGGCAGGAAATTCTGTCACCCGCGGAGAAAAAATATCCATAAGTGCAAAAGGCCGGCAATAGAAAGCTGAAGCCTGTTTTTTTGGTCTAGGCCTATCCGATGGGAGAGTACGCCTTTGATAGTACCACGCGACATTGGGGTAGACTTAGGCACCGCCAACGTTCTGGTGTACGTGAAGGGGAAGGGCATCGTTCTCTCCGAACCTTCAGTGGTGGCGATGGAAAAGGAGTCAGGACGGGTGCTGGCCATCGGGCACGAGGCCAAGCGGATGTTGGGGAGAACCCCCGGCAACATCGTCGCCACCCGCCCACTGCGCGAGGGAGTCATCGCCGACTACGAGGTCACCGAGGCGATGCTCAAGTATTTCATTTATCGCGTATCCGGGCGGAACGTGTTTTTTAAGCCCCGGATCATGGTTTGCATCCCCTCGGGCGTGACCACCGTTGAGAAGCGGGCCGTCCTGGAGGCTTCCCTCCGGGCGGGCGCCCGCACCGCCTCCCTGATCGAGGAACCGCTGGCCGCCGCGCTGGGGGCCGGACTGGACATCACCCGGCCCAGCGGGCACATGGTGGTGGACATCGGCGGGGGGACCGCCGATGTGGCCGTGCTGTCCCTTGGCGGCATCGTGCTGTCCGACTCGCTCCGCGTGGGCGGGGACAAGTTCGACGAGGCCATCATCCGCTACGTCAAGCGGGAGTACAACCTCTTGATCGGCGAGCGCACCGCCGAGGAGATCAAGATCAGCATCGGCAGTGCCTTCCCGACCACGGAGGAGCAATCCATCGAAGTTCGCGGCCGCGACCTGATGACCGGCCTGCCCAAGAACGTCCGGATGACCAGCCGGGAGACCCACGCCGCGCTGGTCGAACCGGTCTCGGCGGTGGTCAACACCATCAAATCGGTGCTTGAGCGGACACCGCCGGAACTGGCCGCGGACATCGTGCATCAGGGCCTGGTGCTGACCGGCGGCGGGGCGCTCCTCAACGGGCTGGACCGCCTGATCAGCAATGAGACCGGCATCGCAGCCCGGTTGGCGGTGGACCCGATGTCGTGCGTCGCCCTGGGTACCGGGAAGGCCCTGGAGTCCTTCGAAGCCATGCAGGATCACCTGGTCGTGCTGAGGAAGGTGATGTGACGTGATCAGGGGGATTTACACCTCGGCCTCCGCCTTGTTGGGTGAGGAGCAGCGTCTCGACGTGGTTTCCAACAACCTGGCCAACGTCAATACGCCGGGGTTCAAGCGCGACACACCCGTCTACCACTCCTTCGCCCAGCTCCTGATTCAACGGGTGAACGACGGCGCGGGGGGCGTGGGGACGGTGGCCGGGGGTGCGGCCGCCAGGCTGGGACGGCTGGGCACCGGGTCCTACCTGGACCACGTCTACGTCGACTACCGGCCCGGCGCTCCGAAGCGGACCGACAACCCGCGGGACTTGATGCTGGACGGCCGAGGGTTCTTCGCCGTCAGCACTCCCCAGGGAACCAGGTATACCCGCAGCCTGAGCCTGACCGACACCCTTACCACGGCGGAAGGGTACGCGGTCATGGGCGTGGACGGCCCGCTACCCACCGACCGCCAGAACTACGCCGTCACTCCGGACGGACAGGTGACCGCGGACGGGCAGCCGGTCGGCCGGTTGCTGGTCGTTGACTTCCCCGACCTGCAAGGTCTGAGCAAGGTCGGGGATCTGCTTTACCGGTCGACCACGGCCGCCGGTCCGGCGGAGCAGGTTGAGACCACGGTGAAGTCCGGTTTTCTGGAAAGCCCCAACGTCAGTCCGGTGACCGAGATGGTGGAGATGATTTCGGTCATGCGGGCTTACGAAGCCAACCAACGGGCCCTGCAGATCCAGGACGGGACCCTGGGGAGCTTGATCTCGGAGGTATCCCGGTAAAGCCCTGACCGTTTGACGCAGAGCTGGATCTGGTTCCGGCGGCCGCCCCCTTGGGGGTGGCCGCTTTACTTTCCCGGAGAGCCGACCGATAAGGTAATGATACTTCGCACCCGGGGAGGCAGCCCCTTGCTCCGACCCATCCGCCCTGTTGGCGGTCTCGCCAGGTTGCTGGCCATCGCCCTGAGCGCAAGCACGCTGGCGTTTCTTGCCCCTGCGCCCGCCCGGGCCGCGCCGCCGCCCGCGCCGGGCTGGCTGGCGGCGACGACCCCCGCCGGGGGCGTAATCTACCTCTCCTGGAGTGCCGTGCCCGGGGCGGACTACTACGAGGTCTTTGTGGGGCAGGGAGCCACCGGCGCGTTGCGCTACTTCGGTCAAACGGGCGCCCCCGAGGACGCTGTCGAGGGGCTGCTTCCCCGCACCGACTACCGGTTGGCGGTGCGGGCGGTCAATGCGGATGGTTTCTCCGCCTTCGGCCCCACCATGTCGGTTACCACCAGCGACTCGCCCCCCGGAGGAGGGTCGGGCAGTCCTGGCCTGGTTCTTGCCACCAAGAAACTGGTCGAAGGGGACCGGGCGGTGGTGGTGGTTGAACCCGACCTGGCGGCGGCCGGCGACCTGTACGTGAACCCTGGAGCGACCTACCGGTCGCAGGGCGTGTACCTGGCGGCACCCCTCCTGGGGTCCGCCGTGACCGGCCTGATCGCCGACTTCGGTGGGCTCACCCTGCGCCTGCCGCCGGCGGCGCTGTGGACCACGGGCCTCACCCCCACCGCGGCGTCCGGGCCGGTGGACGCCTACGCCACCCTGACGGTCAAACGCCTGGCCGGAGAGGAACTCGACGCGGCGCGGGCCGATCTCCCGCCCGGCCGGATCGCCCTAACCCCCTTCTACGACCTCCGGTTCGGCAGCGTCCGGGGCCTGGAGACCACCCGGGGAACGATCTTTAACCGGCTGGTGACCGCCACCTTCGCCCTACCTGCCGATTACGCCCGGCGCAACGATATCGACCGCGCCGGGACGGCCGTCTACTACTACGACCCGGACCGGCGAAGCTGGGTGGCCCTCTTCTCGCGCTACGCCCCGGACGCGGTGTCAGTGGACCTGGCCCTTCCCGGGCGCTACGCCCTGCTGACCACCGGGCTGGGGCCCCGGGCCGTTTCCACCCTCGACGACCTGGGAGCGGCGCCGATTTCGCCGGGCGTCAGGTACGGCGCGGAACTGGCCTCCACCCTGGCTTACCGGGACCTTGACGCAGCCTGGTCCACCCCGGCGGTTCTGCGCACCGGCGCTATGGGCATCCTGCAGGGGTTCGGGGACGCCTACTTTCATCCCCGGGCGGCGGTTCGCCGCAGCGAAGCGATCGTGTCCCTGGCGCGGGCGGCTGGAGCGCCCCCGGCGCCGGGGTATCGCGGCAGCGTCATGGCGCTCAAGCCGGCGGTCCCGGCCTGGGCCACCGACGGGCTGGCCAGCGGTCTGGGCGCCGGAATCGTGACCGCCGGGGAGCTGCGCGGAGTAGATTGGTCGGCCAGCGCCAGCCGGGAGGAGGTCGCCGCCTGGGCGGCCCGGGCGGCGGGGCTCAGCCCCCGCACGGGCGCGGAGGTGCAGGCCATTTACGCTTTTGACGATTGGACGGAGGTCGGTTCTGACCGGCTCCCCCTGGTGGAGGCGGCCTTGCAGGAGAAGCTGGTGGCCGGGACCGGCGACGGCGGTTTCCATCCGGGCGACCGGCTCACCCGTGAACAACTGGCGGTCCTGTCCGACCGGCTGGCCGCCCGCAAGTTGCCGGAACTGGGGTACCGGAGCGAGGTGGGCAGGGTCTTCGCGGTGCGCGTCGAACTGGACCCCGGGGACGGCGAACCCTCCGGCTTCGGCATCCAGCGGACGCGCATCTACCTGCGCAACGACACGGGGGAACCGCGCGTTGTCGTGGCGGAGAGGCGGTACGACGGTGAGACCCTGCGGGACGCGCCGGTCTATAAGAACGGCCTGGTCAACACCTTGGGAGCCCTCGCCGAGGGAGACCAGGTCCGCTACCTGCTCAACGCTGCCCAGGAGGTAGCCCTGGTCGAGGTCTTGCCCCGGCCGGAGGGCAGGCTTTACGGCACCGTGCAGGCCATCGCGGGGGGTTGGCTGAACGTGAGTGACGCGGCGGGCAGCCATACCCGGCTCAGGCTGCCGGCCGGGGCCGGGGTCACCATCTTTGGTCGGCCCACCGGCATCGACAGTCTGTTGCCGGGTCAGCCGGTGGCGGTGACGCAGGCCTTCGGCGAGGCCGTCCGGATCGATATCCTGCAACCCGCGTCGCCTCCCCCGCCCGGCGGCGACGCTCGCTTACCGGCACCGCCGGCAACCCCGGCGAGGCTTTCCCACCTTTACCGGGGCCGGTTGCTGGCGGTCCAGGACGGCGGCCGGGTGATCCTGGGTGAGGCGAGCCTCTGGCGGGGCGGAACCTGGGTCCCCGCGGACGCCCGGGTGGAGGTCGAACTGGCCGCGGCCCCGGCTCTCTTTGTGGAGGGGCAAGCCGCCGACGCGGAGGCGTTGCGCCAGGCGGTCGGAGAGACGGCCTACCTGGCCGCCGTACGAGATTTCGGAGCCGAGCGCGGCGTCAAGCTGTCCGCCTGGCCGGGGCAGGGCCGGCCGGCCGGCAGCGACATCCTCGCGTCGAACCCCGTGCGCCGGGAGATTTGGGTAACCGGTGAACAGCAAGCGCTGGAGGCCGACGGTTCGACCATCGCGCTCAAGGATGACCGCCTCGTCGATCCCAGCGACCTGGATACCGGGCAGCCGGCCTTGCTGGAGATCCAGGTGGCGGACGGGCACCCGCGCGCGGCGGTCGCCGCCCAGCAGCCAGCTGGTCCGGACGGTTACGATGCCTACTACGGGCAGCTTGACGGAAGTCCGGGCGGCAACATCCAGCTTATCTACCACCACGAACTGCAACGCGACGGTTGGGGGCCGGAAAGCGGCAACCCGCTGACCCTCGCCGTCGACGGACGGACGCTGGTCATCGACTCGACCTCGGGGACGGCGATCCCGGTGGGGGCGGACCGCCTGTTGCTCAACCGGTACAGCAACCGGTATAACGGCTCATGGCTCTATGCCCTGGGCGAGGGGGGGCGCGCCCTGGCGGTCAACTTGCTGTCGGCCCCGGATTCCAGTTACGCGTCGCAGCAACTCACCGTCGGCGAGGTGGTGTACCTTGACCCGGCCGCCACGAGCGCCGGGATCGGCCTGGCGCGTACCTGGAGCCCGCTGGCGCACCGCTGGGTACCCAACCTTGAGCCGGTCCCGCTTTCCCTGAACGGCGCGCTGTTGGCCGGGTCCGAGGGCCCCCTGGCCGGCTCGGACCTGCACCTGGGCGACTTGCTGTGGGTGCTGCGGAATGCCGACCGGGCCGTCATCGTCATTCGCCGCCGGGGAGGGGAATGAGGTGGCCGGAAGGAAACGGATTTCACCGGTGCTCCTGGTGCTACTGGCCCAGTTGCTGGCCGCCGGACCATCCCGGGCGGCTGCTTCCCCGGCCTCGCCTTCGCCGGGGTCGGCCCCGGGGTGGTGGGTCGCGGCGGGGGCTCCCGAGCCTCCCCTGCCCTCGGTCTATAACCAGGACCAATACCGCGAGGTTGTGTTCCTTACCGGGGAGGCGGTGCCGCTCGCCGGCAAGCGGCTGCTGATTACCGGCTCGTCGCGTGGCGGGGTGATCACCAGCCGGCTCAGCTACCGGCTGGAGAACCCCACCCTGAACGTCAGTCTCACCCGCACTCTATCCCTGACCACCCGCTTGGAAAAGACCGCGGTCAAGGATCAGACCTCGCTGGTCACGACCGTCGACCGCTTCGCCGAAACGCTGACCGCGGGCGGAGTGCGATACCGCCTGGAAAGCTACGAACTATCGTCCGCGTCGGTCGAGGACCACCGCCCGGGGGTGAACTACGCCCCCGGCAACTGGTCTGAACGCCGGGTCTATTCCATCAACCGGAGTGAGGGGACGGTCGAGGTCCTCGGTTCCGGGCGGACCATCGGCTACCGCAACCAGTGGGGCAGCACCCAGACCACGGTCGGGGATTACACCGTGCAGTACCAGCGGACCATTCCGGCCGCCACCGGGGCCACCGCCACCGGGGCCACCGCCGCCGGGGCCGCCCCCCAGGACGTGAACTGGTTGGCGACCGCCCACTTCGACACTTCCGGCAGCCACCTGCGCCGAGTGGAAGCGCTGCGCTCCGACCCGGTCACCAGCAGCCTTGCCGACGGTTACCTGCTCAGGGACTGGGACGAGCGGGTCCTGCGCCTGAATTGGGATCTCCCCGCTTTTGACGCGACGGGAACCCTCCGCTCCGGCGCGCGCAGCCCCGGCAGCCTGGAGCAGCAACTGAGCACCAACCCCGCCCTCCATCGTCTGCCGGTTCCTGACCTGGTGGACGTGAACGGCCACTGGGCCCGGGAGGAAATTGAAAAACTGCACGGGCTCGGCATCCTGCTATCCCCGGGGGAGACCTTCGGGCCCACCCTGCCGATGACCAGGGGGGAATTCACCGCGGCCCTGGCCAGGACCCTGGGACTGGAGCCGGCTCCCTCCTCCAGCGGGGCAGGGTCCCAGGCCAGCACCTTCCAGGACGTACCCGTGGGGGATCCCCGGTACCGCCTGATCACCGCGGCCACCGCCGAAGGGATCGTGCAAGGGGTTGAGCAGCGCGTCTTCTTCCCGGAAGGGCCCCTCACCCGGGCCCAGGCGGTGACGATGATCGTCCGGTCTTTGGGTCTGCAGTACCGGTCCGACCTCGCCTACCGGACGCCCTACCGGGACGACGCGGAGATCCCGGGGTGGGCGCGAGACCCCCTTTACATCGCCACCACCCTGGGATTGGTCCGGGGGGACAGCGACGGGGCCGTCCTGCCGGGCCGGGTGCTCACCAAGGGGGAGGCTACGGCCCTGCTGGACCGTTTGATCCAAGTGTTGGGAGACCGGATGCGGCTCGAATACCGCTACGGGGTCATCAACTACCGCTGAGGGGTGGAGGAGAATGACGAACAGTGTAGAATAGTGTCAGAGGAATAATCTTCCGAGGCCGGACCGAACCGGTCCTGGTTCTTACAGGAAACGGGGAGGAGGTCCCGGCGGCCAAACGACGGCGGTCGCCGACCAAGGGGAGGCGAGGGCATTGATCCGTTCGCTCTGGTCCGCTGCGTCGGGCATGCTGGCGCAGCAACTTAACG
>JAJYMS010000230.1 GCA_021786825.1 Bacillota bacterium | reverse complement strand
ACACCTCCGCCTGTTCATCCAGGATGGATGCCAGATTCTCCAGTACGCTCCCGTCCACGTCCCTCACCGCCGCTTTCAGACCAGCCGGTCCACTTTACCATTCTCGGTCAGGGCCTCGGCAACCTTCCGGGCGTCCGGCCGGTAGGTGCCACCGGTAACCTCCCGGCGCAATTCCTCAACCTTCTCCGGACGCTCATCGGGGAGTTCAGCCAACTTTTCGCGGTACACCCGGACCTCCCGGGCCTCCTCGGAGATGACAACCTGGTCCGCCTCCGGTGCTCCGTGGGCGGCGCCGCTCTTGGCAGGCCTTACCTGCTTCTCCCTGGCCGCCTCCCGGGTTCGGTTCAGTTCCCGGTTGTAGATCGCGGCGACCCGGTCAGGCTGCTGTCCATTGACTTTCACTGCTGTACCCCCTTACACGAGACGGGAAACCTTACCGTTATTTTATCGAGTCGGAAGCCGGCTAAGTTTAGCCCGGGGGTTCTTCCTTATCCTTCCTGTTGCCCCAGGTGTGCATGGCGTTTTTCCCTTTTTCGTTCTGTTGGATGCCGCGCTCGATACCCGTCCTCAGTTTGTCGGCACAGGCCGGGCAGAAGCGGCCGGAGGTCACCGGAGCGCCGCAAACCTGGCAACGAAGGCCCCCCATGGCCGGGTCCTTGGAGATCAGGCGGCCGTCCCGTAAGAACGCCAGGATCCGGTTGACCGGGACGCCGGTGGCCTGGGACACCTCTTCCAGCGACGCCTGTGGCTGCTTCTCCAAGAAGTCCCGGCACTTGTCGAACTCGTGCTCCTCCTCGGCCTGGCAGGCCGCACAAATCCCGCGGCCCTGGTAAACAAACAATTGGTTGCACCTGGAACAATTGCGGATATCCACCCTTTCACCCCCCGTAGGAATCAGTGGCGTGGTGGGCCGTGGCGGCCACCACCAGCCCGTCCACCCGCCGCGCCCCGGCCGCCAGGAGGACCCGGGCGCATTCGTGCAAAGTACTGCCGGTGGTGACGACGTCGTCGACGAGGACGATTCCCCGCCCCCGGACCCCGGCCAGCGGGGGCGCCCGGAAAGCTCCCTTCAGGTTATGCTGGCGCTCCGCCCGGTTCAGGAATGCCTGGGGCGGGGTTGTTCGGTCCCGGACCAGCGCCGAACCGGCCAGGGGCCAGCCGAGCCAGCGGGCCACCGCCGCGGCCAGCAGCTCCGCCTGGTTGAATCCCCGGTCGCGCAGGCGGCTCGCGTGCAGCGGCACCGGAACGAGCACCGGGGTATCGGCCAAGCTGGGCGGGGTCCGGGCCGCCAGGAGCAACCCCAGGGGTTCTGCCAGGGAGCGCTCGGCCTCGTACTTGAGTCGGTGCACCGCTCCCTTGATCTCCCCCGCGTAGTCGGCGACCGCCACGCAATGGGAGAAGGCCGGGGGGGCGCGGCGGCAGTCCGGGCACTCGCCGGCGCCATCGCCCCAACCGCGCCCGCACCGGGGACAGCAACGGCGCTCCCCTTTCAGGTAGGCTTCGACGCACCGGTCGCAGAGCTGGAAACTGCCCCGGCCGTCGGAACTGTCCACCCGCTGCGTCCCGTCGACTCCCCCGCAGACGGCGCACCCGACGCCGGGGTAAAGGAGGGAGAGTGCCCCTTCAACCGCGGCCCTCAGGATTTTCATGCCTGCAACCCCTGTGGCACCGCTTCCCCCCCGGCCTCCGTCGGGGACGTGAAGACGCGAGTCACCAGCAACGTGGGGTGTTCGAGCAGGTTGATCTCCACCGGCGGGCGCATCTGGTCGCCTTCGGCGTCCCAGACCAGGCGAATCCGGGGGCGCGTGATCAGTAGCTTGGACGCCTCGACCACCACTCCCTTGGTCCCGTCGGAGAGCTCCACGACGGACCCGACGGGGTAAAGGGCGACGTTGTCGAGAAAGGCCTTGACGATCCGGTACTCGAAAAGGAAGTCACCCGCGCCGAACAGCATCTCGGCCGCCTCATGGGGGAGATACCCGGGACGAAATGGCCGGTCGCAGGTGAGCGCGTCATAGGCGTCCACCACCGCGACGATGCGCCCAAATTCATGAATCTGGTCGCCTGAGAGGCCGCGTGGGTACCCCTGGCCGCCGTGCCGTTCGTGGTGCTGGAAGGCCACGTGGGCAGAAAGCACGCTGAAGTCGAGCTGGCGACGAAGAATTTCAAAACCGGCCTCAGCGTGCGTCTTCATCACCTCGAACTCCTCGGGGGTGAGCTTGCCGACCTTGTTGGCTATTCCAGTCGGAATCTTCACCTTGCCGATGTCGTGGAGGATCGCACCGACGCCAAGGTCCCGGAGCCGCGTCTGATCATACCCCAGGGAGATCCCCGTCATGATGGCCATGATCCCGACGTGCACCGAGTGGGCGAAGGTGTAGTCGTCCTTGCTGCGGATGTCGCTCATGTTCAGCGTCAGTTCCCGATTGGTGACGATTTGGTCGACCAGCTCCTGGGTGATGCTCTGCGCCTTGGCTTCATGGGCCCCCGCGACGCTGGCCGCCCGCCCGGTCTCCAGCTCCTGCCTGACCGAGGTCATGACCTCCTGCACGGCGACCTGCGCGTGCCGGCGGGACTCCTCGGAGACGACGTCCTCCACCGACGCCTCGAGGAGCTCGTCCTCCTGGCTGATATAGAGGGCCGGAATGCCTTTCTCCTTCAGGTGCCCGATCAGGGCCTCGCTGAGGCGGACCCCCGAGCGCAAGAGAATAGCCCCGCTCAGGGAGACCACCGAGCGTCCCACCACCATGCCGGGCTTCAACTGGGAGACCAGCAACTTGCGCATGTGCCATGATTCGGCACGATCCGGCGGCAATCCTCCAACAATCGGAAACGAGCCGGGGAAAATCTGCCCGTTCAGGTAGCGAGTTGATACGACCCTTTTGGTTCCCGTGGCTCGCCAAGCAGGTAGTGGGCCGCGTGCACGACCTCCTCCGGCGGGAAGGGTCCCCGCAGGTCGAGCAGGATCACCACCCGGCTGCGGCAGAGGAACAGGCCCACCTGCGCCGCGGATTCGGCGGATCCCCGCGGGCGGTCCAGGCGCACGACCTTAATCCGCTGGCAACCCCGCGCCAGGCGCTCCAGGATCTCTCCCGAACCGTCGGACGAACCGTCGTCCACCGCCACCAGTTCATAGTTGGTCAGACCGGGCCGGCTCAGGTAGGCGATGCCCAGCAGTTCGCGGACCACCCCCTCGACGACGTCCTCCTGGTCGCGGACCAGCAGGAGCAGGCTCACGAACGGGCGTATTTTGCGGTCCTGTCCGCGCCTTCGGGCCCAATGCCACCATCCCGCGGCCAGCGTCGCCAGGCCGTACGCCGCCATAAAGGTTACGATCGCGCCGAACCAGAGACCCACCTGTCATCCCCCGCTTGCGGTCCGACCGACGCGTGGTCAGGTCGCATCTCCATTATATTGGTCCGGAGACCGCGGGGGTTCACGCGGGCTTTACCGTCTTGGCGCGGCGGTTACGGACAACACCTGACCGGCCCCCGCCGCCCGGCGCAGAGAGTCGGCGCGGTCGGTGCGCTCCCAGGGCAAGTCGAGATCGGGTCGGCCGAAGTGCCCATAAGCCGCGGTCTGCCGGTAGATGGGCCGCCGCAGGTCGAGGTCGCGGATGATGGCGGCAGGGCGCAGGTCAAAGTGCTGCTGGATCAATCCCACCAGGGCCACGTCGTCCAGCAAACCGGTACCGAAGGTGTTGGCCGTGATCGAGACCGGCCGCGCCACTCCGATGGCGTAGGCGAGTTGCAGCTCGCACTTGTCGGCCAGCCCGGCCGCCACCACGTTCTTGGCCACCCAGCGGGCGGCGTAAGCGGCCGAGCGATCGACTTTGGTCGGGTCCTTCCCCGAAAAGGCCCCGCCTCCGTGGCGTGCGTAGCCCCCGTACGTATCCACGATGATTTTGCGGCCGGTCAGGCCCGAGTCTCCCTGCGGGCCCCCCACCACGAAACGGCCCGTGGGGTTCACCAGGTAGCGGGTCCGCCCGTCCATCAGGTCAGCGGGGATGACAGCTTTCACCACTTTCTCGACCACGTCGGACCGGATTGCCTCCAAGGAAGTGTCCGGTTTATGCTGGGCGGCGATGACCACCGTGTCGACCCGCACCGGCCGCCCGTCCTCGTACTCCACGGTCACCTGGGTCTTGCCATCGGGACGCAGGTAGGGAAGTTCGCGACTCTTGCGCACCTCCGCCAGGCGCCGGGCCAGCCGGTGGGCCAGTGAAATCGGCATGGGCATCAGCTCGGCAGTCTCGTTGCAGGCGAACCCGAACATCATTCCCTGGTCGCCCGCCCCGGTGGCCTCCAGGTCGTCCGTCCATTCCCCGCCTTCGCGCACCTCCAGGGCCTGGTTAACCCCCACCGCGATGTCCGGGGATTGTTCGTCAATCGAGAGCAGGACGGCACAGGTGGAGCCGTCGAAGCCGTACTTGGCGCGAGTATAGCCAATTCCGCGGATCGTGTCGCGAACCGCCCGGGGCATGTCGACGTAGCAGTTCGTGGTAATTTCCCCCGCCACCAGCACCAGGCCGGTCGTCACCGCCGTCTCGCACGCCACGCGCGCCACCGGGTCCTTGGCCAGGATGGCGTCCAGAATGGCGTCGGAGATCTGGTCGGCCACCTTGTCAGGGTGACCCTCGGTGACGGATTCAGAGGTAAACAGGTTGCGCTGGCTCATACAGTTATCCCCCTCTCTGGCTGGTCAGTTCCCGGCACAGCTCGACCGCGGCTCGCGCGTCCTTACCATGGCCGTGGGCACCGATTTCCCTGGCGTACTGCGGAGTGGTCACAGCTCCCCCGATGATGATCCGGCTGGGCAGGGCAGCCTGCCTCGCCGCCTCCAGAACTCGTCGCATCTGGGGCATGGTGGTGGTCATCAGGGCCGAAAGGCCGACGATGTCGGCCCCCTCCGCGCGGGCCGCCTCGACGATCCGGGAGGCGGGCACCCCCTTGCCCAGATCGACCACCCGGAACCCGTAGTTCTCCAGCAGCACCCCCACAATGTTCTTGCCGATATCGTGGATATCCCCCTCCACGGTGGCCAGCACCACCGTGCCGCGTCGCCGGGAGGCCGCCTGTCCGAGTTCCGGGCGGAGCCGGCCGAAGGCCGCCTTCATCGCCTCGGCAGCCAGCATCAATTGCGGCAGGAACACCTTGCCGGCGCCGAAGTCGTCGCCCAGGGCCTCCAGGGTCGGGATCAGAACCTCGTTCAGGATTTGCATGGCGCCCCAGCCGGAGCGCAGGGCGTGCTCCAAAAGGGTTAGGATGCTCTCCCGGTTTCCCTCGCGGAGCGCCTGGCGCAACGCTTCTGGAATCTCGTGGCCGGCGGCGGGCGGGGCCCCCTTGGGGGGCGTTTCGTCCACCCCGGCGAGCGAAGTCGCAAAGCTGATGTACTCAGCGGCGTTGCGGTCGCGGTGCTGCAACAGGCGCATCGCTCGCACCGCCTCCCAGACCCGTTGATCCCGGGGATTGACGATGGCCGCATCCAGGCCGTGGGCCAGGTTGGCTGCCAGGTAGGCCGAGTTCAGGAGTTCCCGCCGCGGCAGCCCGTAAGACACGTTGCTGACACCCAAGATGGTGGGGAGGCCCAGTTTCTCCTTGACCAGCCGGACCGTCCGGGGGGTCTCCATGGCCTCGCGGGGCTGGGCCGCGACGGTGAGCACCAGGCAGTCGACGATGATATTGTGGCGTGGAATCCCCAGGGCCAGAGCGCGGTCGAGGATCTTTTCGGCCACCGCCAGGCGGGCCTCCGCCGTAAGCGGAATTCCCTGGTCGTCCAGGGTCAGAGCGATCACGCCGGCGCCGTAGCGCTTGGCCAGGGGCAGGACCGCCTCCAGGCGGGCCTTTTCCCCGGTGACCGAGTTCAGCAGGGGCTTGCCGATGAAACGGCGCAACCCAGCCTCCAGGGCCGGGGGGTTGGGCGAGTCCAGGGACAGCGGCAGGTCGACGGTGGCCTGCACGGCGGCCACGGCGCGGGCCATGGCCGCGGCCTCGTCGATCCCGGGGACGCCCACGTTGAGGTCCAGCACGTGGGCTCCAGCCCGGGCCTGGGCGCTCGCCTCGGAGCGTACCAATTCGAACCGGTCGCCCCGGATGTCATCGGCCAGTTTCCGCCGCGCCGTGGGGTTGATCCGCTCGCCCACCAGCACGGGGAGGTTCTCCTCCCGGAAAAACACCGCCAGCGTGCGCCCGGCGAGGGCGAAGAGGGGACCGCCGGCGGGTTGCGGGGGCTTCAGTTCCCGCGCCGCCGCCGCCAGGGCCCGGATGTGCGCCGGCGTCGTGCCACAGCATCCGCCCACCAGCGAGGCCCCGGCCTTGACCATCCCCGGGCCGAAAGCGGCGAACTCGGCAGGGTCCAGCGGGTAGACGGTTCCGTCTCGCGTCAGCCGGGGCAGGCCGGCGTTGGGTTGCAACGACAGCGGGGTTCCTCCGAGGGCGGCCATCCTTTCCAGCACGGGCAGCAGTTCCGCCGGCCCGCCGGAGCAGTTGGCCCCGATCACCTGCACCCCCAGGCCCTGCAGCACCGCCATTGCCGTCGCCGGGTCGGTCCCGGTGAATGTCCGCCCGTCGGCGTTGAAGGTCATCTGGGCGATCACGGGCAACCGGGTCTGCGTCTGGACGCCGATCACGGCCGCCTTCAGTTCGCCCAGGTCGGCCATCGTTTCGATGATCATGACGTCGGCCCCGCCGCGCTCCAGGGCCGCCGCCTGCCGGCCGAAGATGGCTATGGCGCGCTCGAACTCCAGGTCGCCCAGCGGCTCGACGAACTTTCCAGTGGGCCCGATGGAGCCGGCCACCAACCCCGGGAGGCCGGCGGGAGCGCCCCGGCCGGAGCGGTAGGCCTCCTCCACCGCCCGCCGCGCCAGGCGGGCGGCGGCCACGTTGATCTCCTCGGCCTCGTGCGCCAGTCCGTATTCCGCCAGCTTCACTTCGTTCGCGCCGAAGCTGTTGGTCTCCACCGCTTCCGCCCCTGCCTCCAGGTAGGCGCGATGGATGGCAACGATCTGGTCCGGCCGCGCCAGGTTCCAACTCTCGGGAGCCGCTCCCGGAGGAAGGCCCGCGGCCTGCAGTTGGGTGCCCATGGCGCCGTCGAAGACGACCACGTGGTCCCGCAGGCGATCCAGCAGGGGCTGGTTCATCCTTCAACCTCCTCGGCCGGGACCCGCCGGTACGAACACGCGCCCTGTCCACACCCGCGGCATTTGGTTCGCTCGCGTCGGGCCGCCCGCATCCCCTCCGGGTCGGGGCAGGGGTACCAGCCGATCACGGCCGATACGCTCTTCTGGGGCTTGAGCATCTGCGCCTCGGTAAGCGAAATGCCCAGTCCGGCGGCGCCGGTCAGTTCAAGCAGGGCGGGCTGGGCGTCCAGGGACCAATCGCCGTAGCCGGGGCTGAAGCGCCAGGTCGTAGCGGCCCCCTCCGCCGCGGCCCGCCCGGCAACCTCGGCTTCCACGGCGTCGGCCGCCGCCTCCACCGCCTCCGAGCCGATGGCGTCGAAAATTACGCCCCGGGCGTAGTTGCCAGCCAGCATCTCCGCCGCGGCGAAATCCTCCAGACCGGGGCCGGCGGTCACCACCAGGAGGGTCAGGCGCCGGCAGCCCTGCAGATGATCGGCGAGACGGACGCTCTTCAGCTCGAGTTGCCGGCCTGCCGGGGAAAGCACCTGCACGCCGCCAGCCCGGACCGCCGCTTCGAGGTCCACCGTCACCGCCCGGCCGGTTATCAGCGCCGGAGCCTCCGCCAGACAATCATCCAGCAGGTGGTCGACCCGGGGGGTGAGTTCGGTGGCATGGCGCCGGTAGCCAAGGTAGCGCAAGACCTCGGACTTGCGCAGCCGCAGCCGATCGAGGGCGAAACTGCGCTGGGCCTGTGTCGTCTTGGTCGAAGGCAAAACAAAAACCTCCTTCCGCGGGAGAAAGAGGTTGAAGACCGCCTCTCATCTGCTGGAATTGGCACCGTTCCGCGGGAAGGTATCGGCCGGTTGCCGAGGCGTCATCGGGCCAGTCCCTCGACCTCTCTGGATGAGTTTTTCCCATTTTGCTGTCCTATCTTACCATCGGCCCTCACGGGTGTCAACGGCCCGGCGGCTCTAGAGTAAGAAGTGTGGAGGAAAATCGATAGGCGGTAGGAAAGTCAGGTGTTGATCGAAGACACCACATCTCCCCGAAGGGAGGACTTCCTCCGCCTATGTCACAG
>JAJYMS010000248.1 GCA_021786825.1 Bacillota bacterium | reverse complement strand
GGCCAAGGCCGGTACCCGTGCCCTGGACCGGCTGGGCCTCACCGGAGGGGAGATCGGCGCCTTCTACTTCGGCACTTACACCAACCCCTGGGACTCCCGCCCCTCCTGCACCACCCTGGCGGAAATGCTGGGTTTGCCGCGCCGGATTTTCGCCGCCGACGTGCAGTTTGCCGGCAAGTCCGGGACCTCCGCCATGCAGGCGGGGTTCGCCATGATCAAGGCGAAGATGGTCGAAAACGTTCTGGTCGTCGCCTCGGACACGGTCAACCGGCACGTGCCGCCCGGCGACAACTACGAGTACACGGCGTCCGCCGGCGCTGCCGCCTTCCTCCTCGGGACGGAGGGGGTCGTCGCCACCATCGAGCACACGGCCTCGGTCGCCCGGGAGCTGTCCGACTTCTTCCGCCTGGAGGGGGAGCGATGGATTCGCTGCGGATCCGGGCTTGGAGGCGACGTCTTTCAACTCGGCCTCAGTCAGGACTCCGAGGCCGCCGCCGGGGAACTCTTCGACGCCACCGGCACCACCGCCAGGGATTACGACTACGTGGTGCTTCAGCAGCCCTACGGGAACACCCCTTACACCGTCGGGAAACGGCTTGGCTTTGAACGGGAGCAGATCGCCCCGGGCGCCGTGGCGGACCGGATCGGGGATTGCGGCTCGGCCAGCACCCTGCTCGGCCTGGCTCAGGTCCTGGACCAGGCCAAGGCGGGGCAGCGCGTCCTGCTCGTGGCTTACGGCTTCGGGGCCGGGGCGGACGCCTTCTCCTTGACCGTCACCCGCGAGATCAAGGCCTGGCAGCAGCGGCCGGGCCGCAGCGTCCAGGACCTGATCCAGGACAAGCGCTACGTGGACTACGCCCTGGCCAACAAGTTCGAGTACAAGTACCTGCGGCCGGAGTTCCCCCTGGCCCCCAACTTCTAGCTTGTCGGGCTAACCGCAGTCTCGGGGAGGGTTTGCGTATGAGACGTCCGCTGCGCGAGGTAGCGGTCGTGGGAGTGGGCATCACGCCGCATGGGCGGGTACATCTGGAGAAGGGCTGGAAGGACCTCCTCCTGGAGGCCGCCGCCGAGTGTTTCGCCGATGCCGGAATCAATCCCCGTGAGGTTGAGGCGGCGACCGTCGGGTACCAGGGCGAGATCGCCATCGAAACGGGGGGTATCGGCCCCATCGTGTCCGACCTGCTGGGCATCTCCCCGGCGCCGGTGGCCCAAATCAGCGCCAACTGCTGCTCCAGTTCGATGGGCCTGACGGCCGCCTTCGGCTGGGTGGCCTCCGGGCTGTACGATACGGTGCTGGTTACCGGTTTCGAGAAGCTGACCGACCCGATTCACCGCTTCGAACTGATCAACGTCAGCTTCGACACGGACTACGACTACATGCTCGGTTTCAGCCACGCAGACGGCTTTTCCCTGGTCAACGAGGCTTACCGCCGCCGCTATCACTATACCCTGGAGCCCTACGCCAAGTGGGCGATGCAGTGCGACTGGTACGCCAAGCGCAACTCGAAGGCGATGGCGTACAAACTGCCTCCCCTGGCCTGGGAGGACGTGATCGCCGGCACCCCGGCGGGCGAGAATCTGCGCGAGTCGGCCGGGGGTGAGGCCGCGGCGGCCATCGTCCTGGTCCCCGGCGACCAGGCCAGGCGCTTCCAGCGGCACAAGCCGGTCTACATCCGGGGGATCAGCTTCAAGAACACCTCCCACTACCTCGGCCACCACGTCCACTACCAGGATCGGGGCCTGCCGGGCAACGATGCTAACGACCTGACCTTCTCCCAGATCATGCACATCGCTGCCCGGGAGGCTTACCGGATGGCCGGGATCACCCCCGAGCAGGTGGACCTGGCCCAGGTGTACGACCGCCAGGCCGCCGGGTTGGTGGCCTTGGAGTCAATGGGTCTCTTCGGCCGCGGGGAGGCGGGCCGCGCGGTGATGGAGGGGGAGACCGGCGTGACCGGGCGCTGCCCGACCTGCACCGATGGCGGCAACGTTCGCTTCGGGTTCGCTTCGGGGGCCAAGGGGGTTGCCCAGGCCGCCGAGTGCGTGATCCAGTTGCGCGGCGAGGCCGGTGAGCGCCAGGTCCCCAACGCCAGGTACGCCGTGGCATCCAACACCGGAGGCGTTTTCTCCCAGGCCAGCATTGCGGTTTTCAGCAACGAATAGAGGCGGAGGTGACTGTTGTGGCGGTACCCGACCTGCGGCAGTGGCTCCAGGACGTGGAGGCACTCGGCGAACTGAAGCTGGTGGAAGGTGCCGACTGGGACCTGGAGATCGGTGGCATCTCGGAGGCCAACTACATGCGCCGGGGCCCGGCGCTGCTCTTCGACCGGATCAAGGACTACCCGGCCGGCTACCGGGTGCTCACCACCGCGACCGGCAGTCCCCGGCGCCTGGGTGTGACCCTGGGGATGGGCAGTGACTACACCGGCGGTTCCCTGATTCGGGCCCTGGAGGGGAAGCCCTTGCAGTGGGAGACCGAGGCCGGCCGGATGGATCCGAAGGTGGTCACCACCGGCCCGGTACTGGAGGTCGTCGAGCAGGGGAAGGAGATTGACCTCGGCCGTTTTCCCGCTCCCAAGTGGCACGAACTGGACGGGGGGCGCTACCTGGGGACCGGCACCGGGGTGATCACCCGGGATCCGGAGACGGGCTGGGTCAACATCGGCGCCTACCGCTGCATGGTGGTGGACCGGAACAAACTGACCATCCACATCATCCCCGGCAAGCATGGCCGGATTCAGATCGAGAAGGGGTTCGCCAAGGAAGGGCGGGCCCCGGTGGCGGTTTCCGTCGGCCACCACCCGCTCCTGATGATGCTCTCGGGGCTTGAGGTGCCCACCGGGATCAGCGAGTACAACTACGCCGGAGCGATCCTCGGGCGGCCGGTTGAGGTAATCAAGGGACCCATCACCGGGCTGCCCATCCCGTCGGCCGCCGAGTTGGTCCTGGAGGGTTACCTCTACCCCGACAAGGTGGCCTCGGAGGGCCCCTTCGGGGAGTGGACCGGTTACTACTCCCACAGTTCCGCGCCGGTTCCCTACCTGGCCGTCGAGGCGGTCTACCGCCGGCGCGACCCGATCATCCTCGGCACCCCGCCGGGCTTGCCGCCCCACGACTACTCCTACTTCCGGACCGTATTGAAGTCGGCGATGATCCGGGATGCGCTGGTCAAGGCCGGCGTGTCGGACATCCGGGGCGTCTGGGCCCACGAGAGCGGCGGTGGGCGGCAGTTCGTGGTGGTTTCCATCTCCACCCGCTTCTGCGGGCACTCGCGCCAGGCGGGCTTCCTGGCCTCCCAGTTGCAGGCCGCCTGCTACATGGGCAAGTACGTGATCGTGGTGGACGACGACATCGACCCGGCCAACCTGGAGCAGGTCGTCTGGGCCATGTGCACCCGCTCCGAACCCCAGGAGGACATCGAAATCATCCGCAAGGCCTGGGGCTCCAAGGCCGACCCCATGTTGGTCGACCAGCGTGTTCCGTACAATTCCCGGGCGGTCATCGACGCGACCATTCCCTTCGAACGCAAGGGCGACTTCCCCGTGGTTGCCCGCTCGAGCGCCGAGTATCTGGACCGGATCCGGGCCAAGTGGGGTTCGTTGCTGTGGGACTAGGGTTTCAGGCGAGAATTGCGAGCAGACGACAGGAGGAGGTTTGCCGCCAAGGTGAAGGAGTCCAAGAAACAAGCGACCTGGGCGCCCCAGGGGCGGGTGTTGATAACGGGAGCGACCGGGGTCATCGGTTCCTGGGTGGCCGCCGGGCTGGTGGAGAGGGGAATCCGGCCGCTGCTCCTGGACCAACGGGCCGACTACAGCCTGCTGGGTTCCCTCAAGGACAACGTGGATTTGGTGGTGGGCGACATCCTGGACTGGCCCACCCTTACGAGGGTCATGCTCAAGGAGAAGGTCGAGGTGGTCATCCACCTGGCGGTCTTGATGATCCCGGCCGCCCAGGCCAACCCTTACCAGGCCTTCCAGGTCAACGCCCAGGGATCCATTAACGTCTTTGAAGCGGCCCGCGCGGCGGGGTCCCACCGGGTGGTGTGGGTCTCCAGCCGCTCGGTGTTTGGGCAGTTCGACGGCGAGTTCGGCCACCCCACTTACCGCCCGGTGGACGAGTATCACCCCCGCCAGCCACGGACGGTCTACGGTGCCACCAAGCTGGCGGTGGAGGCCATGGCGGAGCAGTACCGGCGGATTTACGGGCAGGACATTATCGGCCTCCGGTTCCCGGCAATCTACGGCCCCGGGCGGCTACAGCGCCACGGCGCCATCTCCCTGACCTCCCGGATCATCGAGTCGGGTCTCGCGGGCCGCAGCCTCAGCCTCCCGGACGGCGGCGACCAGAAGGATGACCAGCTTTACGTGAAGGACGCGGCGGAAGCCCTGGTCGCGTCCGCAGCGGCCCCCGGGCCAACCCCCGAGCCGGTTTACAACCTGGGCACGGGGCACCCCGTCGGACTTCGGGACTTCGCCGCCGCCGTAAAGGCGGTGGCACCCGGCGCGGACATCACCATCGGGCCGGGGCTCGACTACGTGAAGATGGGGTACACCGAATATGCCGTCCTCGACGGCACCCGGGCCGCCCGCGACCTGGGCTTCGTCCCCCGGTTCGACCTGCCGGGCGGCGTGCGGGACTACGCCGAGAGCTTGCGTGCCCTTGGGCTCAAGCCCCTGGGCTGAGGCAGGGTGACGTCACAAACCGCGACAGGGGCGAATGGCCGGATGGCTCAAAAGGTACGGGCAGCGGTACTGCTGGAACTGAACAAGCTGGAACTCCAGGAGTTCGATAAACCGGAAATACGCCCGGAAGACGGCCTTCTCTGGGTGGAACAGGCCGGCGTTTGCGCCTCGGATCCCGGCTGGTACAAGGGCAAGTTGCCGGTGGGCGGCCTGCCCATCATCCTGGGCCACGAGATCCTGGGGCGGATCGCCGAGATCGGTTCGGAGGCCTCCCGCAAGTGGGGGGTCAAGGCCGGCGACCGGGTGGTGGTGGAGGGCAGCACCCACTGTGACCACTGCTACTACTGCGTCCACGGCCAGTACCACCTGTGCGAGAACCGGGTGTCCTACGGATCGACCGTCCCCACCACGGTGAAGCCCGCCCTCTGGGGCGCCTACGCCGAGTACATGTACCTGGCTCCGGGCTCCCTGGTCCACCAGATCTCCGACCAGGTGCCCGCGGAGGGCGGCGTGCTGGTAGGCGCGGTGCTGGCCAACGCGATCCGCTGGGTGAGCGAGTTCGGCAGGGTTCGACCAGGGGACGCCGTGGTGGTCCAGGGGGTGGGTCCCCAGGGGCTCTCGGCCGTCATCGCCGCCCGGGAGTGCGGCGCCGGGTGCGTCATCGCCACCGGCCTGGCCCGGGATCGCGAGCGGCTGGCCCTGGCCCGGGAGTTTGGGGCCCAACACACCATCGACGTGGAGCACCAGGATGTGGCCGGGGAGGTGGCGGCCATCACCGGCCGGGGGGCGGACATGGTCATCGACCTTACCGGTTCGCCTTCAGCCGTCGCCACCGCCCTCGACCTGGTGAGAAAGCAGGGAAGGATTGTGCAAGCCGGTGTAACCGGCTCGCGAACGCTGACACCGCTGTACCTGGACAAGATCATCTTCAAGGAAGTCAGCGTCAGCGGCGTTTTCGCCCATACGTGGGATTCGGTGGAGGCGGCCGTGCGGCTGGTGGAGTCGCGCCGCTACCCGGTGGAGAAGATGGTCACTCACCATTTCCCGCTGGACGAGGCGGAGCATGCCATCCACTGCGTGGCCCGGGAGGTTCCCGGGGTGGAGCCGATCAAGGCCGTCCTGACGCCCAACGGTGTCGGCCGCGACTAGCTTGCTAGGGGGGAATGGTGGTGGGGGGTCGAAACTGGGTAGCCCCGCTGGCTATCGCGGCCGTCGGGGTGATCCTTTCGCTCGTTGTCCAGGACAACAATTTCGTCCTGATGTTTCTCAGCAACACGATGATCTATATCATGCTCTCCATGGGGCTGCAGCTCATGCTCGGCAGCACGGGTCTCCTGTTCCTGTGTTCGGCGGCTTTCTGGGGCGCCGGGGGGTACACCTCCGCCTACCTGACGGCCCGCCTGCACTGGCCCTGGCTGCTGGGGCTGGCGGGAGCGGTGGCGGTGACGGTGGCCCTCGGATTCATCCTGGCCCCCATCGTCCGCCTCAAGGGGACCTATTTCGCCATGTCCACCTTTGCCATCGGCGCCATGGCGGTGGTATTTTTCCGGGAACTCCCCTTTACCGGGGGGGTCAACGGGTTCCTGGGGATCGGGCCCCTTGAGCTCTTCGGCTGGACCGCCCAGACGCCGCTTTCCATGTATTACGTGGTGCTGTTTTTCCTGGTATTCCAGTACGTGGTCTTCGAGCGCCTCCTGTCTTCGTCCTACGGGCGCTCCCTGAGGGCCATCAAGCAGAATGAGGTGGCGGCCTGGGCCAGCGGGATCAACGTGCCCTGGACCCAGGTCAAGACCATCATCCTGGGGGTCGCCTTCGCCGGAGTGGCTGGCAGCCTCCTGGTTCACACCCAGGGGTTCGCCAATCCCGACATGTTCTCGGTGGACAAGTCCATCTTTATCCTGGTGATGATGGTGGTCGGCGGTTCCACCAGCCTGGGGGGTACGATCCTGGGGGCGGTCGTCATGCAGTTCCTGGCCCAATACACGCGGGAGCTGCAGTCCTACATCATGCTGGTCTACGGGGTGGTGCTGGTCTTTTGCATGACCTTCCTGCCGGCGGGACTGGCCGGGCTGGTGCAGGGGATCAGCCGCGCCGCCACGGGCCGCCTCGGACGGCGGGGTGCGGCGGAAGGAAGGGCGGTGTGATGGGCCCCGGGGTGGAAGCGGCTTCCCCCTTGCTGACCGCCCGGCAGGTCACCAAGACCTTCGGCGGTCTTACCGCGGTGAACAAGCTGGATATCGACATCCAACCGGGCGAGATCAGGGGGCTGGTCGGCCCCAACGGCTCGGGCAAGACCACGTTTCTCAACCTCCTCACCGGCTTTTGCATCTCGGACTCCGGCAGCGTAACTTTCCGGGGGGTGAACATCACCCGCCAGGGGACGCACCGGCGGATCCGCCTGGGGCTAGGCCGCAGCTTCCAGAGCCCGCAGATCTTCCGGGACATGACGGCGCTGGAAAACGTCTTCATAGGCTCCTACCGGTACCTCCGCGCCGAGCCGTACCACGCCCTGCTGGGAGGTTCGCGCACCCGGCGCGCCGACCGGGAGGGGCTGGCGGCGGCGACGGAGGTGCTGGAGTTTGCGGGCCTGAGCCAGTGGGCCGGGACGCGGGCGGGGTCGATGCCCTACGGGGCGCAAAAGAGCCTGGATATCGCCCGGGCCCTGTCCGCCCGGCCATCCATGATTCTGATGGACGAGCCTGCCGCCGGCCTCAATTCGGGCGAGGCGGTGCAGCTCACGGCCCTCTGCCGCCGCATCAGGGACCGGGGCATCACCATCCTGATCATCGAGCACAACATGCGGATGGTCATGTCCCTTTGTGACCGGGTCACCGTGCTCGATCACGGGGTCAAGATCGCCGAGGGAACGGCGGCGGAGGTGGAGGTGAATGAACGGGTTCAAGAGGCCTACCTCGGGAGGAAGCACTGATGCTGGTGGTCCAGGACCTGGTGGTTGGATACGGCGAGGGACCGGTGCTGCACGGAGTCTCCCTGCACATCAAAAAGGGCGAGTTGGTGACCTTGATCGGTGCCAACGGTGCTGGCAAGACTACGCTGCTGCGGACGCTGGTCGGCCTACTGCGCCCGACGTCCGGTTCCGTTCGGTTGGAAGGCAAGGAGCTGGCCGGCCGGCCGGCTTCAGAACTGGTGACCTGGGGCATCGCCATGGTCCCCGAGGGGCGGCGAATCTTCCCCACCCTGTCGGTGGCGGAAAACCTCCGGATCGGGGCTTTCAGCCGGCGTAACCCACGGGAGATCAGCGCCCGCATGGAGACCATGTACGCCATGTTTCCCCATCTGCGGGAGCGCCATAAACAGGCCGGGGGTAGCCTGTCGGGGGGCGAGCAGCAGATGCTGGCCATCGCCCGGGGGCTGATGTCCGAGCCGCGGTTGCTCCTGCTGGACGAGCCGTCCATGGGCCTGGCGCCCATTCTCGTCCAGCAGATCTTCGAACAAATCCCCAAGCTGCGGGAAACGGGCACCACGATCCTGTTGGTGGAGCAGAACGCCAATCTCGCCCTCGAGACCGCGGACCGTG
>JAJYMS010000269.1 GCA_021786825.1 Bacillota bacterium | reverse complement strand
TTCGCGCACACGGCCTCGATGTCGAAGGGGATCTCGGGGATCAGGATCACGTCCGCGCCGCCCGCCAGGCCGGCCTGCAGGGCGATCCAACCGGCGTAGCGGCCCATCACCTCCACCACCATCACCCGGTGGTGCGCTTCGGCGGTGGTGTGCAGTTTGTCGATCGCCTCGGTCGCCGTCATCAGGGCGGTGTCAAAACCGAAGGTCTGGTCGGTGGAAGAGAGGTCGTTGTCGATGGTCTTGGGCACCCCTACCACCGCCAGGCCCTTCTCCCACAGCTCCCGGGCAATGGCGAGCGATCCGTCGCCCCCCACCACCACCAGGGCGTCCAACGCCCACTCGGCCGCGCGGGCGATGACCTGGTCCGAAACGTCCTCGATCACCGTCCGGCCGCCGCGCTCCGCGGCGTATTTGAAAGGGTTGTCGCGGTTGGAGGCGCCCAGGATCGTCCCGCCCCGCGGCAGGATGCCGGAAACATCGCGAGTGGCCAGCCGCCGGGAGTTTCCGGTGATCAGGCCGGAGAAGCCGTCCTCAATGCCCAGGACCTCCAGGCCCTGGCCGGCGGCCGCCTTGACCACGGCGCGAAGCACCGCGTTGAGGCCCGGGGCGTCCCCGCCCCCGGTGAGGATTCCGATCCGCTGCAGCGCCTTGGTCAAGCCCGTCGCTCCCCCTCTTCCCCGGTGAAACCAGCCATAGTATTGGCCTTTTAGGCCAAACTGTCCCGGGTAGGAGATTCGCCGGCCGGCGGCCGCGTACCTTCCCCGGGGCACCCTTCCGGGGCCCCGGCCCCGGGGACGGGCGGGCCAGGCCCGCCGCAAAAAAGAACCAGAACCCCGCTTGCGGCGGGGTCCTGGGCGATCGGGGGGACTACCGGGTCGCGACCGTCAGGTCGGCCGCCGGCGCAAAGAATAGCTCGACGATCATGAGCCCGTAGGGGCCTCCCTCCACCACCGATACCCCCATCCGCGTGTAGGCAGCGTTGAGCAGGTTGGCGCGGTGAGGCGGGCTGGCCACCAGCAGGCGGTGCGCGTCGGCCACCGACGTGTCTCCGGCGAGGTTCTCTCCCAGGGCAGAGAACCTGAGCCCGGCCCGCCCCGCCCGGGCGGCGGGGGTGGTCCCCCGGGGCGAGATGTGGCCGAAGTACCCCCGCCCGATCATGTCGCGGGCGTGGGCCTCGGCGACAGAGGCAAGCACCGGGTCGTAGACCAGGGGACGGACCCCGTAGCGCTGGCGCTCAGCGTTGACCAGGTTGAGCATTTGCGCGCCCTTGCCCGTCAGGGCCGGGCTCCCGCCCGCCCCCGCCAGGGAGGCGGGCGCCAGGACCGCGGCCGCCACCAGGGCCAGGCTGACAACCACCGCCAGGGGCCGCGGCCGGGCCAGCCGCACGCGTTCGAACCGCCATCGGCCCGGGCCATCTTCAGGAGACAAGGTAAGCCCTCCTCGGAGAGCCCCAAGCGAAAAGCCCCATCCTCGATATCCGAGAGATAGGGCCTCCGTCGGCGACTTCTCTTCGGCAACCCGGCCGACCAGTTCCTGGTCCCGTGGCTTTGCGCCCCACCCTTGAGGGTGGTTTGCCTTTATCGGAGGACTCTTCGGTTAGGGCGAATTGTCGACTCTAGTCGAATTATAGCACACCGGGAGGGCTCGGACAAGGCAAAACCTGGCATTGCGAGGCTCGCCCTAGGCCTCGCCCAGGTAGGCCTCGCGCACCATCGAGTTCCGCCGCAGGCGATCCGCCGCGTCGGTGAGGATGATGGAGCCCGTCTGGATCACGTACCCCCGGCTGGCCACCTGCAACGCCTGCAGGGCGTTCTGCTCGACCAAAAGGATGGTGGCCCCCTCCCGGTTCAGCTCCTTGATGGTGTCGAAAACCTGCTCCACCAGCACCGGGGCCAGGCCCATTGACGGCTCGTCCAGCAGCAGGATCTCCGGCCGCGACATCAGGCCGCGGGCGATGGCCAGCATCTGCTGCTCCCCGCCCGACAAGGTGCCGCCCTTCTGGGAAATCCTTTCCTTCAGGCGGGGAAACAGGCTGAAGACCCGCTCCAGGTCCCGGCTGATCTGCTTCCGGTCTTCCTGGTGGTAGGCCCCCATTTCGAGGTTCTCCAGCACCGTCATCCGGGGGAAGATGCGCCTCCCCTCGGGGACGTGGGCGATACCCAGCCGGGCGACCAGGTGGGGCGCCAGGTTCGAGATGGTCTGGCCGGCGAAGGTGACCTTTCCCCGCCGGGCCTTGAGCAAGCCGGAGATGGTCTTGAGCGCCGTCGACTTGCCGGCCCCGTTGGAGCCGATCAGGGTCACGATTTCCCCCCGCTCCACCTTAAGGGAGATGCCCTTCAGGGCGTGGATGGTGCCGTAGTAGGTCTCCAGTTCATCCAATTCCAGCAGTGCCACCGTCCCACCCCCTTACGATCCGACGGCCGCGCGGCCGAGGTAGGCCTCGATCACCCGGGGGTCGCGGCGGACCTCCACCGGCGTTCCCTCGGCGATCTTGACCCCGTAGTCCAACACCGTGACGCGGTCGGAGATGCCCATGACCACGCGCATGTCGTGCTCGATCAGGATGACGCTGATCCTCATCTCATCCCGCAGACGGCGGATGAGCTGGGTGGCCTCCTCCGTCTCCCGCGGGTTCATTCCCGCCGTGGGTTCGTCCAGCAGGAGCAGCCGGGGACTGCTCGCGATGGCCCGGGCGATCTCCAGCCGCCGCTGCTCCCCGTAGGGAAGGTTCTTGGCGAGGTCGTGAGCCTTGGGGCGCAGGCCGATGTAGCTGAGGACTTCCGCCGCCCGCCGCTGGGCCTGCTTCTCCTCCCGCGCGGTGGCGCGAGTCCCCAAAATCACGTCATAAATCCGGGCCTTCAGGTGGGAGTGCATGCCCAGCAGCACGTTTTCCAGTACCGTCAGGTTGGCAAAAAGCCTGATGTTCTGGAATGTCCGGGCGATCCCCTTCCAGTTCACCTGGTCCGGCGGCAGCCCGGTGATGTCCTCGCCGGCAAACCGGAACCTGCCCGCGTCGGGCCGGTACAGCCCGCTGACCATGTTGAAGAAGGTGGTCTTGCCCGCCCCGTTGGGGCCGATGATGCTGGCGATCCGGCCTGCTTCGAGGCTGAAATCCACCTCCCCCACGGCCACCAGGCCGCCGAAGCGCTTGGTGATCTTTTCGGCTGTAAGCAGCGCCATCTAGCCACCCCCTATGACGGAAGGCCCTGGGTCGGATCGGCGGCGGAAGTTTTCCCGGCCGGGACGACGGCGTCGTCATCCAGCTTAATCTCGGGGCGTCGCGCCGGGAAGATACCTTCCGAGCGGAAAATCATCATTACGATCAAAATGATGCCGAAGACGAACCGCTCGTACTTGGCCGGCTCGAGCTGGGATGGCAGCCGAAGGATGCCGCTGGTCCGGAGCTGCATCAGGTAGTCGGACAGCCCTTTGAGCAACTGCAACTGCAGCACCACCACGGCCGTAGCGCCGATGATCGCCCCGGGGATGCTGCCCATTCCCCCGAGGATCACCATGGCCAGCACGCCGATGGACTCCATGAAGGAGAAGCTCGACGGGTCCACAAAGGTCTGCTTGGCGGCGAAGATCACGCCCATCGCCCCGGCGAAGGAGGCGCCGATGGCAAAAGCCATGAGCTTGGCGCGCACCAGGGAAATGCCGGTCGCCTGGGCGGCGATCTCGTCCTCCCGGATGGCCGCCCAGGCCCGGCCGATGCGTGAGTTCTCCAGCCGGCGAGCCACCACGATCACGATCAGGATGATCCCCAGGACGATGTAGTAGAAGTCGACCGGCTTGTTCAGCGGGTGGCTGAAGAAGGCCGGCGGCTGGATGGGAGTGATGCCGTTGGGACCATTGGTGAAGTTGATGGGCTTGTCCAGGTTGTTCAACAGAATCCGGATGATCTCCCCGAAACCCAGGGTGACAATGGCCAGGTAGTCACCGCGCAGCCGCAGGACCGGCAAGCCCAGCAGGATTCCGGTCACCGCCGCCAAGGCGACGGCCAGCAGCAGCAAGGGCCAGAACCACATGCCGGAGAGGGGAAAGTGGGCGATCGAATTGGGAATGAAGTTGTTGGCCTGGGTGGAGGCGAAGACGGCGTAAATATAGGCTCCGGTGGCGTAGAAAGCCACGTAACCAAGGTCCAGCAGGCCGGCAAACCCCACCACCACGTTGAGCCCCAGGGCCAGGGCGACGTAGATCCCAACCTGGGTGGCCACATCCAGGTAGTAACGGTTGACCGTGCCGATCAGGGGCATGATCACCACCACCGCCACCGCGCCCAACATCACCTTGGCCCAGGGGTGAATGCGGGTGGAGCGGATCACCAGCAGCGAGCCCAGGAAGCACAGGAAGCCGATCAGCGAGCGGGGAGAGGAATAGGTATAGTACCCCGTCGCCAGGAGGTAAACCACGGCGAGCAGGTACTGCGCCGGGCTGGAATAAAAGGCCGCCCCCAGTCTCTTCATACCGCCCACCTAGACTTTCTCCCCGACCACTTCGCCAAGCAGGCCGGAGGGCTTGAAGATCAGGACGGCGATGAGGATGATGAAAGCCAAGACGTCCTTGTACTCGGCCCGGAAGACGTTGTGGGTGAGGATGGACAGGTAGGCGGAGCCGAGGGATTCGAACAGCCCCAACAACACGCCCCCCAGCATGGCGCCGGGGATATTGCCGATGCCCCCGAAAACAGCCGCGGTAAACGCCTTCAAACCCAGGATGAAGCCGACGTAGGGGTGGACCATCGAGTACTGCACCCCGAACAGCACCCCCGCCGCTCCGCCCAGGGCCGCGCCGATGAAAAAGGTGAGCGAGATCATCCCGTCGACGTTGATGCCCATCAGGCTGGCGGTGGCCTGGTCCTGGGCCACCGCCCGGATGGCCTTGCCGAGCTTGGTCCGGTTGACGAAGAGGGTCAGTCCGCTCATCATCAGGATCGCGGAGGCGATGACCACGAGGCTCTTGACCGGCAGGTCGAGACTGGGGCCCAGGTGCAGGACCTGGGAGAGCAAGACCGGATAGGGGCGGTAGAAGGCGTTGTGCCAGAGCCCCTCCACCAGGCGAACGGCGTCCTGCAGGAAGAAGGACACGCCGATGGCCGAGATCAGCGGCACCAGCCGGGGAGCCCGGCGCAGCGGCCGGTACGCCACCCGCTCCACGGACGCCCCCAGCAGGCCCGCCAGGAGCATCGCCGCGGCGATGGCCAGAACCAGCAACACCACCACGGGCGCGGCCCCCAGGAGACTGGAGGCCTTCAGGGCCAGCAACACCTCCACCCCGGCGAAAGCGCCGAACATGAAGATCTCGCTGTGGGCGAAGTTGATAAACTCGAGCACACCATAGACCATGGTGTAGCCCAGGGCGACCATGGCGTAAACGAACCCCAGCGTCAGGCCATCCGCCACCACCTGCGGCAGCATGACCAGGTACTGGTTCATCGCACCGCCTCCTTTCAGACCGTCAGGTGCTTTTTGGCTACGCAAAGGGGCGGGCGCCATTGCCCGCCCCTCCGGTTTGGTGCACTTTTCGCCTGGACCGGCGGCTACTTGCCGACGGTTCCGATCAGTTCGCCCGGGTACGGCTTGTCGCCACCCTTGAACTTGAAGATGAAGATCTTGGCGTACTCGTTATCGCCCTTGCTGTCGAAGGTCACGTTGGTGACCAGCCCCTTGTAGTCCTTGGTCGCCCGCACGGCCTTGCTGAGTTGCTCACGAGTCGGCCGCTTGTTGCCGTTCTCCTTGATCAGCTTCTCCAGCGCGTTCAGGATCACCACGGCGCTGTCATAGGCGTAGGCGGCGTAAGCCGAGGGGGCCTTTTTGAACTGGGCCTGGTACTTCGAGGCCCAATCCTTGGCCGAATCGGGAAGCGGCCCGGCCGCGGAGGTGTAGTAGGAGCCGGTCAGGTTCGGGGCGCCGGCCACCTTCACGATTTCGCCGTCATCCAGCCCGTCGCCACCCATGAACTTGGCCTTGATCCCCTTCTCGCGCGCCTGCTTCAGCAGCAGCCCGCCCTGGGGATACATGCCGCCGAAGTAGATGAGGTCCGGGGCGGCCACCTTGACCTGGTTGAGCACGCCGCTGTAGTCGACATCCTCCTTGGCGATGCCCTCGTAACCCTTGACTTCGACCTTCAGGTTTTCGGCCATCTTCTTGAACTCGTCGGCCAGGCCCTGGCCGTAGGTGGTCTTGTCGTGCACCACGAAGACGCTCTTGATCTTCAGGTCGTTGACCGCGTACTTGGCGCCGGCCGGGCCCTGCACGTCGTCACGGCCGCAGACGCGGTTGACGTTGGCCAGGCCGCGGTCGGTCACCTTCGGGTTGGTGTTGGCCGGGGAGACCATCACCAGTTGCTGCTGGGCGTAAACTTCGGAGGAGGGAATGGCCACGTTGGAGTTAAGGTGTCCGACCAAGCCGATGACATCGGGGTCGGCGATCAGCTTCTGAGCCACGGCGACGCCGACCTTCGGGTCGGCCTGGTCGTCCTGGGGAAACAGTTGCAGGGTGAAGCCGAGCGCCTGGAAGGCCGCTTTCCTCTCGTCGATGGCCACCTGGGCGCCGTACTCGATACCCTCGCCCATGGCCGACTGGTCGCCGGAGAGCGGGCTCATGGTGGCGATCTTCAGGACCTTGGACTCGGCCGGAGCGGCCGGTTTCACTTCCGTCTTGGAACCCTGGCCGCAGCCGGCGGCGGTGGTGAGCAAGAGCGCCAGCACCACTGCCAGACCCACGAATTGCTTGGAAAGGTGCATGCTTTTTCCAACCCCCCTCTTTATTTCTGATACTTGCAAACAGATTCATTCGCCAAGTTGTACCAATATCCTGCCGTCTCAAAAGGTCGCCCGTAATTCGCTCATTCCGAAACCGGCGCGGGCGCGCTGCGGTCGCCCCAGGGGTTGCCAGGCAGGGTTTCGACACAAGGTGACGTTCACCCCCGCCACCATCTAACACCGTTTTTGCGAAGAGTGCCGTATCCTCAGGCTTAGCAGGATTTTGGGGGACAGGTTGGGATGCAAAAGAGGTCTCAGATCCACTACCGCGACCCGCTGGCCATTCACCGGCTGACCCGCTCGATCAGCGAGTTTTTGGAGCCGGCCGTGGACCGGATGATCGCCGTGCTCTGCATCGGCACTGACCGGGCCACCGGGGATGCCCTGGGTCCGCTGGTCGGGCGGACGCTGAGCCAACTGCGCCTGCCGATCAAAGTCTACGGTTCGGTGAAGGACCCGGTTGGAGCCAACAACCTGGCGGAACTGTCCATCTTGCTCGAGCAGGCCGGCGAATTCGTGATCGCCGTGGACGCCTCCCTGGGGAGCGTCGACGACGTGGGCAAGATCACCGTCTCCGAGGGTCCCCTTCACCCCGGGACCGGTGTCGGCAAGCAACTCCCCGCCGTGGGCAACATCAGCATCCTCGGATGCGTGAACATCGGGGCGCTGGCACCGATGCAGGTCTTGCAATGCACCCGCCTGGACACCGTGATGGAGATGTCCGACGTCATCACTTACGGCCTCAGCAGTTCCCTGCGCCGCCACTTCGCCCGCTATTCCACCGCGGCCCGGGACGAACTGGCTTCCCTGACGGAGGCCCAGTCCGGGCATGGTTGGAGGCCCCTCCTTCCCTTCGCCCTGGGCCAACGGACCGGAACCTGAGGCCGCCGCCGGCGTTCGCCGTGAATGAAAAGCGCCCGCCCAGGCAAGCTAGGTAGGAGTTTAAGGCCATCCAAGGGGCAGGCACGGAGAGTGACGGAAGAGAACCACGGCGGTCTCCGCCGCGAAGTGGGCATCTGGGGTTCGTACTCCTGGGGCTACGCCGACGTCGGCGCCGACGTCTACGTAGCCCTTGGGCTGGTCACCGCCGCCGCCCAGGGGGCGACCCCGATGGCCTTTGCCGTCACCGGGCTGGTCTACATGTTCATCGGCCTGGCCTATACCGAACTGGCGGCCACCTACCCGGTGGCGGGCGGCGGGCACTACTACACCCTGCGCGGGCTGGGAGACCTGCTGGGCTTTACCGCCGGCTGGGCCCTGCTGCTGGACTTCACTTTGGACGTCTCCCTCTTCGCCCTCTCGTCGGCCGGTTACCTGAACTACTTCTTCCCCGCTCTCAATCAGCAGCCTTACCTGGCCATCGAGGCCTCCACCCTGATCCTCCTCTTGATCCTGCTGAACCTGAAGGGCATCCGCGAGTCCTCCATGGTCAACGAGGTCTTTTGCGGGGTGGACATGCTCAACGAA
>JAJYMS010000245.1 GCA_021786825.1 Bacillota bacterium | reverse complement strand
GATCGAACTTCAACTACGGCCTGGTCTGGGTGATTCTCTGGAGCAACGCCATGGCGATCCTGCTGCAGACGCTCTCGGCCAAGCTGGGGATCGCCACCGGGCGCAGCCTGCCGGAGAACTGCCGGGCGCAGTTCGGCCGGACGGTCAACTGGGCCCTCTGGGCCGTGGCCGAGGTGGCGGCGATGGCCACCGACCTGGCGGAACTCCTGGGCGGGGCGCTGGGCTTCTACCTCCTGTTCGGCATCCCCCTGATGTGGGCCGGGCTGCTCACCGGGGTGGTGGCCTTACTGATCCTGGCCCTGGACCGCTACGGCCAGCAGGTCGTGGAGTACGCCATCGCGGCCTTGGTGGCGGTGATCAGCGGGGCTTACGTGGTGGAGCTGTTCCTGGCCCGCCCCGACTGGGGCCAGGTGGCCATCCATACGATCGTGCCCTCCCTCAACGGCCGGAGCCTGTTGCTGGCGGTGGGGATGCTGGGCGCGACGGTCATGCCCCACGTCATCTACCTGCACTCCCACCTGGTGCAAACCCGGCGGGATGGGCAAAGCCTGGAGGCCCGGCGGCACCACCTGCGCTGGGAGAAGCTCGACATCTTTGTGGCCATGAACATCGCCTTCGTCATCAACGCGGCGATGGTGGTGGTGGCGGCGGCGACCTTTTACGCCACCGGCCTGCCGGTGGACACCATCGAGGAGGCTCACCGCTCCCTCACGCCCTTGCTGGGCCGCCTCTCCAGCGGCGCCTTTGCCCTGGCGCTGCTGGCCTCGGGGCTCTCCTCTGCCGCCGTGGGGACGATGGCCGGCCAGGTGATCATGCGCGGCTTCGTCAACTTCTCGGTTCCGGTGGCCGTCCGCCGCCTGGCCACCATGCTGCCGGCCCTGGTGGTGATCAGCCTGGGGGTGAACCCGGTCCACGTGCTGATCATGAGCCAGGTCGTGCTAAGCTTTGCCCTGCCGGCGGCCATCATTCCCCTGCTGCTGCTCACCGGCAGCCGGAGGCTGATGGGCCCCTTCGCCAACGACCGGGTGACCGCCAGCTTGGGCTGGTCGATTGCCGTCTTGATCATCGGGCTTAACTTGCTGTTGGTCTACCTGAGCGCCACGGGGCGGGCGGGGGTTTACTGAGTTGACAAAGGCAACGTGACTCACCGCCCAACCCGTCACCGCCTCATTATTGCCGCGAGGCGGCTTTTTGTCTTAGGGAAAATTATTGTGCCGGTTGCAGGAATTTTGTCTGTAGCCGGCGAACACCGATGCCAGCAACTAAAACGAGACAATGTCCCACAATACGGGACAAAAGAGGTCGTGAGAGCTCAATGGGCAAGGATCAAGACCCCAGGAGGTCAGAGTCCATCCGGTCGCTAAAAAAGGGCCTCGATGTCCTCCACCGGTTTTTGGCACAGGACGAATGGGGAGTAAGGGAGCTTTCCCAGGCTATCGGTCTTCCTCGCAGCACCACCGGGCGTATCCTTCAGACCCTAGAGGAGGAAGGAATTCTTGAGGGCGACCCCGGAAGCGGAAAGTACCGCCTGGGCTTTGAGCTCTACCGCATCGCGTCAATCGTGGTTACGAAGATGGACGTGATCCGCATTGCCCTTCCATTGATGAAGCAGCTGGCGGCCGAGTGCAACGAAACAGTATACCTCCTCGTCTACCACGGTTGTCAGCTGACGTTCATCAGCAAAGTGGATTGCCCCCACCCGGTCAAGTACGTAGTCGAACTGGGAAGGTCCCAATCCGCTCACTGTGGGGCCAGCGGAAAGGCAATTATGGCTTACCTTTCAACCGACGAACTAGAGTTCGTTATCCGGGAAACCGGCTTGGCGCCGGTCACCCCAAATACCATTACCGACCGCGCGCGCTTGCTGGCTGACCTGGACCTGACGAGGACCCGCGGCTTTGCCTTCAGTGTCGGGGAGAGAATCCCCGGCGTGGTCGGGATTGCTGCCCCGGTGTTCGATGCCCGAGGCCAGGTATTCGGAGGCTTGAACGTGACGATCCCGGATTCCCGGTTCCAACCAGGGATGGAGGCCCACCTTGGTCCCTTGGTTTCCCGATACGCCAAGTGTCTCTCAGATATGCTCGGGCATGTCCCCAACCACAAGAAGGCCGAGGGGGGGTGATTCCCGACCCTAGCAGGCTGAGGGATCCAGGTAGAGTTCTTGCGTACTTCAGATGGTGAGAGGGGTGTTTTCAAATGGTAATGTACAGACGCCGTCGAATTTGGGCAACCGTAGCGATCCTGCTCGTTCTGGCCCTTACGGCAACCTCGTGTGGACCTGCCAAACAGGGGTCGGGGGGGGCCGCGGGATCTGGGGCAGCCGGGGGAACAGGGGGAGTCAAGGAAATCAAGATCGGGGCGGTGTATCCCCTTTCCGGTAGCCAGGCGACCATCGGTGTAAACGCCCGCAAGGCGATGGAGTTGGCAGCCGAGATCATTAACCAGAAATCCGACCTGCCCATTCCTTTCGCTAGCACAGAGGGCATTCCGTCACTTGGAGGAGCTAAGCTCCGCTTGGTTTGGGCCGACCATGAGGGGTCTCCGGAGAAGGCCTTGAGCGAGAGCGAACGCCTGATTACGCAAGAGGGCGTGGTGGCGGTGCTGGGAAGTTACGCGACCGGCACGACCGTTACGGCCAGCCAGGCGGCCGAGCGCCTGCAGACGCCCTTCCTCAACCCTGATTCGGTTGGAAACTCTTTGACGACACGGGGATTCAAGTGGTTCTTCCGGCTTTCGCCCAACGTAACCATGATCACCCAGAATTTCATGGACTTCATGAAGGAATTCAGCCAGGAGCACGGTGTGAGCCTGGGCAAGATGGCCGTGGTCTACGAAAACACGCTTTGGGGTCAGGAAGTCGGCCCGCAAGTGATTGGCCTGGCCAAGCAAAAAGGGTATGACGTCGCCGCTCAGGTCGCTTACGCCTTCAAATCCACCGACGTTTCCAGCGAGGTCCAGAAGGTGAAGGCGGTTAACCCCGATGTTATCGTTCAGGGGTCCGCCATTTCGGACGCGATTCTGTTCATGAAAGCATATAAGAGCCAGAACATCCGCCCGAGGATGATGATCGCCGAGGACTATGGCTTCAACGATCCATCCTTCGTCAAGACGGTGGGCGCCGATGCTAACGGCATCCTGGTACGTGAGACTTGGGCCCCCGACATCGGGGCCAAGAAGCCGCTCGCCAAACAGGTGAACGATCTCTTCAAGACCCGCAATGGCCTGGACATGAACGGTGACAGCGCCCGCGAGTTCACGGCCCTCTTTGTGCTGGCAGACGCCTTGCAGCGCGCAGGGTCCCTGGACAAAGAGGCGATCCGCAAGGCGTTGGAGGCTACCGACCTGTCCGGGGACAAGCTGATCATGCCCTGGGACGGAATCAAGTTCGATTCCAAGACACACCAGAACGTTGCTGCCGGCGCCATCATCACCCAGATTCAGGACGGGGTCTATTACACGGTGTGGCCCAAGTCAGTGGCTTCGAAACAAGTGGTCTTCCCCTTGCCACCTTGGAGCCAGTGATCTAGTCAGCGTGCTCTGACGCCCCTTAGGGTCCGGGCGACCCTCCCAGCGAGGGTTGCCCGGAAGCCCCGGTTGGGGCAGGAGGAGGTTGTTCGGGGGTGGCAATCGCAATCGTGCAGGCGTTAGTGGGCGCCTTTTTCCTGGGGCTCGTTTACGCTTTGATCGCTTCCGGCCTGAGCCTGATCTGGGGAACCATGGACATTATCAATTTTGCCTACGGCGAGTTCCTGATGCTCAGTATGTATACGTCTTTTTGGCTCTACCAGTCTTACGGCGTGGACCCCATGAATTCTCTTCCCTTCGTGGCCGTGCTTTTCTACGGTGGCGGCGTCATGGTCTACCGGTTGGTGGTGAAACGGATTCTTGGCGCTCCTCCCCTGGTGCAGATCTTTGCCACTTTCGGCCTGAGCATCGCCCTGCAGAACTTGGCCCTTTTCTTGTGGGCTCCCGCGTATCGCCTGATGGGCAAGACCGTTCTGACGGGGCAGGTCGGGCTTGGCCCTATTGTCCTGGACCGACCGCAACTGGTGGCGGCCTTGGGAGCGATTCTGACGCTATCCTTTCTGCACTGGCTACTCAACTTTACCCAGATTGGCAACGCCTTGCGGGCCACCGCGGAAGACCGAGAGGCGGCAGAACTGATGGGGGTAGACACCAATCGCGCCTTTTCCATTGCGTGGGGCCTGAGCGGTGCTGCCTCTGGGATCGCCGGCGTCTTTCTGTCGACGTACTTCCCGGTCTTTCCCTGGGTGGGGACGGTCTTCCTGGTCACGGCTTTCGCGACGGTGGCGCTGGGAGGATTGGGCAGCGTCTTCGGAGTGGTGGCGGCGGGCCTGACGATTGCCGTAATCGAAGGCGCGTCGGGACTTTTCTGGGTCCCCGCCTACAAGCACGCCGTCGTGTTCGTCCTGTTCATCGTTTTGCTGGTAATCCGGCCCGAGGGGCTTTTTGGAGGGGTGAGGAATCGTGCCTAGTTGGGGGGGGCCTGGAGGGATCAAGAGGGTCGGACTGAAGGCAGTCTTGGTGCTGGGGGCGATCGTAACCCTCGGATACCCCCTGCTGGTGAAATTACCCTTTTATCAACACTTTGGCATTTTGGTCCTCATGTACGCCACGCTGGCCTCGGCATGGAACATTCTTGGCGGCTACACCGGGCAGATCTCCATCGGGCACGGCGCGTTTTTCGGAATTGGCGCCTACGCCTCTACGGTCTTGGTGAGCCGGTTCGGTATCAGCCCGTGGATTGGCATGTTGGCGGGAGCGTTGGTGGCGGTGGTGGTTGCGGTGGCGATAGGTTATCCCACCTTTCGCCTTCGGGGGCACTATTTCGTAATGGCGACCATCGGAGCCGCGGAGATAATTCAGGTGGTCTTTTCAAACTGGCGGGCGGTAGGCGGAGCTGTCGGCATGTACATCCCGATGGTAGGTGACTCCTGGTCGCTGTTGCAGTTCACGTCCAAAGCACCCTACTACTACATCATGCTGACCATTCTGTCGGCTACCGTGGCGACTGTCCTCTGGCTGGAGCGTTCCAAGCTGGGCTACTGCCTCAAGGCTATTCGGGAGGACACGGAGGCCGCCCAAAGCCTCGGTGTCAGCGCTACGGGGTATAAGCTGCTGGCGATGGGCTTGAGCGCTTTGTTCACCTCCCTGGTGGGATCGTTTTACGCTCAGTACGTCCTGTTTATTGACCCCGAAAGCGTCCTCGGAATCTCCATTTCGGTCCAAATGTGCCTGGTAGCCATCCTGGGCGGCGTGGGAACGGTCTACGGTCCCCTGCTGGGATCGCTTGTGATGGTAGCGCTCTCGGAAGGTACCAGGGTCTTCCTCGGCGGGGGAGGGAAGGGCGTCGATTTGATCGTCTACGGCACCCTGATCATCGTGGTGGCTCTCTTCCAACCCCAGGGGCTCTATCGGCTGGCCACGCGACTGGTTGCCACGGAGGGGCGGGAATGAGTCTGCTGGAGGTTGTCGACGTCACAAAGCGCTTCGGCGGCGTGATCGCCAATGACAACGTGAGTCTGGCCGTTGCCAAGGGCGGGATCGTCGGTTTGATAGGACCTAACGGGGCTGGCAAGACCACGCTGTTTAAGTGCATTGCCGGTTCCTATCCCGTCGAGACCGGAAGGATCTTGTTCGAGGGGCGGGAGATCACAAACCTCTCGCCGGACAGGATTTGCCGGGAGGGAATTGCTCGAACCTTCCAGGTCACGCGGGTTTTCCGCGACCTCACGGTGCTTGAAAACGTTGTCGTCGGGGCCTTGAGTCGCACAAACTCCGTGACCCTGGCCCGCCGCCGGGCGGCAGAAATTTTGGCGCTGACGGGGCTTGTGCAAAAGAGCGGCCAACTGGGCCGGAACCTGACCATCGCGGACAAGAAGAGAGTTGAACTGGCCCGGGCGTTGGCCACCCAGCCGCGGATGCTGCTGCTGGACGAAGTGATGGCGGGGCTTACGCCCAAAGAGGTCAAAGAGGCAGTCGCGCTCCTGAGGGCCATTCTGGAGCGGGGGGTCACAATGCTGCTCGTGGAGCACGTGATGGAGGTTGTTATGCCCCTTGCGGACCGCATCGTGGTGCTGCATAACGGTCGCAAGATTGCGGAAGGGCCACCGGCGCAGGTTGCCGCCGACCCACAGGTGGTATCCGCCTACCTGGGGGGGAGATACCGTGCTACGCGTTGATAGGGTGGGGATCTCGTACGACGGAGTGCCCGCCGTGTACGAAGTCTCCCTGACCGTAAACGAAGGTGAGATTGTTTCAGTCGTCGGGGCCAACGGGGCCGGGAAAACGACCTTGATGAAGGCCATCGCCGGGGCGATTACTCCCGCGACCGGCGAGATTTGGTGGGCCGAGCGGCGGATCGACCGCCTGCCCGCCCACGAGGTGGTCGGACTGGGCATCTCCTTGGTCCCCGAAGGTCGGCGAATCTTTGGGAAGATGACCGTCGAGGAGAACCTTCACCTGGGGGGGTTACGCGTCCGGTCATCGAAAGAGCGGGAACGCCTGATCGGCGAGGTTTTGCGTATCTTCCCCCGGCTTTCGGAAAGGCGGCGTCACAAGGGCGCCACCCTCAGCGGTGGTGAACAGCAGATGTTGGCTATTGCGCGGGCGTTGATGTCCCAACCGAGCCTGTTGATGCTCGATGAGCCATCCTTGGGACTGGCTCCCGGCCTGGTGGAGAAGGTGCTGGAAGTGGTGAAAGCGATCAACCGGCGGGGAGTGGCAGTGCTCCTGGTGGAGCAGGACGTGCGCGATGCCCTGGAGATGGCCGACCGGGCCTACGTTTTGCAGACGGGGCGAATCGTCGCCGAGGGCCGGGGATCGGAACTACTGCAAAGCGACCTGATCCAGAAGGCGTACTTGGGGATGTAAACATCCGGCGATCTACGGGGTGTTTGCTCCTCGGATGTTGGAAGAAAGGTGGTCGGGATGGATCTAAGAAACCGCAGGCTGGACGTCGAGCAGTTCCTGCAAGAAAGGCGGGAGGTGCTGGCGGGATGGCCGACGGGCAGGGAAGTGAACCTGGAGGAAGCCATCGAGTACCACAAACGTCTGCCCGAGGGCAAGAACCTCGCCAAACTCCGGAAGCGCGCAAAAAAGACAGGGCAGGTCCTGGTTCAACCCCGAGGGGGGGTGGCCCTCGTGGAAGAACTGATCGAGGTACTTTCCACCCTGCAGGAGGTTGGGGCGGACGCCCTGCCCATCACCATCGACTCCTTTACCCGGAACGAGAAGTTCCGGGAAGCACAAAAAGGCATTGAGGAGAGCCGGAAGCTGGCCCGTTCGATGCTGAACGGATTTCCGATGGTAAACCACGGACCTGGCCTGGGCAGGCAGGTGATCGAGGCCTTGGACCGACCGATCAACATCCGGGCGGGAACGTGTGAAGGGCGACTGTTGGCCGAGGTTTGTTTCGCGGCGGGTTTCACCGATATTCTTATGGGTCCGCTGAATTACAACCTGGCCTACACGAAAAACGTTCCCCTGGAGCGGTCGATGAGGGCCGCCCAGTACATCGACCGCCTCACGGGGTACTACACCGAACGGGGCGCGCTTGTGAACAAGGGAGTCTTCGGCGGCATGACCGGAACAATGGTACCTCCCAGCCTACTGCACGCCACGTCGATCATCGAGGCCCTGATCGGAGCCGAGCAGGGGGTGAAGAGCTTTTCCCTGGGTTACGGCCAAGGGGGAAGCCTTCTGCAGGATGTCGCCGCCATCCGGGTCCTGCCGCAGATAGCGGAGGAGTACATGGCCAGGTTTGGTTATGAGGTGGAGGTCACCACCGAGATGCACCAGTGGCTGGCTGGTTTTCCCAAGGATGAGGCCCAGGCTTTCGGCGTGATCGCCTGGGGGGCGGTGACCGCCGCCTTGAGCGGAGTAAATATGGTCATGTCGAAGTCACCCATGGAGGCCATCGGCGTCCCCACCAAGGAGGCAAACGCCGCCGGCCTCAGGGCGACCAAACAGATCATCAACATAGCCCGAACCCAGCAACTCCACGATAGCGACCAACTGGGTCTGGAGATGGAGATGATCCGGCAGGAAACCCGAGCCATCCTGGACAAGACGCTGGAACTGGGCGACGGTGACATCCTGGTCGGCACGATGCGGGCTATCGAAGCCGGGGTGATCGACATACCCTTTTCGCCTAGCGTTCACAACGCCAACAAGGTAGTGCCCGTGCGAGATCGCGATGGCGCCATCCGCTTCCTGGATACCGGCAACCTGCCCTTCGACCCGGAGATCAAGGCCTTTCACCGTGCAAAGGTGGAGCAGCGGTCCCTTGCGGAGGGTCGGCCCAGCGACTACACTATGCTGATCGCCGACG
>JAJYMS010000159.1 GCA_021786825.1 Bacillota bacterium | reverse complement strand
CGCGCAACGGGAACCTGTGAACCCCGTCAGGCCCGGAAGGGAGCAGCGGTAAGCAAGAACTCCCGTGTGCCGCGGGGGGTCCTGGCCCGAGTTAACTGCGAGGGCAACGCTCGGAAGGTTTTCGTCGAAGACGGGTGCACGGCCTGGAACCTAACAACCCGGTCCATCGCCTCAGGCGATGGACCGCTGCTTTTCGGCCGTGCTTCCACGGGCAGGACTAAATCGCCGGGGGTCGAAGTTGTAAGCGTCCGGCCGTTGGTCGAGGGCGAAGGGGGTGCGACTTTGTCTTACCGGGCTCTGTACCGTGAATGGCGACCGCAGGCTTTTGCCCAGGTGGTGGGCCAGGAGCACATCACCCGCACGCTCAAAAACGCCGTCGAGGGTGACCGGCTGGCACATGCCTACCTGTTTACGGGGCCGCGCGGGACGGGTAAGACGACCCTGGCCAAAATCCTGGCCAAGGCGGTCAACTGCTCCGACCGCGACGGAGCCGAGCCCTGCAACGCCTGCGCCAGTTGCCGTAACATCACCGAGGGCAACTCGATGGACGTGTTGGAGATCGACGCCGCTTCCAACCGGGGAATCGACGAAATCAGGGACCTCCGGGACAAGGTCAAGTACGCTCCCGCGGACAGCCGGTACAAGGTATACATCATTGACGAGGTCCATATGTTAACCAACGAGGCTTTCAACGCCTTGCTGAAAACCCTGGAGGAGCCGCCCGCCCACGTCCTCTTTGTGCTGGCCACGACCGAACCCCAGAAGGTGCCGTTGACGATTCTTTCGCGCTGTCAGCGTTTCGACTTCTATCGTTTCACCGTCGGCGAGATCGTCGGTCGGCTGCGCCAGGTCTTGCACCATAAGGGGATCGCGGCCGAGGAAGAGGCGCTGCTCGTCATCGCGCGGGCGGCTGAGGGCGGGATGCGCGACGCCCTCAGCTTGCTTGACCAGGTTCTGGCCTTCAGCGGTCACGGAGCGACGCAGGATGACGTGCTGGCAGTCCTCGGCTCCGTCCACTCGGCCACCCTTGCTCAACTGGCCCAGGTCATCGCGCGGGGAGACGTAGCGCAAGCCTTGCGCCTCCTGGGGGAACAGGTCCGCCAAGGCAAGGACCTGCGGCAACTGCTCAAGGATCTGACCGGCTTTTTTCGACGCCTGTTACTGGCCGCCACCGGAACCGACGACCCGGAGGCTCTCGAGGTGCCGGAGGCGGACGTGCCGGGCTTCGTGGCTCTTGCCAGCGAGCTTGGCCTGCCGAGGTTGATCGAAGCCCTGAAGATCTTGGCGGCGGCGGAAGCCGACCTACGATGGGCCAGTCAGCCCCGGATCGTGGTGGAGGTGGCCCTGGTCCGCCTGGCCCAGCCACCGGGGGTGACGACCGGTCCCAGGCACCAACAGGCCTCCCCGGCCCCCGGCCCGGCGGCGGAGCGCCCGGCTTCAGTCAATCCGGGTGCGGCGAGGACGGCGACGCCCCCGCCGGTTGCAGAAGTGCCTCCGGGGGACGAACTGAACGCCCGCTGGGCCAAGGTGATGGAGCGCGTGCGGGTCCTGAGCCTGCACGCTCAGGCCTGGTTGCGGGAGGGGCGCCCCACCACGCTGGGCAACGGGCGCCTGACGGTCAGCTTCCCTGCCAGGTACGGCACCCATCGTGACCGCGTCAGCAAGTCTGAGACCAAGGCTTTGATCGAGCGGGCTCTCAGCGAGGTCTTCGGCGGGGCGGTGGAACTGGTGGCCGTCCTCGAGGAATCGCCCGGTGTCCGGGGGGACCCGGTGGAGGAAAATCCCGAGGTCAAGCAGGTAATGGATCTGTTTGGCGGAGAGATCAGCGAGATCCGGCACGAGTAGGACAGGCGGGAGGGGTTGCGGCGATGATGAACATGGGCAACATGAACAAGATGATGAAGCAGGTGCAGAAACTTCAGGCCGACATGGCCCGGACGCAGGAGGAACTGGAGAGCCGGACGGTTGAAGCGAGCGCCGGCGGTGGAGCGGTGACGGTTGTGGTGAGCGGCAAGCAAGAACTCAAGGCCATTGCCATCAAGTCTGAAGTCATCGACCCGGCCGATCCCGAGCTGCTGGAGGATCTGATTGTGGCGGCGGTAAACGAAGGATTGCACAGGGCGCAAGCGATGGTGGCGGAGGAAATGGGCAAGCTGACGGGCGGGCTGAAACTCCCCGGGCTCTTTTAGCGGGCGAGGCTGATGCTTTACGCCCAGCCCATCGCCCGGCTCATTGAAGAGCTGACCAAGCTGCCCGGGATCGGCCCGAAGACAGCCCAGCGCCTGGCCTTCCACCTGCTTTTCTCCCCGCCCGAAGACGTCCGGACTCTGGCGGAAGCGATGGTCGACGCCCGCCAACGGGTTCGATACTGCTCGGTTTGTTGCAATCTTACCGACCAGGACCCGTGCTCGCTCTGCGCCGACGAGGCGCGGGAACGCACCACCATCTGCGTGGTGGAGGAGCCGAGGGACGTGGTGGCGATGGAAAAGACTCGCGAGTACCGTGGCCGGTACCACGTCCTGCAAGGTGCCATCTCCCCCATGGAAGGGGTCGGGCCCGAAGACATTCGGATCAAGGAACTCCTTGCCCGTCTGAACGACCCCACGGTCAAGGAACTGATCCTGGCGACCAACCCCGATCTGGAAGGGGAAGCCACCGCCATGTACCTGGCGCGGCTGCTGAAACCGATGGGGTTGAAGGTAACCCGGATCGCCCGCGGCCTGCCGGTGGGAGGGGACCTGGAATATGCCGATGAGGTGACCCTTTCCAAGGCCCTCGAGGGCCGGCGGGAAATCTGAAAGGGCTCCTCCGGACCGCCACGGAAGTATACCACCCCCAGTTTATGGATAGACTGCGGACAGGTACCTGAAGGCCGGATGTGGCATAGGATACCTTGGAGCGGTCTGTCCAGGGGGGATACCAGCGTGCGGAACACGTGGACGCAGCTCATGAACCGCCTCAGCCTTCGGCCCAGTTCGGAGGCCAAGGGGGGAGTTAGGGCGCATCGTCCCACGCTCCACGCAGCAGTGGAAGCGGCTCGACAGGAGTGGTTGGGAGCCCGAGCCTATTTCGAAACCGTCTCCGAACCGGAACTGGTGGACCATGCCATCTTCCTGGTGGAAGCGGCCGAAAAGAAGTACATGTACCTGTTGAAGAAGGTCCGGGAGCAGGGGCTCGTGGCCCCGGGCGATGAGACTTCGGCGGTCGGCCTGCGGTGAACCGGCGTCCGCCGGCAGCGTGACCGACAGGCCGTCATAAAGCACCCGGTCCCCCCGTATAATCGGGTAGACAACCCCGAGGGGGGGAAGGGAATGGATCTCAGTCTGATCCTGGCCTACGGGTTCGGCCTCTTGCTGATATACGTCCTGGCCCGGCTGCTGTTCCTGCCGATGAGGCTGCTGGCCTCGCTGGTGTATAACGCCCTGGTGGGTGGCGTCGTCCTTTTCGGCCTGAACATCGTCGGAGGGTTCTTCGGCCTCCATTTGGCCTTGAATCCGCTGACGGCTCTGCTCGTCGGCTTGTTAGGGGTTCCCGGTGTCGTCTTGCTGCTGATTCTGCAGCATTGGCGATAACAGGCTCATCATTGCCCAGAAAACCGCGCAAATCAGCCCTCGCCTTGACCTTGGCGGGGGCGTTTTGTTAGACTGGGAGCAACGTTATTATTGGGGAGGCAAGTGCTTTGGCGAGTTTATTCGAGGTTCGCTGGCACTCCCGCGGTGGTCAGGGCGCTAAGACTGCCTCCGGTCTGTTGGCCGAGGCGGTCGCCAGCGTCGGAAAGTTTATCCAGGGTTTTCCAGAGTATGGTCCCGAGCGCATGGGGGCACCGATGTTGGCGTTCAATCGCATCAGCGATGCACCTATCCGGGTTCACGCCGGGGTTACGTCCCCTGACGCGGTCCTGGTGTTGGACCCGACCTTGGTCGGCAAGGTCAAGATCGCCGAGGGATTGAAGCCGGACGGGGTGCTGATCATCAACAGCAAACAGTCCCCCGCTCAGATGCGGGCCCGGGTCGGAGTGGACCACGGCCGGGTCCTGACGCTCGACGCCGACGGGATCTCGGTGGAGACCATTGGACGGGCGATTCCCAACACGCCGATGATGGGCGCCCTGGTGCGCGCCACCGGATTGATGGAACTGGAGCAGTTCCTGGAGGCCGTCCGGGGGAGACTAGAGCACAAGTTTCGCAGCAAGCCGGAAGTCATCGAGGCCAACATCACCGCTATCCGGCGGGCCTACGAGGAGGTGCGGGAGGAATGAAGAACCCGGTGGACCGGCCTCTGGGCTGGAAAGAGGTCCCGAGGGGGGCGGTAATCGCCGATCCCGGCAACGCGGCGCTGTATCAAACGGGTGACTGGCGAATTCAGCGGCCGGTTTTCCTGGCGGACAGGTGCATCCAGTGCCTCTTCTGCTGGATCTTCTGCCCCGACAGTTCGGTTATGGTCGAAGCCGGCAAGGTGGTGGCCATCGACTACGACCACTGCAAAGGCTGTGGGATTTGCTCCGCGGTGTGCCCGACCAAACAGAAATCGATCATCATGACCGAGGAAGATAGCCCCCTGGTGGGTCCCGGGGCCAACCCCGGCGGAAAGGAGTAGGCCGAAATGGCAGTTACGAGCTTGGCCAGGGCGCGGCAGGAAGCGGTGACCATGACCGGTAATGACGCGATCGCCCTGGGAATGAAGCAAATCAACCCGGATGTCGTGGCGGCCTACCCGATCACGCCTTCCACCGATGTGGTCCAGAACTTCGCCACGTACGTGGCTGACGGCCAGGTGAAATCGGAGTTCGTGGCGGTCGAGTCGGAGCATAGCGCCATGAGTGCCACGCTGGGCGCCTCCGTGGCCGGGTCGCGGGCGATGACGGCCACCTCCAGCCAGGGGTTGGCGCTGATGTGGGAGATGCTCTACATCACCGCCTCGATGCGCGCCCCGGTGGTCGCGACCGTGGTGAATCGCGCCGTTTCGGGCCCGATCAACATCCACTGCGACCACTCCGATTCCATGGGTGCCCGGGACTCCGGCTGGATCCAGCTATACTCCGAAAACGCCCAGGAGGCCTATGACAACCTGCTGCAGGCGGTGCGGATCGCTGAGCACCCGGATGTTCGCCTCCCGGTGATGGTCTGCCTCGACGGCTTCTTGATCAGCCACGCCATGGAGAACCTGGAGATTCTCGCCGAAAAGGACGTCACTCGCTTTGTGGGGAAACACGCTCCCTCCCAGGCCCTCCTTAACATCAAGGAACCGGTCACGTACGGCCCCCTGGCCTTGCCAGACTACTACTTCGAGTTCCGGCGGAGCCAGGCCGGCGCGATGCAACGGGCTGCTCGGGTGATCCTGGAAGTCGGGCGCGAATACGGCCAACTCACCGGCCGGGAATACCGGCATTTTGAAGCCTACCGGCTGGAAGACGCGGAGTATGTCGTGCTGGTCCTTAACTCGGCGGCGGGCACAGCCAAAGATGTCGCCGAGGAACTCCGGGCCAGGGGCGTCCGGGCGGGTGTCCTCAAGCTGCGCACCTTCCGCCCCCTTCCGGCGGAGGAGTTGGCGGCCACCCTGCAGGGCAAGAAAGCTGTGGCGGTACTCGACCGCGCCGATTCGTTGAACGGGGTGAACGGCCCCGTCGCCGCGGAAGTGCGTTCGGCGTTGTACAACGAGGCCCTGAACGGCTCCGCCCCGAAGATCGTGAACTATATTTACGGGCTGGGCGGCCGCGACCTCAGTCTGGCGGATCTACACCGCGTCTACGACGAACTGGCCGAGGTGGTCAGAACTGGACGCGCTCCCCGGGGGGCAAACTACCTGGGGATCAGGGAATAGGGGGTGCAAGCGATGGCCAAGACTTCCGCAGCTCCACGGCCCATTACCCTGCGCGACCTGGCCCAGCGGCCGGAACGGCTGTCCGGTGGCCACCGGTTGTGCGCCGGGTGCGGCCACTCCATTATCGTCCGGCAGGTTCTTCACGCCACCGAAGACCCGGTGGTCGTGGCCAACGCGACCGGATGCCTCGAGGTCGCCACGACTATCTACCCGTATACCGCCTGGAGGACGCCGTGGGTGCACACCGCTTTTGAAAACGCCGCGGCCACGCTGAGCGGTGTCGAAGCGGCCTACCGGGCGCTCCGCCGCGGCGGTCAAGTGCAGGAGAACATCAAGTTCGTGGCCTTTGGCGGAGACGGGGGCACTTACGACATCGGGTTTCAGTCCCTCTCAGGTGCCATGGAGCGCCGGCACAACCTGCTTTACGTCTGCCTCAACAACGAGGGATACATGAACACTGGCATCCAGCGTTCGAGCGCCACCCCCCGCGGGGCCGACACCACCACCAGCCCGGTCGGCGAGATTCAGCCCGGTAAACCAGTGAACCGCAAGGATCTCACCGAGATCATGGTCGCCCACAACCTTCCCTACGTAGCCCAGAGCGCACCCCACGACTGGAGGGACATTACCAAGAAGGCCGCCAAGGCTTTTGACACGACCGGGCCGACCTTCCTTAACGTGCTTTCGCCGTGCCCGCGCGGCTGGCGAGCCGACACGGCGCAAACCGTCGAGTTGGCTCGGCTGGCGGCCGAGACCTGTTACTGGCCCCTCTACGAGGTGGAGCAGGGAAAGTATCGCCTCACCTACCAGCCTAAAAAGAAGCTTCCGCTTGCCGACTGGCTCAAGCCCCAGGCGCGGTTTAAGCACCTTTTTCTGCCGCAAAACGAGGGCTTGCTGGAGGAACTGCAGAGAGAGGTCGACCAGCGCTGGGAGGCCTTGCTTGCCAAGTGCTCCGCCTGACCGAGAGGTTCTGAGGCGACAGCGGATTTGAGGTGACAACCAGGTGGCCAAGCAGGTACCAATTAGGTGAATAACGAAAAGGTCCGCGTCCGCATGGCCCCCAGCCCTACCGGGCCGATTCACGTGGGGAATCTGCACACCTCCCTTTTCAACTGGCTTTTCGCCCGCAGCCACGGAGGAACGTTCGTCCTGCGGATGGAGGATACCGACCGGGAGCGCAGCCGGCGGGAGTGGGAAGAGGTCATCTACCAGGAGATGCGCTGGCTCGGCCTGGACTGGGACGAAGGGCCCGACATCGGCGGGCCTTTTGGCCCCTACCGGCAGATGGAGCGTCTCGGCATTTACGAGGAGTATGCCCGCCGACTGCTGGAGACGGGTCACGCCTACCATTGCTACTGCACCCCGGAGGAACTGGAGGCTGAGCGCCGCGAAGCCCAACTTAAAGGCGTAGCCTACCTGTATAGCCGGCGCTGCCGCAACCTGAGCGAAGCCGAGCGCCGCCGCCGGGAGGCGGAGGGAAGGCGTCCGGTTCTCCGCTTTGCGGTTCCCGACGGGGAGACGGTCGCCTTTGACGACCTGATCCGGGGCCGGATCGAGACACCCACGGACAGCATCTCCGACTTCATCCTGGTTCGTTCCAACGGCATTCCGGTGTACAACTTCGCCGTTGTGATCGACGACCTCACCATGAACATCACCCACATCATCCGGGGGGAGGGGCACATCTCCAACACCCCCACTCAAATCCTGATCTACCAAGCCCTGCGCGCCCCGCTGCCCAAGATCGGGCACGTCGGGCATGTCCTGGGCACCGACCGGGCCAAACTGTCCAAGCGCAACGGAGACGCCTTCGTCGGGGAGTACCGGGAGCGGGGCTACCTTTCGGAGGCATTGCTTAACTTCATGGTGCTGCTGGGCTGGACGCCCATGCACGGCAACGAGTTCATCACGCGGGAGGAAATGATCGGGGAGTTCGACCTGTCCAGGGTCACCAAGGCCGCCGCGGTTTTCGACCCGGCTAAGCTCGACTGGATGAACGGGCACTACATCCGCCAACGGGACCTTGCCTCGCTCACCGAACTCAGCTTGCCGTTTTTGCAGCGAGCCGGGTTGGTGGGTGAAGAAGTAGGGCCTGAAGAGCGGGGCCGGATCCACGAAATCGTCCACCTGGAACAGGAGCGCCTGAAAACCCTGGCGGACCTACCAAAGCTGACCGACTTCTTCTTCAAGGAAGTAATTGAATACGACCCTGCCGCCGTGAAGAAGGTGCTGACCCCTGAAGCCCGGAAACTTCTAGGCGATGCCGCGCCACGCCTTCTCGGGGTGGAGCCCTGGGAGTCCGCGCGGCTGGAGGCGGAGGCGCGGGCCTTGGTGGCGGAGAAGCAACAGACCCCCCAGGCGGTCTTCCAGCCCATCCGGGTGGCGCTCACCGGGCGAACCGTCAGCCCGCCGCTATTTGAGACCATGGCGCTGCTCGGCCGGGAACGCTGTGCGAAGCGGATCCGCGCGGTAATTGAGGGGGGCGTGAACTAACTGCTCCAGCGCTTGGCGGTCCGAGCGTCTTGTCGGGTCAATTTGGGCATGCTATAATAGCTTTTGCGCGAGTTGGGGATTGGGGTAACGGTAGCCCGCCTGACTCTGGATCAGGTAGTCCTGGTTCGAATCCAGGATCC
>JAJYMS010000056.1 GCA_021786825.1 Bacillota bacterium | reverse complement strand
CATGGATATGATGTAAGACCCCAAGCCCCTTCCCCGCGGAAGGGGCTTGTTCTTGCCTTTTTTGCCCACCCGCCGCCACCCGGAGGTTTAAACCGCCTCCGGTCCGTCAACACTTCCTGGTGAAGGGAACTTCCAGGGAGTGGTTGAAGGTGAGGACCCAGGTGGGAACGATTCGGGGCCAGACCAGCGGATACCTGTGGGAGGCTCGGCTGTCGCAAGGGCCGACGAGCTATGGGTTGAACCCGTCCACCCTTTACAAGGGAGGCGGGCGGGTGGCCAGGTTGGTCCTCTACCAGCGCCTCGGTGCGGGCGGCTCGGTCCGCAAGGTGGCGGTCTACGACCGCGGTTGGCGGTACGGACGCCTCCGCCACCTGCCGGCCGTACGCCACCTGATCCGGCGGCTGGAGAGATGTCTGTAGCACGCCCTTAAATGAAGCCGCCGCCCCCTTGCAGAGATCTAATCCGTTGCGATATGATCAGTCTGCAATTCTGATCGAGGCGATGGAGCTCGCCGCGAGAACACGCTGCCTGGCAGCTGATAGCTCCTGTCCGTTCGGCCACAGGCCGAGCCGGACAGGAGCTTCTCATATTCTTGGCTGGAGGGGGTCAGGCCGTGCTCGAATCTTACCAGCAGCGGCGTGAACGGCTGTTGGAGGGCCTTTACAAGCTGACTGAAGCGACGGTCTCAGCCGGCGACGAACGCTGCCGCAAGGCGCTCCTGGGGCTGGCAGCCCGGGTGCGGGAAAACCGGTTCACCCTGGCGGTGCTGGGCCAGTACAAGCGAGGCAAGTCGACTTTCATCAATGCGCTCCTGGGCGACCCGCTTCTGCCTTCGGCGGTCGTTCCCCTTACCTCGGTGGGGACGATCCTCGCGTACGGCCCCGACCCCGAAGCGCGAGTGCTTTTCCAGTCCGGCGCCACCCAATCAGTCGGGCTGGATTCGATCGCCGAGTTTGTCACGGAGAAGGGAAACCCGAACAACGGAAAGGGGGTGGAGGCACTCCGCGTGACCTACCCCGCCCTCCTGCTGCAGAAGGGCGTAGTGCTCGTCGATACCCCGGGTGTCGGTTCGACTTACCGTCACAACACCGAGGCGGCGGCAACCCTGGTAGGTCAGTGTGACGCTGCCGTTTTCCTGCTCGGGGTCGACCCCCCGGTTGGCGAGGTGGAGCTGGAGTTTCTTCGTTTTGTGAGGGATCAGCTCAGCCGGATCTTCTTCGTGCTCAACAAGACTGACGTGATGACCCACCAGGAGGTCGAGGAATCACTGGCCTTCTCCGCGGAGGTGATCTCCGGGGCGACCGGAGCGTGCCCCCCGGTCTTTCCCCTATCGGCGCGCGAGGCGCTGCAGGCCAAGCTCGACGGGGATCACGACCGGCTCGCCGCCAGTGGGCTCCTGGCCTTCGAGGCCGCGCTGGGCGAGTTCCTGGCCAAAGAGAAGGGGGAAGCCCTGATAGATTCGGTGCGGGCCGCGGCGGGGCGGTTGGCAGGCAACCTGCGAACGGCGCTGGAGTTCGAGCGGCGGGCTTGGCAGCTTCCGATTGAGGAACTGCGGGAGAAGGAACAGGCGCTTCGCGCCAGGCTGGCCGAGGCGGAGAACGAGCGACGGGACGTCCTCTTCCTGCTCAAGGCGGAAATGGCTGACCGCTTGCGAACGGTCGACGAGGAACTGGAAGGTTTCAAGAGAGAGGAGGTCGAACGGCTGGCCGCCCGACTGGACCAACTGCTCGACGAATCGCCTCAGGCTCGGGCTCCCGAGCTTCTGGCCAAGGCGGATACTTTCCTGACCGAAGGCTTGCAGCGGGACTTCCGGTCCTTCGGGGCCCAGGCGGAGCAAAAGGCCAGAGACGCTTTCGGCAACGCGGTATCAAGAATCGCACGCCGGCTCATTGCCCTGGCCGCCCAGGTGAGGCGCGAGGCAGCCGGGCTGTTTGACCTCCGCCCGGGGACGCTTGAATGGGACGAACGGTTTGAGAGGCCGGGTGGATGGCACCTGGTGATCGGCGATCCCCCGCCTTTTCTACCCACCCCCGATGAGACCACCCTGTTCCCATTGTTGCCGCGGGCGCTGGTCCGCCGCAGGATCAAGCGCCGGTACCAGGACCGGATCGAACAGGAGGTCGACCGCAACTGCGGCCGCCTGCGGACGAATTTACTGGAAGGGCTTGAAAAGAGCTTTGGCGCGGCCCGCAAGACCCTGGCCGAAGAGTTCGACGACGCCGTTTCGGCCATTACCCGGGGGATCGTCAGGGCGCTGGCAGAGTCGTCCCCCGGGGAGAGCGCGGGAGCGGCGAAGCTAAAGGCGCTCGCCGGCATTGAAGCCGAGTTGGATGCAGCCCGGGCCTCCCTCGCCGGGACGGTCGCGGTCGATTGACAAAATCGTCGGGAGAGGCGTGACGCACGTTGGTCAACCAAGCCGCCGCCGGGGTAAGAGACTTGGCAGATAAGCTCGGGTTGAAACGTTCCAGCACAAGGAGTTCCCTGCTGTTGGTAGGCTCCGTGGTGGCCCTGGTAACCTTGGCCGGGTTGGCGGCCCGGATCTTGCCCCCGGGTTGGCTGGCGGCGGTCCGCGCCGCCCTTGGGTGGACCTGGCAGGGGGTGGCCAAGCTACTCACCCTGCTGCTCATGCCATTGGCCTACGCCGCAGGCTTCTTGCTGGAGCCGGTGGTAAATTGGCTGCACGAGACCTTGCTCAAGCACAGGCAGCCGATTCCCCCCGCGAAAACGTTGCCCCCCGGACAAATCCCGCCGGGGCCCGAGACCGCCGCGCCGTGGCTGGTAACGGGGGGCAAGGCGGTGCTGCTGGTAGCGCTTTTGGCCCTTTTCGCCTTCGCCGTGATTAGGGCCATGTATCTGCGAACGGCTCCGTCCGACGGCGAGGTGGAAGAAGTGAGGGAGTCGGTCTGGTCCTGGAGCGGGTTGCTCGACAGCCTGCGCCCCCGCTGGCGGACAGGCCGGCTGCTGCGGGCTTTGAGCCGGAGGCGGCGTCCGATCAAGGCCCTTCCCGAGGAGCGGCCCGAGGCGAGGATCAGGCAGATCTATGCCCGCCTGCTGGCGCTGGGAGCGCGATTGGGTGCTCCTCGCCGGACGGCCGAGACCCCCGCCGAATATCGACCGGTAGTTACCAGTGCACTGATCAGCGGAATGGAGCCCGGCGAAACGGCGGCAGAGGAACTCGCCCCCGCCGCGGTGGCGGACTTGACGTCCCTTTATCAGCTTGCTCGCTACCGGGGGGCCGGGCTTCAGGAGGCAGACGCTGGCAGGGCAGAGGCTGCCTGGGAGGCCATCCAGCCTCTGATTACGGTACAGGAGGCCGGGCCCCGGCACCGACTACCGCCCCGGCGCCGCGCCCGTTGACAGCGGGCGACTCCGGATACTATAATCCTTATGTGGCCGTTACGGCCGGCGATGGAGCCCGCCTTTGTGCTGGACACTGATGGCTCCTACCGAATCAACCTCTGGCGAGGTCGGTAGGAGCTTTTTGCTTGCCGCGCGCCTGCCTGAGGGAAAAGGGGTGGCGGATTGTGGCAAACGTCTGGCTGATCGCGGGTTTATGGATGGCCCTGGCGCTGGCGGGGAGTGCCATCTCCATTCAGACTGGCGTGTCGATCGCCCTGGTGGAGATCCTGGTGGGGGTTGTGGGCGGTAACTTCTTGGGGTTGCACACCACCCCCTGGGCCGATTTCCTCGGCGGCGCCGGGAGCATTATGCTCACGTTTCTGGCCGGAGCCGAGATTGAGCCGGCCGTGCTCAAGAATAAATTCCGCGAGAGTGTGGTCATCGGGTTCATTTCCTTCCTTGCCCCGTTCCTGGCGGCTATGGCCGCCGCCTACTACCTGGCCGGCTGGGACCTCCGCTCGGCGGAAATCGCCGGCGTGGCATTGTCCACCACCTCGGTAGCGGTGGTTTACGCCGTAATGCTTGAGACCGGCCTCAACGAGACGGAACTCGGAAAGATCATCCTCGCTGCCTGCTTCATCACGGACCTCGGCACCGTCCTGGCGCTGGGCGTTCTCTTCGCCAACGTCAACGTCTGGATGTTTGCCTTCGCGCTGGGGACCGTCGCCGTCTTGTTGCTTGCCCCCCGCTTCACCCGCTGGTTGTTCGACCGGTATGCGGACCGGGTGAGCCAGGTGGAAGCCAAGACGGTGATGGTCTTGCTCTTTGTCCTGGGCGGCCTGGCGACGCTGGCCAACAGCGAAGCGGTGCTGCCGGCCTACCTGCTGGGTCTGGCCATGGCCGGGGTCTTGGCCGACCGTAAGGAAGTGGTCAAGAAGCTGCGGGTGCTGACTTTCGGATTTCTCACCCCGTTCTATTTCCTCAAGGCGGGGCTTTTTGTATCCCTGCCGGCCGTGATCGCGGCCGGCGGTTTGATCGCCCTGCTATTCCTGGTGAAGATGGCAGCCAAGTTCGCCGGTGTCTGGCCCCTGGCGCTGGCCTTCAACTTCGGGCCGCGCAACGGGATGTACACGACGCTGCTGATGGCCACGGGCCTCACCTTCGGCACCATTTCTTCACTCTATGGCCTGACCCACGGGATAATCAACCAGACTCAGTACACGGTGCTGGTGACCGTGGTCATCGGCAGCGCGGTAATCCCGACCTTGATCGCCCAGACGTTCTTCCGCCCGGTGGTTGTGACTGAAACCCAGCAGGCTCCATCCGTCGAGGTGTTAGCTTCACAAGGGGAGGTTAAGTAGCCGATGTTTACCAAGATTCTGGTTGGGTACGACGGCACTCCGCACTCGGAAACCGCGTTCCGCGTTGCCCTGGACCTCGCCCGCAAGTACAAGGCCGAGTTGCATGCCGCGGCGGTGGCGCACCTGCCCGACTACCCGGCGGTGATTGACGAAGTTCAGGGAGCCCTAAGCCAGGCCGAAGAGTACTACGGTAGGGCGCTTGCTGGAATCGAGATGGAAGCCCGGCAGGCCAGGGTCTCCCTTAAGACCCATTTGCTCAAAGGTCATGCGGCCCAAGCCATGCTGGAAATGGCGGAACGGGAAGGGTTTGACCTGATCGTTATCGGCGCGCGGCCGCTCTCCACGGTCCAGCGGTACTTGCTGGGGAGTGTATCGGCTGCGATTATGCGGTATTCCAGTTGCCCGGTCCTGGTTGTCAAGGCGTCTTCCAGGAGTGGGCAGTAGAGCGGTCTGGGCCAAGGTTTGCAGTCAGTGTGCCAATTCCCGCACGGACGGACTCGGGTCGGAAACGGAAAGCTGCCGAAGAGCGGTGGCCACCTCCGCGCGCAACCCGGGGGGAAGACGGTGACAGCAACTGGTCATGGTCTTGACCGCCGCGAGTCTGACGATGACGCTGGGGTCTCCGGCCATTAGCAACAGGAAACGGCCGGCTTCTTCCCCACCGATTTCCCCCAGCGCCCGGGCAATTTCGGCCCGAAGGTAAACATCCTCGGTGCGGCGGAAGACCTGGAATAGGTGTGGGAGGGCCGGGGTAGCCCGGGTTCCCAACCGACCGAGAAAGGACGCAGCCCGAAGGCGCACCTCCGGCCGGGGGTGTTCGAGCGCCCAACTGAGCATCTCGATGTATGATTCTCCCGCTGGCGGGGCCAGCGCCGCCCCGCAGTCTTTGCAGTAGGCAACGCTGCCGTGGTTTTCCGCCCAGCACGCAGGGCAGTACCGGGTGAGCAACTCCGTTCTTACCTCCTTGGCAAACGGGAGGGGAGCTCGACGATGGGTAGGATCGCAGTCATTTCCGACCTGCACGCTAACCTTGAGGCAACGGCCGCCGTGCTTCGAGACATTGAGGTCCGCGACGTTTCAGAGGTCCTTTGTGCGGGGGATCTCGTGAATTATGGCCCCGACCCAAACGGAGTGGTGGAGTTTGTGCGCTCTCGCGCCATCCCTTCGGTGATGGGAAACCACGACCTTGCCGCTACCTTTGCTTTGCAGCCGGCTGATATCCGCATCGGCCCCGGTCGCAACGCCCAAGCCGAGGTGGAGAGCTACCAGTGGACAGTCGCGTGGTTGTCTTTGGCTAACAAGGAGTTCTTGGCCCGCCGCCCCCGGGTGATTCGAAAAAGCTACGGTGGCCAGACCGTGTTGACGGCGACGTGCGTGCTTCTTATGGACTCCTCGGCACCGACCCGGTGCCGTCCTTTGAGATCGTGCGCGTGGCCTACGATGTCGGCCAAACAGCGCGCAAGATCCGGAGAGCAGGGCTGCCGGAATTACTGGCCACGGGCCTGGAGGAGGCCAGGACCGTTTAGGTGACTCTCCTGATCCAGGGAAGGGCGTCAGCGGCAGGGGCTCGTCGCTCCCCGGAAAACAAGGCTGCCGCTCGTCGCCAGGCGTGCCGCTCCTCCCCCTTCGGCTCGTGGACGTAACGGTAGTCGGTCTTCCGCAGGTACTCCGCCAGGTTGGCGCCGAGGGCGCGCAGGGGGACAAGTTCTTCGGCCAAGAGAACCTCTGCCTGTCGAGGGTTGGCTTGCTTGAGGGCGAGGCGGAAGTGGGGAAGGCAGATTCCCGGTGAGGCCCGGAACGCCTCCAGCGTTTCAGGATCCCCTAAGCAGGTTACGAGCAGGTGGGCTGCATACGCAGCCGATGCATCGTAGGTGTCGCAAATTGGGCAGGACTTCGTCGGGTTGGGTGGTGCCAGAGCCTTTCTTTTTTTGTAGAAAGCCCACCAGGGCCAGGGCCGTTCGGCGGCTTTCAGGTGCACAAGGTAGCGGGCTAACCCGGATTGGGTCTCCTGCGCCAACCACTGGTACATGGCGGACTGCTGATAGACCCGGCCGGAGTCCGCGAGGACCCAGGCGTGTCGGTTACAGAGGCCGCCGTCAAGCAGGTCTTCGAGGGTACTCGCCAGGTAGTACTCCTCATCCAGGAACCAGTACAGGTGCCTTGCTTCGTCCTCCTCCGCTAGCCGGCAGATGGCGCAACCGCTCTGGCGTAGAGCCCCGATTATCTGCCACTTTTCCACCGTATGCCCTCCTAATCTAGAGATAACTGTGGCTCGCAGAAGGATAGGCACCCACATGTCGCGTACGTCGTCCAGTGTTCAGCGGCTCCGCAGCCGCCCGCTGGCTTTTTGCACCGCCCGGATCCAGGCTCCCTTTGCCTCCCCCAGCGGCTCGCCCTGGTGTTGGTAACTCTGCAACTCGATGTAGTTCTGCAGTTGCAGGTGGTCCAGTTTGAACTTCTGGTGGGGAAGGCACAAACCTTCGGACTGCGCGTAAAGAGATTGGAAATCAGGGTGGTTGAGGGCTTCGCAAGTGACCTGCAAGGTGAGGTCCTCCCAGTCCTGGCGCGCGCGACACACCATGCACGGCTGGCGCGGCCAGGGTCGGGTCCGCCCACGTTTGCCCCGGATGAATGCCATTAAGCGCGAGATCAGTCCTCCGTCCCTTTCCGTCCCTTCCGCCCCGGGACCGAGAAGCTCGATAATATAAGCCAAGAGCCCCTCGTGCAGAATCGCCACGCCCAATGGGTCGTTCGCCTGCAGCACCGCGGCGGCGTGGTACGAGCATAAACCGCGCCCCTCCCGGAACCGCAGGTTGGTCGGAGGGTCGGTGACATACTCATAAAGCAGGGTGTCCAAGTACCGGCGCTCGTACCGAAGGGCTTCGCTACAAACCGGACACCCCGGTTGGTCAAGAGCGTTTTCGATTCGGTATCCGACGAAGAACCCTGCTGTCATCGTTTCACCTCCACTCCGGCCAAAGAAGGGAGGCGAGTCGGCGCAACCACCCACCTGACCTCCCGGGTCCCTCAAACGCAAAAGCCCCCACCGCAGTGCGGTAGGAGCTATTAGCCGGGGTACAGCGGTTAAGGCGAGCCCCATCACCTTTAGCAGCACTATAACATACCCTGACTCGCTTAGCCAAGGGCGGCAGTACCAGCACCGCCGGTTGCGAGGAGGGGGCCACCGGGATATAATTAATTGACAATTCCCAAAGCAGGTGGAGGTCGGAGTTGGCTTCTATTTCGGGGGGGAGGGACCGATGTTTACTAAGATTCTGGTGGGTTACGACGGTACGCCCCACTCGGATGCGGCCCTTGGCGTCGCCTTGGACCTCGCCCGAAAGTACAAGGCTCAACTACACGCAGCAGCGGTAGCCCGCCTGCCGGACTTTGCGGCGACCGTGGGGGAAGTGCAGGCGGCGATCGATCAGGCCGAGGAGCAGTACGGTGAAGCTTTGGGCCGAGCGGAAAAGAGGGCTCGGCAAGCTCGCGTTCGTCTCCAAACCCACCTCCTGAAAGGCCACGAGGCCAAGGCCATCTTGGACTTCGTGGGACGAGAAGGTTGTGACCTTATCGTCATTGGCGCTCGCCCACTCTCTACGGTCCAGCGCTATCTGCTGGGAGGCCTGTCGGAGGCCCTCGCTCGGTATTGTGGTTGCCCGGTCCTCGTGGTCAAGGGTCCGGCAAAACTCCGGGCCTAGAACCGGCGACGCGTTGACGCCTCTCGGTCGCTTTGCTATGCTTACCCTATCAGTTGCCGAGG
>JAJYMS010000049.1 GCA_021786825.1 Bacillota bacterium | reverse complement strand
CATGGTGCAGTTCGGCCTGATCATCGCCCTGGTGGCCATTGCCCTGATCGTGGCTCTCGGCGCAATGAGCGGAGCCATCGGCGGTACCTTCAACAAGATTACCGGTCAGATGCCCCAGTAGACGTGTGTAGGGGCCTGGCGCGCCGGGGGGAGGCGTCTTCCCCCGGCGCGGTGACCGGTGCCAACCCGACGGACCCGGCGAGAGGAGGACTGGGGGATGCGTGCGGCGGCTCGTAGCGAACGAGGACAGGCAATGGTGGAGCTGGCGCTGGTGCTTCCCGTGGTGCTCCTGCTGCTGCTGGGAATCGCCCAATTCGGGCTGATCTTCAGCGCCCAATTGACGCTGCAGAGCGCCGTCCGCGAGGGCGCCCGGGTGGGCGCGGTGGGTGCGGACGACATCGCGATCAACGACGCGGTGACGGCCGCCGCCGCTACCTTGGACCCGGCGAAGCTGGCCCTGACCATATCGCCCGACGCGGCCGGGCGCGTGCAGGGGGCTAAGCTCAAGGTGGCGGTCACCTACCAGCTTCCGGTCATCGTACCGGTCATCGCCGAGATCGTCGGCCCCCAATTGAACCTCGCCGCTACGTCGACCATGCGCGTGGAGTAAAGGTGGTGGCGATTCTTGACTCGACTCCTATCCCGCCTGGCCGCCAGGGTCGGGCAAATTTCGGACGAGCGCGGAGCCGTGGCGGTGCTTGTAGCGCTTGCCATGACGGCGCTGGTGGGTCTTACGGCGATCAGCGTGGACGCGGGGGTGATGTACGCCAACCGCAACAAGCTGATGAACGCCGCCGACGCGGCGGCCTTGGCCGGGGTGCAGGCCCTGCCCGATTTTCCGGGCCAAGCGGTCTCCATCGCCCGGGACATCGCCTACACCAACGGAGTCGTCCCCGGGGAGGAGGACATCCAGGTGGCCGCTGACGGGCGAACCCTGCAGGTAAAGGTAACCCGGAGCGTACCGCTCTATTTCGCCCGGGTGCTGGGGCACAACCAGCAGGCGATCGCCGCCAGCGCCTCAGCCAGGGTAGCATCGATATCTTCCCTCAAGGGAGTGGCTCCCCTGGGGGTGCCCAGGCAGCCATTCGTGCCCGGTCAGCAGTATACCCTGAAGATGTCTCCCCACGACCCCTCCCGGGACGGCAGCGCTTTACCGGGCAACTTCTACGCCCTCGCCTTGGGCGGTACCGGGAGTTCCGTTTATTCGACCAACCTGACCAACGGCTATCAGCACGAAATAGGGGCCGGAGAGTGGCTTGAGACGGAGCCAGGCAACATGGCGGGCCCCACCGAGACCGCTATGCGCCAGTTCCTGGCCGAAGCCGGGGACGACTACGGCTACACTGACAGCGACGGGGATGGCCTGGCCGACTTCCACCCCGGCAACCCGAGGTTGATGTTGGTACCCGTGATTGATCCCACGACGGCCGACAAGGGTGGCCGGACGCAGGTCCAGGTAGTCGGGTTTGCCGCCTTCTGGATCGACGACTACGGCGTGTCCGGGCAGGGCGAGATCAGGGGCCGCTTCGTGCGCTATCTGATCCAGGGGGACGATCGCGCCTCGGCCGACGACTTCGGCCTTCGCACCGCACGGCTCGTCAAGTAGGGACCGGGGGGCGAGCCCGGTTCCTTGACTTGCAGGGAGGAAAAACGCTTGTTCAGGCAACGCCTCGTTCGCTTGGTATTACTGCCCGTAATGATCGGCCTGGTAGTAACCATCAGTGCCTACCTGTACCTCGGGCGCGCGCAACCGGCCGCCCCCCCGCTCAGGCTGGCGACGGTCGTGGTGGCGAAGGTGGAGGTGCCCGCGCGAACCAGGCTGGGGCGGGAAATGGTGGGCACGCGGGCAATTCCGGCCGAGTACGTCAGCCCCACCGAGACCACCCGCGTGGAAGACGTGATTGGGAAGGTCACGACCGTCGCCCTGCTGCCCGGGGAGGACATTCTGCCCGGCCAGTTGGCGGGGTCGGATGAGAAGACGGCCCTGGCTTACCGCATTCCCCAGGGCAAGCGGGCGATGACCGTGAAGGTCAACGAGGTCATCGGGGTGGCAGGCTTCCCTGAGCCGGGCGACCGCGTTGACCTCCTCGGTACCTTCGGCAAGGACTTGGCCGGCGTGGACAAGACCCGGATGATGGTTGAGGACGTCCTGGTGCTGGCGGTGGCGCGCGACCAGCAGACCGCGGCGGGGGTCAAGGACAAGGACAAGAACAAGAAAGATAGCCGGGGTACCAGTTCGATCACGTTGGCCGTTTCCCCCGAGGAGGCCGTGCGAGTGGCCTTCGCGGAAGAGCGCGGGGCGTTGCGCCTCCTCCTGCGGCCGGTCTTGCCGGATCGCAACGCGGGCGGAATCGAGTTCAATGCGACCGCCATCGGTGGCGTTGGAGGCAGCGCCCCGGCCGGCGGAGCCGTTTCTCCGGGGGCGACCCCCCGGAGGTGACCCGGGTGAGTGGATTGACCGGTTGGATTGGTAGAGAGGTGTGACCATGTCGGAGAAGATCACCGTCCTGATTGCCGACGACTCGGCCCAGACGCGGCAAAGCCTGAAGGCGATGCTGGAGATAGAGAAGGGTCTGGAGGTCGTGGGTGAGGCCGGCGACGGTCGCGAGACCGTCGAGGCCGCTGAAGCCCTGAAGCCTGATGTCATCCTGATGGACGTGAACATGCCGGAGATGGACGGCATCACTGCCACGACCACCATCCTGGCGAGGATCAGCACCGCCGTGGTAATGATTTCGGTGCAGGGCGAGCAGGAGTACCTGCGCCGGGCGATGCAGGCGGGGGCCCGCGACTTTCTGGTCAAGCCCTTCACCCTGGACGAACTGGTGGATGCCATTCACCGGGCCCACCGGTCCGCCAACCTGGACGCCATCTACAGCCGGCCACCGGCCTCGGGGCAGCGGGCGGGGCGGGTGATCACGGTCTTCTCCACCAAGGGCGGAGTGGGCAAGACCACCCTGGCGGTCAACCTGGCGGTCTCCCTGGGGGTGAAGACCCACAAACGGGTCGCCCTGGTGGACCTCGATCTGGAGTTCGGCACGGTGACCAGCATGCTGGGCCTGAAGCCCAGCCAGACCATCGCCGACCTGTGCCGGGTCGACTCGCCGCTCAACCTCGACCTGGTTGATAGGGTGATGGTCGCCGCGTCGAGCTCCCTGGTGCGCGTTCTGGCGGCTCCGCCGAGCCCTGAGCAGGCGGCCGAGGTTGATGCCGAGGGGAGGAAGCAGCGCGACCGCAACTACGTGGGGGAAATCGTCGGCCTGCTCAAGCAGGGATTCGACTACGTCGTGATCGATACGGCTTCAAACTTCCGGGACGCCACCCTCACCGCCCTGGACCTGGCCAATCAGGTGCTTTTGATCGCCACTCCCGAGATCCCCACCCTGCATAACACGGCCAAATCGCTGGACATCCTGCTCAACCGGCTCGCGTACACGCAAGAGAAGATCAAACTGGTGCTGAACCGGGCGGATGGGGCGATGGGCCTCACCCAGGACGACATCACCCGGAGCCTGGACTACCGGATTACCTTCACGCTGCCGAGCGACGGGCCGACCGCCATCTGGAGCGCCAACTCGGGGCAGCCCTTCGTCCTGCGGAAGTCCCGCAGCGGGCTCGCTGACGCGGTGCAGGCCATCGCCGACGCCTTGCTGGACCACAACCGGCTCCAGGCGCAATCCGACGCGGAGGAGGCCGCGGCGCCCGGCGAGCCCGCGCGGAGAAGGCGGGGAATCTTCAGCCTGAGCCACTGACCGGGCGCGACCGCCCGGCGGCGAGATCGCCCAGAAGCGAGGGACTAGGCAATGTCCGGACTCTACGAGCGTTTGCGTGACCGTCCCGCAACTCCTCCCCCTCCCCCGGCCGAGGCTCCTCTGACCGCCGAGCGCGCGGCCCGGCCCTCCCCGCCGCCGGTGAAGGTCCTCGTGCCGGCGCGGGAAGTCCGGACGAAGAAGCTCCCGGACGCCCACCGGACCTTAAAGAACAAGATTCAGCTCCGGCTGATCAACGAACTGGACAACTCTCTGCTGATCAACATCGGGAGCCTGCCGGAGGAGAAACGGCAGGAAATCAAGGCCAAGATCGCCGAGTTGCTCCGGGAGGAAGAAGAGATCCCGCCCCTGGAACGGGAGGCCATCGCCGACAGCCTGTTCGCCGAGATCATCGGCTACGGCCCGATCCAGCCGCTGCTGGAGGACGCGGAGATCTCGGAAATCATGGTCAACTCGGGCTCCCAGGTCTACGTCGAACGGCATGGCCGGCTGGAATTGACGGATGTTCACTTCTCCGACGACAAGCAGGTTTTGCACCTGATCGAGAAGATCGTCGCCCCCCTCGGCCGGCGGATCGACGAGTCCAGCCCCATGGTGGACGCGCGCCTGCCCGACGGCTCCCGGGTCAACGCGATCATCCCGCCCCTGGCTCTCAAGGGCCCCTGCCTGACCGTCCGGAAATTCTCGCGGGACCCTCTTACCATCGAGGACCTGGTGCGCTTCGGGACCCTGACCCGGCCAATGGCGGTTTTCCTGGAGGCCTGCGTGCGGGCCCGGCTGAACGTCGTCGTTTCGGGGGGCACCGGCTCGGGCAAGACGACCACCCTGAACGTGCTTTCCTCCTTCATTCCCCCCGACGAGCGGATCGTCACCATCGAGGACGCGGCGGAACTGCAGCTCAAGCAGGAGCACGTGGTGTCGCTGGAGACGCGGCCTGCCAACATCGAGGGCAAGGGAGAGATCACCATCCGCCACCTGGTCCGCAACGCCCTGCGCATGCGGCCGGACCGGATCGTGGTCGGTGAGGTGCGTTCCGGGGAGGCCCTGGACATGCTGCAGGCCATGAACACCGGGCACGACGGCTCTCTCACCACCGCCCACGCGAACACCCCGCGGGACGTCCTCTCCCGTTTGGAAACGATGGTGCTGATGGCCGGGATGGAGTTGCCGATCAAGGCCATCCGGGAGCAGGTGGCCTCCGCCGTCGACCTGATCATTCAGCAGACCCGCCTCAAGGATGGGTCCCGCCGCGTCACCCACATCACCGAGGTGCAGGGGATGGAAGGCGATGTCATCGTGTTGCAAGACCTCTTCGTCTATCGGCAGACGGGGGTCACCACCGACGGAAGGATCCAGGGCGAATTCGTCGCCACCGGCATCCGCCCGCGGTGTTACGAGCGGCTTACAAGCGGCGGGATTGAACTGCCGGCCGACCTGTTCGGGGCGATCGACGGCGACTAGGGGGTCAAGTCTGTGTCCTGGATAGTTCCCTTCGGGTTCATCTTCCTTTCCACTGCGCTGCTGTCCGCCTGGGCCCTGGGAGGGCCGCAGTCCCCCAAGAACCAGGTTCAGGAGCGCCTCATCGACCTGGTCAAGAACCGCGGCGTCAGCCAGGCACCCGTGGTCGAGGACGGGGAAGAAGAGCCGGGCGCCAGGTCCGGCAAGGCCACCAGAGGACCTCGGACCGGGGGCGGGTGGAAGCAGGCGCTTTTCACCCGCCTCGACCAACTCATCGCCAGCCGGGCCGGGGCCCCCCGCGTTGCCCTGCGCCTGCGCCGCGCCGGCCTGCGCCTGCAGGTCTCCGAGCTGATCGCCCTGCAGGTCGGGCTGCCCGTCATGCTCGGCCTGCTGAGCTACGCGGTGGGTAGGGTCTTCCTGGTTCCGGTCGGGATCGTCGTGGGGATCTGGCTACCCGGGGCCTACGTGAACCGGCGCATCCAGACGCGGCTGAAGGCGTTCGAGGGCGAACTGCCGGACACCCTTTCCCTGATGGCCAACTCCCTCAAATCGGGGTACTCGTTCCTGCAGGCGATGGAGCTGGCCTCCCGGGAGATGCCTGAACCGCTGGCCTCCGAGTTCGGACAGGTGATGAAGGAGATCCGGGTGAACATCGCCGTGGAGGATGCCCTGAAGAACCTGACGGGGCGGGTGCCGTCGGACGACCTGGACCTGGTGGTGACGGCGGTGCTGATTCAGCGCCAGGTGGGGGGCAACCTGGCCGAGGTCATGGACAAGATCGCCGGAACCATCCGGGAGCGACTCCGGATCATGGGGGAGGTGAAGACCCTCACCGCGCAGGGACGGATCTCCGGCTGGATCGTGTCCCTCCTGCCGGTGGGGGTCGGCACCCTCATGTACATCCTGAACCCGGCCTACATGACCCCGATGCTCACCCGCCCGCTGGGCTGGGCGCTGCTGGGAGTGGCGGTGGTGATGCAAGTGATCGGCATCCTGATCATCCGGTCGATCATCTCCCTGGAGGTTTAACCCGATGCTGACGATCGTGCTGGCGCTGGTGTTCCTGGCGGCCTCCCTCGGCGCGTATCTGGCGCTGTCCCCCTCGGATACCCAACTGCGCATGGCCGCGCGGCTGGGGTCCATCCGACGCCGGCAGGCGGCGGCCGTCACGCCGGCTGAGGAAGAACTGGCCAAGCCCTTCTCGGAGCGCGTCCTGCGGCCGTTCTTCGACCAGATCTACCGGCGGGTGCTGCGGGTGACCCCGGCGGGGATGAAGGAAAAGGTGCGGCGGCGCCTGAACGAGGCCGGCCGGCCGATGGACACGGGCCGGTTTCTGGGACTGAAGGCCATGCTGGCGCTGACCCTCGGGCTGCTGGGAACCTTGCTGGCCGTGGCGCGGCTGGGCAGCGGGCCGCCCCTGAATCGCTTCGTCTTGCCGGCAGTGCTTCTGGCCCTGGGCAGCTTCCTTCCGGAGTTCTGGCTTTCGTCGCAGGTGACCAAGCGGCGAAAGGCCCTGGAGCGGGCCTTGCCCGACGTCCTGGACCTGCTTTCGGTATCGGTCGAGGCCGGGCTGGGGTTCGACGGAGCGGTGCAGAAGGTGGCCGAGAAGTTCGGGGAGCCGGTTTCCGGCGAGTTCACCTCCTACCTGAAGGAGGTCCGCCTGGGCAAGAGCCGGGCGGACGCGCTGCGCAACCTGGCGGACCGCACCGAACTGACGGACATGCGCACCTTCACGGCCGCCGTGATCCAGGCGGAACAGCTCGGGGCCTCCCTGGCGAAGGTGCTGCGGATGCAGGCCGACGGGCTGCGGGTGAAGCGCAAGCAGCGGGCCGAGGAAAAGGCGATGAAGGCTCCCGTCAAGATGCTGTTCCCGCTGGTGATGTTCATCTTCCCAACCCTGTTCATCGTCATCCTGGGGCCGGTGGGGATCCACGTGATGGAGGCCTTTAAGTGATCGCGGTGCGGAACCTGACGCGGGGGACGACGATGGCGGGGAGGGTGGCGATGGCCGATAGCTTCTGGCAGCGGCTGACCGGCCTGCTGGCCCGGCCCCCCCTGGCGGAGGGGGATGGACTGCTGATCTGCCCCTGCCAGGCCGTCCACACCTGGTTTATGGCGTACCCCATCGACGTCGTCTTCGTGGACAGCACCTGGAGGGTGCAGGCGTTGGTTGAGAACCTGCATCCCTACCACCTGAGCCCGATGATCCGTAAGGCCGAGATGGTCCTGGAACTGCCGGCGGGGACGATTCGGCGCAGCGCGACCCGGGTGCAGGACGCGCTGCAGCCGGGGGAGGCCGGCTGACGGTCAGTGGAGGTCCGGGTTCCGCAACTGACCCTCCAGCTCGGCGATGTCGCGGCTGATTTTTTCCAGCCGCGCATTTGTTTTTTGCAGCTCGTTCTGCAGCGCGGCGCGCTCGCGGTACAGGGGAGCCAGCCGGGTGACCAGCGCCTCCAGGGCGGCCGGCGGGGATAGGGTTGCGGGGTCGATGGGGGGCGAGTCGGCGCCGGGCAATCGTGGCATCCAGAGACACCTCGCGCGGATCAGGCTTGTTTACGAGGCTACTTTGACCCGGGCGCCGGCTTTTATTCGGCCGTGGCCCGGGTCGCGCCGTCAGCCGGCGGTGAACTAGTCGGTGAGGATGAACTGCAGCGACTCCAGCGGGTCGGTCCGCACCTGGAGGGTGAGGATGGCCTCGACCTGGTTGGTCCGGGAGTAGCCCACCAGGCGGACCGGGTAGCTCCCCGCCCCGAGGCCGGGTTCGACCTGCCAGTCGGCCTGCCACTGGCCTGGCGCGACGGAGTGCATCGACAGGCCGGGGGAGGAGGGCGGGTAAGCCAGGACGCGTATGACGGCCGGGGACGCCAAGGCCGAGATCCGGACCTGCTGGCCCGGGAGGGCCGGATTGGGCGAGATCGATCCGGTCAGGCTGAGGACCTGGCGGACGGTGAGAATGACCGTACGGGACCGGGTGGTGCCGGGGTAGGCGGCGGTAAATTCGACCGGGTATTGCCCGTCTGGAGTATCGAGGGGCACGGTGAAGAACCCCTGCCAGTTCTGGTTGCGGGCGCCAGGGGGCGCGTTGGTCGGTGGCGTGAGGTGAACCAGTGCGCCGTTCCAGAGGCGGGTAGTAACCGCGGCGGCTCCTCCGGTGGTCTGGGCGCGCAGGCTGACGCCCTGGCCCGGCTCGGCGGGGTTGGGGGTGACCCAACCCAGAACCCTCCGGGACTCGAGGGTCAGGGGGTGCAGCACGCTGCGAAAGACCTGGGCGTACCTGTCCCAGGTGTTGGCCCGGAAGTAGTAGGTGCCCTCCGGGAGAAGGTGCCCCGCCTGGCTGGTACCGTCCCAGGAGA
>JAJYMS010000138.1 GCA_021786825.1 Bacillota bacterium | reverse complement strand
GAATTGCGCCGGGAGGTTACCGGTGGCACCTACCGGCCGGACGCCCGGAAGGTTGCCGAGGCCCTGACCGAGAATGGTAAAGTGGACCGGCTGGTCTGAAAGCGGCGGTGAGGGACGTGGACGGGACCGTACTGGAGAACCTGGCATCCATCCTGGACGAACAGGCGGAGGTGTACGAGAGCCTCGTCGAGTTGTCCCGTCGGAAGCAGCGAATCATCGTGCAGGGTGGGTCCGGTGAGTTCGAGGCGATTCTGGAAGGGGAACAGGCTCTGGTATGGCAGGCCGGGCGGTTGGAGGAGCTGCGGCTGGGGCTGCAGCAGCAACTGGCCGGCCACCTGAATTTGTCCCCCGAGGAACTCACCATGAGCCGCGTCCTGGAACGGTGTGAAGAACCGATGGGGGGGCGGCTGAAGGCCCTCCAGAATAGGATCTTCAGCGTGCTCGGGGAACTGGGCCGCTTGAACGAGGTCAACACCCGGCTACTGAAGAAGTCGCTGAGCTACATCACCGCGGCGATGGAGGTCTTGAACCGCGACCAACCCTCCAACGTCACGTACACGCCCGCGGGTGAGGCCAGCGCGAGCAGAGAGCCGCGGCGTTTCTTGAACCACCGTGCTTGACGGGGAGGCGACAGGATGCGGTCGACGTTCTTCGGCTTGGAACTCGGATGGCGCGCCCTGCAGGCTGAGCAGCGCGCGATCGACGTTACCGGCCACAACGTTGCCAACGCCAACACCCCCGGCTATTCCCGGCAGGAACTGATCGTCGCCCCTTCCGACCCGTACACTGTTCCCTCGTCCGTCCGGCCCGGAGGGATGGCGGGACAGGTGGGGACGGGAGTCAAGGAAGTCGAGATCCGCCGTTACCGGGACGCCTTCCTGGACCGCCAGTACCAGGTGGAGAACAGTACCCTGGGGCAGTGGGAGACCCGCCAGCAGGTGCTTAGCCAGGTGGAGGGCATCTTCAACGAACCGTCCGACTCCAGCATCAGGTCGGTCCTGGACCAGTTCTGGAACTCCCTGCAGGACCTGGCCAACCAGCCGGAGAACTCCGCCACTAGGGCCAATGTCCGGCAAAGGGCCAGTGATGTGGCCCAGACTATCCGGCACACCTACCAGCTAATTACCAACCTGCGCAACAACCTGGATTTCGACCTGCGGAACAAGGTCAGCGAGGTCAACGAGACCGCCCGCGAAATCGCGTCCATCAACCAACTGGTGGTGGCGAGCACCGCGGTGGGGGATCAGCCCAACGACTTGCGGGACCACCGAACCCTGCTCCTCGACAACCTCAGTAAGCTGGGCGACTTCACCTCCGTGGAGGACTCGCGCGGTCAGGTGGATGTCTACCTCAACGGCGTGGCGATCGTGGAGGGCACCGACGTCCACAAGCTGATGACGGTCGATAATGCCGGCAACGGGGGATTGGCGGACGTTTACTGGTCTCACCTCAACGCCCCGGCGGTGATCACGTCCGGGGATATGGGGGCCCTGTTGCAGTTGCGCGACGGCGACCTGTCCAACTACCTGCAGGGGCTGGACAACCTGGCAACCAACCTGATCGCCGGCTTCAACGCTCAGCACCGGGCCGGTTTCGGCCTGGACGGCAGCACCAACAACGACCTCTTCGTCCCCGGGGGAACCGCTCAAAATATAGACATCTCGCCCACGTTGAGCGATCTGAACAAGATCGCCGCGGGGGCCACTACGGCGCCGGGCGACGGGCAGAATGCCCTGGCCCTGGCGGGCGTCAAGGATTTGCCGCTGATTAGCGGCAAGAGCCTGTCGCAATACTTCATGTCGATAGTCTCAGGGCTCGGCGTGGACTCCCAGGCGGCCGAGCGGTCCACTCTAAATCAGACGTTGTTGGTCAAGACCATCGACGGACAGCGCGAGTCCGCCTCCGGCGTGTCGCTGGACGAAGAAATGACCAACATGATCCGTTACCAGCAGGGATATAACGCCGCCGCGCGGCTGATCACGACCATGGACGAGATGGTGCGGACCGTGATTGAACAACTCGGGCGCTAAGTGAGGGTCTAAGGCATGCGGATCACCAATCGCCTGTTGGCGGACCATCTGGTCTACAACCTGCAGAAGACCTCCCAGCGGATGGACGAGCTGCAGGTCCAGTTGGCCAGCGGTAAACGAATCACCAATCCCTCGGATGACCCGAGTGGCACCAAGAACGCGATGGAGTTGCGCTCGGCGCTCAACGCCGTCGGGCAGTACCAGCGCAACGTGGCGGACGCCCAGAGTTGGCTGCAGACGACGGACCAGGCCCTGCAGAGCTTCAACGACCTCCTGAACCGGGCCCGGGAACTGGCCGTGGCCGGCGCCAACAACACCCTGCCGTTAGACGCGCGCGAGGCCATCGCCCAAGAGGTGGAGTCCGTGCGGCAGTTTGCCATCCAGACGGCGAACACAAGCCAGGGTAACCGTCACGTCTTCGGCGGACTTCGGACCACCACGCCGCCCTTCACCGAAACCGCGGGCGTCGTCAACTACAACGGGGACGGCGGCCACATGAACCGGGAGGTCGATCCCTCCACGAGTATGTCGGTCAACATTACCGGGACCGAGCTCAACAACGGCGCGCCGGATCTGTTCCAAACCCTGACCAACCTGGCCAACGATATCCGGAATGCCAATGTCAACTCCATTAGCGGCACCCGGATCGGCGAATTGGAGCAGGTCTCCACCAATATCCAGACGCTGCGTACGGTGGTGGGGGCCAAGGCCAACCGCCTGAGCGAAACCGAACAGACCCTGGAAGGGACCTCGGTCAATTTCTCAGACCTGCTCTCCAAGGCCGAGGACTTGGACATGGCACGGGCGATCACCGACTTGCGGACCGCCCAGGCGTCCTACCAGATGGCCTTGCAGGTGGGGGCCAAGATCATTCCGCAGACCCTGGTGGACTTCCTGCGTTAAATGAGGTGGGCTGATGCGTGTCGGAACCACGAGGTTCGGCGAACTGGAGATCGACCTCGACAAGATCATCCGCTTCGAGGGCGGTCTCTTCGGTTTTCCCACCACCCAGCGGTTCATTCTGCTGGACCCGGGCGGGCCCGGCTCCGCCCCCTCGCAAGGGCGGGGTTGGCTTCGCTGGCTCCAGTCGGTGGACGATCGCGATCTGGCCTTTGTGGTGCTGGATCCGACTTTTTTCCGCCCGGACTACGAACTGTCGGTGGAGCAAGAAACCCTTGCCAGGCTGGAACTGGGAAGCACCGAGGAAGGAATCGTGCTGGTGGTGGCCACGGTGCCGGAGACCCCCCGGGAAATCACCGCCAACCTCAAGGCACCTATCCTGCTCAATCCGCACCGGCGTTTGGCGCAGCAGGTGATCCTGGACGACCCCAGGTACTCCACCCGGCACCGGGTGCTGGAGGAATTGGCCCGTTCGGGGAAGGGGGGAGGCGCCAATGCTGGTGCTGACCCGCAGGGTTAACGAGTCCATCGTCATCGGCGACCAGATCGAGGTTACGGTCGTGTCGCTCAAGGGCAGTGGGGACCAGGCGGTGGTCCGGTTGGGGGTGAAGGCTCCCAGGTCTGTAAGTGTCTACCGCGAGGAGATCTACCGCGAGATCCAGGCGGAGAACCAGCGCGCCAGCGGCGCGACCGCGGCGGGAGTCCGGGAGTTGCTCCAGATGTGGCCGAAAAACGGTGAAAAAGGGCCAGCGGACGAGAGCGAGCCCGAGCGGTAACGGTGGAAGGCTCAGGCCGGCTGTGATTGACTGATGAGGATCCGACGGGGCGAGGCCGCCCCGTTAATTTTTTGTCCCTTTTTGTCGATGAATAAATGACAGTCCCTCCCGCTCCGGGGCACCGGCCGGACCTGCGGCGGGAAAAATCGGACGGCATGGAAGCCGCCCCCAGTTTACTTCAAGGAGGAGGAACGGAAATGGGTCTTCGCATCAATAACAACATCCAGGCCATGAACGCCCACCGCAACCTGGTAGCCACTGAGGATCTCCTGTCCAAGTCGATGGAGAAGCTGTCCTCAGGCTTGCGCATCAACCGAGCCGCCGACGACGCCGCCGGCCTGGCCATCTCCGAGAAGCTCCGCAGCCAGGTGATGGGCCTGAACCAGGCCATCCGCAACTCCCAGGACGGCATCTCCCTCATCCAGACGGCAGAAGGCGCCCTGACCGAGGACAACGCCATCCTGCAGAGAATTCGGGAATTGGCGGTCCAGGCCTCCAACGACACCCTTACCAGCACCGACCGCCAGCAGATCCAGAAAGAAGTGGACGCCCTGCTGGCGGAGGTCGACCGCATCGCCACCAGCACCCAGTTCAACAAGCGGAACCTGCTGAACGGCGAGCTTTCGACCATCGCCCTGAACTTCCAGGTGGGGGCCAACGCCGGGCAGACGATCGCCATCACCGTGGCCACTGCCACCACCGCCGCGTTGACCGTCAGCGGCCTGAACGTCAACTCCGTCACCTTCGCGCAGCAGGCGATAGTCTCCATCGACGACGCGATTTCGGCGGTCTCCAGCACCCGCGCCGGTCTTGGCGCCTTGCAGAACCGGCTGGAGCACACCATCGCCAACCTGGGTGTGGCGTCGGAAAACCTGCAGGCTGCCGAGTCCCGAATCCGCGACGTGGATATGGCCGAGGAAATGGTTACCTTTACCCGGCTGCAGATTCTGCAGCAGGCCGGTACCGCCATGCTGGCGCAGGCCAACGCCGCGCCGCAGGGCGTGCTGCAACTCTTCCGGTAACTCGAGGCGTGACCGGGGGGCTGGCTGCCGCCGGCCCCCCGCTTGCCCAAGCCGCTGGCAGGGAGGTTTAACCGCATGACCCGCCCGTTCACAAGCCTTTGCATGATCGTCAGGGACGAGGAGGAATACCTGCCGCAGTGCCTGCGCAGCGCCGCCGGCGACGCCGACGAGATCATCGTCGTGGATACCGGCTCGCGGGACCGAACGCGGGACATCGCGCGGGCATTCGGCGCCCGCGTCCTGGACCGGGAGTGGACGGGGGACTTCGCCGCGGCCCGGAACTACTCCCTGGACCAGGCCCGGGGAGAATGGGTCATCTTTCTGGACGCCGACGAGGAACTGGTGGGGGAAGACCGGGGAAAGCTGCGGCCACTTCTTGAGGCAGCCGGCGACATCGAGGGGTTCTACGTCAACGAACTGAGCTTCGTGGGCGACCAGCCGGGGATCGAAGCGGTCAGTAACCTGGCCTTCCGCATCTTCCGTAACCGGCCGGCCCATCGCTTCGTCCGGCCCCTCCACGAACAGATCCTCCCGCAGGTCATGCGAAGCGGGCGGATTGGCTTTTCGGAGCTGCGCCTCAACCACTACGGCTATCTGAACCGGCCCGCGATGGCGAAGGACAAGTTCAACCGCAATCTCGACATCCTGCTGAAAGAGGCCAAGGAGTCGTCCGGCGACTCGTTTACCGACTTCAACCTGGGGGTCGAATACCTCCGGCGGAGGGAGCACGAGCTGGCCCTGCAACGGTTCCAGCGGTCTTTCCGGTCCCTGAAGTCGCTGGAACAGACCTATGCTTCCATATTGGTCAAGAACATCGTGCTCTGCCTCAGGATTCTGGGGCGCTATGACCAGGCCCAAAAGGTGCTGGACGACGCCCTGGAGGCCTACCCCGAATACACCGACCTGTTCTTCCTGCGGGCCACCGTCTACCACGACGCCCACGATTACGATCGGGCCATCGAGGGTTTCCAGCGGTGCCTCCAGATGGGTGAGGCCCCGCCGCGGTACTTCAGCGAGGTGGGGGTAGGGGGCTACAAGGCCTGGTTGGGCCTGGGTCTGGTCTACCGTGACCTGGAGGAGCGTTCCCGGGCCTCGCACGCGTTCACGGAGGCGCTGCGGTCTAACCGGAGGTATACACCGGCCATACCCCTCCTGGTCGAGCAACTGGTCTTGGCATCCGGGGGGAGCAAGGCCCAGGCGGTCCTGGACCGGTTTCTCGAGCCGGCCGGGCCGGAAACGTTGGCGGAAGCGGCCCGGGCCTTTGCCGTCCAGCGGCACCCGGAGGTCGGGCTCGGTTACGCGCAGCGGGCCCGCGCCTTGGATCCCCAGTCCCCCCGGCTGACTTTCCTGCACGGCGCCCTTCTCCTGGACCTCGGGCGGTACGCTGAAGCGCTCTCCACCTGGGCGCCGATCCCCGGTTACAGCCCGTGGCACCTGTCCGGCCGGTTGGGCTCGGCGCTGGCGGCATCCCTGCTGGGGGACCTGGCCGCCGCGTCCCACTACCTGGAAACCGCGGGTGAGAATCCCGAATGGGAGAAGCGGTTTACCGTATACCGCGCCTTCGTCCAGCGCCTCGGGGGGCAAGCCCCCGACTGGGTGAGGATGTCCGCCGTCCGGCGCCAGGAACTGGAGGAAGTGGTCTGGGACCTCGCCGCCAGGCTCTTGAAACTCAACGAGTTCGCCGCCTTCGAAGCCGCCCTGAGCCTGTTGGCCCCCCTCAATCTCGACCTTGGCCGCCAGGCCCTGCGGCTGGGAAAGCTTTACCACCGTTCCGGTTTTTACGCCTCTGCCGCCGAGGAACTCACCAGGGCGTGGCGGATGGGAGCGGTCGACGCCGAGGCCATGGCGGGCCTGGGGGAGATCGCTTCCGGCAACGGAATGCCAGATGAAGCGGCCAACTTCTTCCGGGAGGCCATCTGCCTGGATCCTCATCGACTGTCCTGCTACACCTCCCTCGCCCGGATCCTGGCTACCCGGCGGCAGTACCGCCAGGCCGAATCCGTCATCAGGCAGGCGCAAGCATACTTTCCCCACTCGGAGATGCTGAAGCTCACCCGCCAAGGGCTGCACTTGGCCGCTGCCGCATCCTGAAGGAGTTCTGAAAAGGGGGCGTTCCAGTTGTCCATATCCCCCGTGCCCGGTTCCCCCGGCATCGCGTCGTTGCTTCCCGGAGCGGCGGACGCGAGGGCACCCGCGAGTGGGGCAGAGGCCCCCAGCCCACAGGGCAGCCACGCCCCGGCAGCCGCGCCAGCGCCCAAACCACCCGCCGAGATCAAGTCGCGGGAGCAGTCGGCGCGGGAAATCGAATCTTCGCTGCAGCGGCTGCACGATGCCCTCTACGACTACCCGATCCGACTGAGCTTCCGGTTCCACGAAGCCGCTAACCGGATGATGGTCCAGATCATTGACCCGGAAAGGAACGTGGTCCTGAAGGAGATCCCTCCCAAAGCCCTGCTGGACCTGGTTGGGCGCATCCGCAAGGCGATCGGCATCCTGCTGGACAAGAAGGCCTAGTCAAAGGTCCCCTGACAGAGGAGTTGAATCAGCATGAGCTCACCGTTAGCCTCCATCACGGGTATCGCTTCCGGCCTGGACTGGCGCTCGTTGATCGACCAGATGATGAAGATCGCGCACCGGCCCATCGACATGATGCAGGAGACCCAGGCCACCCTCGACAAACAAAAGACCGACTGGAGCGACCTAAAGACCAGGCTGGCCACCCTCTCCAGCAAGCAGGCGGCGCTGCAGCTGAGCACGACCTTCAACGGCCGGACGGCGACGTCTTCCAACGACTTGGCCGTGGGCGCCACCGCGACTTCGACGGCCGCCACCGGAACCTATCTCGTCAACGTCACCCAACTGGCTCAACAGCACGTGATCTCCTCCGATACCAAGGACCCGACCGTTGCCCTGGGGTACGCGGGAACCTTCTCCATCACCTCTTCCGGCGTGACCGTCAGCGTTACCCTGACCGGCACCGAGAAGCTGAGCGACATCGCCGCCCTGATCAACAACGCGAAGGACGCCACCGGCAACCCGGTCGGGGTGACGGCCACCGTCATCAACGGCAGCAGCGCCACCAGCGCGCAACTGGTGCTCAAAGCCAAATCCTCCGGGGCGGCCAACGCGATCAGCATCGCGGATACCACCGGGACGGCGGCACAAAGCCTGGGGCTCATCACGGCTACGGGAACCATCAAGAACCAGGTCCAGGCGGCCCAGGACGCCAACTTCACGGTCGACGGACTGGCGGTAACCCGTTCCTCCAACACGGTGACCGACGTGATCACCGGCGTAACCTTAAACCTTAAGACCATCACCACCAGTCCCGTGACGATCACCGTCGGGGTCGACACCCAGGCGGCCGCCAACGCCATCAAGGACTGGGTCAGCGCCTACAACTCCGTCCTGGACCTGATCAACGCCAAGATCGCCAAGGGCGGAGACCTACAGGGGGACCCGACCCTGGCCCGGCTGGAGTTGGCGTTGCAGAAGCAGGCTACCGACCTTGTCACGGGGGCGACCCCCGGTTACGATGCCATCTCCAAAATCGGCATTACCACGTCGGCCGACCGCTCCGGAAAGCTGACGGTGGACGACACCAAACTCAGCGCCGCCCTGTCCCAGAACACCACCGGCGTGCAGCAGCTCTTCTACAACTCGACGGCGGGAGTCACCGGTGTGGGGCAGAAGTTGGACGGAACGATCGCCCTTTACACCACTAACACCTATGCCATCATCCCGGCCCGGCTGAGCAGTCTGGACGACCGCTACAAGGACCTGGGGAACCAGATCACGCTGATGCAGCAGCGACTCGACCAGCGCCACGATACCCTGGTCCAGCAGTTTACCGCGATGGAGCAGGCCCTGGCGGCGTTACAGCAACAGACGGCCGATCTGAACTCCCGGCTGTCCGCGCAGATC
>JAJYMS010000170.1 GCA_021786825.1 Bacillota bacterium | reverse complement strand
CGGGACGTCTTTATCATTCCTGACACCCACGGCCACCACCTGGACGCCTCCCTGCCGCTGATCACCCCGCCGGGCACGTTTCCTCAGATCCGCCGCGGGTCCAAGATGGGTATTGACGCCACCAAGCCGCCCCTCACCGAGCCGGACGCGCGGGACGAATTTACCCGCGCCCACGCCATGGGGTCGGACAAGTTCGATATCCGCGACTTTCTGAAGTAGGCGGTGGTTCACACGGCATCCCAACGAAGCCTGGCGATGGTCGCCGTGGGGTTGGCCCTGGCCCTGCTGATGGTCATCCTTCCGCCGCCGGCAGGACTCCCCCCGGCCGGGCAGAGGATCCTGGCGGTCCTGATCGGGGCCATCGCCCTGTGGGTCAGCGAAGCGCTGGACCCCGCCGTGACGGGCGTGCTGATCATCATCGCCCTGCCGCTCCTCGGCGTCCTGAGCTTCCCCAAGGAGACGGCGGAGTTCGGCAATCCCACCATCTCCCTGTTGGCGGCGGTCTTCTTCATCGGCCGAGCGGTGCAGCAGTCGGCGCTGGACCGGCGGCTCGCCCTGACCCTGGTGAACTGGGGCAAGGGCAGCGTCTCCCTGGCCATGCTCCTGATGATGGGGACGACCTTCTTGTTTGCCTTCTTCGTTCCCAGTTCCATGGCCCGCGCCGCGCTGATGGCCCCCATCGCCGCCGGGGTGGTGGAGGGGATGGGCCTGGGGCGCGGGAGCAACCTGGGCAAGGCCCTGTTCATTGCCATTCCCTTCGTGACCCTGATCAGCAGCAGCGCCCTGCTCACCGGAACGACCGGGATGGTCTACGCGGCGGGGGTGTTCGAGAACGCCCTCAAGTATCACTGGAGCTACTCGACCTGGCTGGTGACCTTCATGCCCGGTTCCGTCCTGTCCATTCTCCTGATTTGGGTGGCCTTGCGGTGGATGTTTCCGCTTGAGCAACAGAAGGCGGACGGGGGCGCCGCGGCCGGAGGCGCGGCCGGAGGCGCCACCGACTACCTGGCCGAGCAACTGGCCAAACTGGGCCCCCTCTCGACCGTCGAAAAAAAGACCCTGCTGCTCCTGGTGATCCTCGTGCTCGGGTGGGCCACCGAGGGGCTGCACGGCGTCTCCACCGCCCTCATGGGGGTGATTGTGGCAACGCTAATGCTCCTGCCGGGGGTTGGGGTGCTGAAGTGGAAAGAGACGGTTAACCGGGTGGACTGGGGCTCCATCATCCTGTTCGGCACCAGTCTGGTGCTGGCCAAGGCCATCAGCGAGTCCGGGGCCGCCCAATGGCTGGCCGAACTCTTCGCTCGCACCCGCACCGTGGGTCCGGTCGGAGCGGCCCTGGCCGTAACCGTGCTCTTCGCCGCGCTGCGGGTCGGCCTGTCCAACATGACCGCTGTCCTGGCCCTCGGGCTTCCGGTCATCTTCTCCACGGCCGCGACCATGCACCTGAATCCGCTTTGGCTGGGCATGGTGGGAACGGTGACCTGCTCCATGGGCTTCTTCTTTCCCACCCAGTCCGTCTCGCTGATGACGTCTTACGGTTACGGCTACTTCCGGGTCCAGGATGTGGTCAAGGCTGGCCTGGTGGCCACCGTAATCGTGGCCGGGGTAACCCTGCTGATGGCCACTCAGTACTGGCCCCTGCTGGGGATCAGCCCGCTCGGGCAGGGGCGCTAGGGGTTAGCGGGGTGGAAACTTTGTGGGCGGTCCTCTCAATCACGGTAATTGACCTGGTCCTGTCGGGGGACAACGCGGCTGTCATCGGACTGGCGATCCGCAACCTGCCCCATCACCAGCGCAGGCAGGCGGCGATTATCGGCACGGTCGGAGCCATCCTGTTACGGGTAGCCCTTACCGTCGTAGCCACGGTGCTGCTGCGCATACCATACCTGCACGCCATCGGCGGGATTCTGCTGGTATGGATTACCTGGAACCTCATCGCCGGCGCCGGTGAAGAGGGCGGCGTGGAGTCCAGCGCTTACTTTTGGCGAGCCATCTCCACGATCGTCGTCGCGGATGTCTCCATGGCCTTCGACAACGTGATGGGAGTGGCCGGAGCCGCCCAGGGGAACATCCCCATGATGGCCTTCGGCCTGGCCATCAGCATCCCCATCGTGGTGGCGGGAAGCAACTTCCTGGCTCACCTGATGAACCGCCACCCGATCGTAATCTACGCGGGCGGCGCCGTGCTGGCCCACACTTCCCTTACCATGATCTTTAGTGACAAAGGTCTGGACCTGCCCCGGCACATCGGCGCCCTCGCGCCCGTCGCGGCCGGCTGGGGAGTGGCGCTGGTGGTGCTGGCTTACGGGTGGTTGCGCACCCGCCGGACCATCGCCGACCAGACAGCCGCCGAGGTTGCCTCGGATCTGGAGGTGCTAGGGGACACCCTGGAAGAAGCGACCGTGCGGGAAGAGGGCTGGGCGGCGGGGACGCGAGACCGCGCGCGGAGCCGGGACGGTGGGCGTTAGACGGCAAGCGCCAGCGCGTCGCGTTCAGCTCGTCGCCGCCTCAAGGGCGGCGCCGATGATCTCGGCCGCCGAGGTGGGGCTGATGGTCCGCGGCACCAGGATGATCTCCTGCCCCGGCTTCAGGAGCCGATTGTCGACCACGTCCTCCATTTCCTCCGAGACCACGAACTTGTCGACTTTCAACTGGGCCAAGCTATCAAAGGTTCCGACCTCAAACTTGAAGTCCGCGATCCCCGCCCGGACGATCTCCGCGAGGAAGTAGTTGGCGCAGCGCTGGTGTTCGGCCAGCACCCCCAACCGAACCCGCGGGTCCAGCATCCGCAGCGTCTTCACCGCCACCGGCAGGAGGGTCAGTTCGACACCGATCACCTTGCGGCTAGAGCCGTGGAAGTGCTCCAGCATCGCCTGCTGGCGGGCGCCGTGGGCGTAGCTCACCAGCAGGGGGGCGTCGATTCGATCGGCCTCCTCGGGGGAGCACGTGATGACCTGGGCGAGTCCCTTCAGGATCCCCCCCACCCGACGCTGCAACAGCTCCTTCGAGCCCGGATGAACCCCTACGATTGCCGCCCGGATTAGACTCATGTTGTCCGCTCCTCCTCCCGGCATCCCGGCCGGACCCGCTTCCAGGCTCATTTTGCCTTAATACTTAATTTCGTCACTTGCGGCCCGCAGTCCTGTAGCCCCCACCCCGACATTCCGCGGGAATATCGTGAGGAGGTGGGCGGCGGCCCCCAGAATACATAAGTTGCACCGTACGCCAGGCGCCGGAAGACCGGCGCCTTTTCCTTTGGGTCCCAAGGATGGCCACGCGGCGACATTTGTACACCACCGCGCGGCGAAAATAGGAGGAAGATTGGAGATTTGTGGAGAAAAGACAGAAGAATCTTCCAAGGGGCCAAGATTGGAGACCCGGAACCGGAGACCCAGCGCCCCAGCGAACGATGGCACTCGACAAATTGCGAGAGGTCTTTTGCAAACTGACATAAGGCTGTCAGGGGATGGCTGTAGAATAAGACTAGCCGCGCTATTCCGAAGGAGTTTGCTGGGAGGTGACCGGGGCGGTGGAGCAATGGCTCGCCTCAGGGCCAGCAACACTTGGCGGCTAAGCAGAGGGGTGGGGACATGCCCAAAGAGGACATAGTCCAATTCTACGCACATAGCGACCGTAACAGTGCGGGAAAGCTTCCCGGTGATCCAGGGTGCCGCTGGCAGACACTTCGAGAACACTTGATCTGCGTAGCAAGACTGGCAACGCGCTTCGCGAACGAGGCGTGCCCGAATGATCGAACTTTCGCTCGGGCCGTGAAGTGGGCTGCTTTTTTGCATGATGCGGGTAAGTACTCGGAAGCGTTTCAGCGAATGCTGATCGAATCCGCGCAGGGGAAAGCCAAAACGCGGACGAGGCACTCGGTCTATGGAGCAGCCTACGCGATGGAAGCACGAGCGTATCACATCGCCCTGGCCGTGTTGGGTCACCACGCCGGGCTTCACGCCGGAATGGACCTCAAGAGCCGGGTCACATCGCAGGATCGTGAGGAAGCCAAGCGACTGATCCATCAAAAAGCAGCCCCAGATAAGTTAGGCAGGTTGTCGGCCGGTCGTCCGCCTGCTTTATCCAGCAATGTGGATTTCCTTTCGACCGAACTTCGTATCCGGATGCTCTTTAGTTGCTTAATTGATGCTGATCGACTCGATTGCTTGCGGCATGAAAAGGGCCATCTTCCTCACCCCCCCCGGTTCGATGCATCTGAGAAGCTCGGCCAATTGTTGGACTACATTGGGCAACGCTCAGCCGAGGCGCAACCGGGAAAAGTGAATGATGCAAGGCAGACAATCCTTAAGGCATGTTTGGATGCTGCCTGTTTTGAAGAACGACTCCTATCGCTTACGGTTCCAACGGGTGGAGGAAAAACCCTGGCGTCAATGGCTTTTGCTTTACGCCGTGCAGTCCTCCGCCCGGAGGAAATCCGTCGCGTTATCGTCGTCGTACCCTTCCTGTCAATTATCGAACAGAATGCACAGGTATACGCGGATGCAATGGGCACCGGCGCAATTCTGGAGCATCATTCAGGGGATTTTGGCAGACTGAAACGAATCAAAGATAGGTTTATCCAACCAGAGGTCGACGATTCTCTGTCGGATTACGAAGAATGGAACCGTGAATTGGCGACCGAGAACTGGGACGCTCCCATAGTCATAACAACCTCGGTTCGCTTTTTTGAAAGTCTGTTTTCCAACCGGCCCTCGGACCTCCGACGCTTACACAATATTGCCAGGTCGGTGGTCATTCTAGATGAGGTTCAAACTTTGCCCAAGGGATTCATAGGCACGATATTGTCCATGATGCGGGGATTGGCGGAAGAGTGGAATACCACTTTTGTCTTCTGTACGGCGACTCAGCCGGCGTTTGAAAAAAGTCGGAGTTGCAATGATAACGATATACGTTGGGCGGCAGGCTCCATAAAGCCAGTAATCACCGAAGACCTTCAGAGGCAACTCTTCTGCGATCTCAAGCGGGTACGCGACCCCAAATGGCCGAAGGCCGACGAAAAACGCACCTGGGATCAGATAGCCGACGAGATCCAGGCCCAAGAGCGCGTGTTGTGCATCGTGAATACCAGGCGGCATGCGCTTGAGTTGTACGAGAAAGTCGTAGATCGGGCAACTAAATCGGGTTCCGATTCATCGAATATATTTCACCTTTCGACCAGGATGTGTGCCATGCACCGGCTGGATACGATCGAACAGATTCGCGACATCATGGATGCCACGAGCGAACCTTGCCAGGTTATCAGTACACAACTAGTTGAAGCCGGCGTTAACTTGGATTTTCCCGTTGTCTATCGTGCGATGGGACCATTCGACTCGATTGTGCAAGCCGCCGGGCGATGCGACCGCGAGGGCAAAATGACCGCCGTAGCCGGTGAGCCCGCCGGGCGGCTCATTGTGTTTCAACCCGAGGATGACCAAACCCCCTACCGCGAGGCGACAGGCATTACGCAAGGCCTCATCGAGCGAGGGTCGCTCTCTATTCATGATCCTGCTCATATGAGAATCTACTTCGACGAATTATACGAAGATGATCTGGATCCGGATAGCATCGAAGGTTTGCGGCGCAACCTGGATTTTCCCGAAATTGCCGAACGCTTCGCCATGATCGACGATCGCACCAAAGCCATCCTGGTGCCATTCAATCACGAAGCCCAAAGGCTGATTGGAGAGATCGAAAGATCAAGGGGCCTCGATCGCGGCTCGTTACGAAAGGCCCAGCGTTTCCAGGTGGGGCTATACCCCGGTGAGTTTGAAGAGGCTCGTGAACTGGGCGCCATCGTCGAACTATGGGAGGGTTCAGATTTATGGAAGTGTCTGCCCTCGTGCTATTCGCCTGAGGTCGGTCTACAGATTCGGCGGCCATCACCCGAAGATTACATGGTCGTTGGCTGAGAATTCGGGATCCTGAACTTCAACATCGGGGGAGGTTATTGAATGTCAAGTTCGTATGTCCGCGTCAAAGTCAGTGGGGAATTCGCCTGTTTCAGTCGGCCGGAAATGAAAGTTGAGCGCGTGTCCTACGAGGTCATGACGCCTTCCGCCGCTCGCGGCATCCTGGACTCGATCCTCTGGAAACCGGAGATGCGGTGGCATGTGAGGCGCATCGAAGTCTTAAAGTCAATTCGTTTTCAGGCGCTGAAGCGAAACGAGGTACAAAGTAAGATCGCCGTCAGGGGTGCAGGTGGGATCCTGGCGTGGATGCGAAATCCCGGTAGCTATAAGCCTCAGCCGGCGGGTGCGGGAAGCGAAGACGCCACACCTCGCAACACGCTGGCATTGCGAGATGTATCCTACATCATCGAGGCTGAGCCGGTTGTTTTCGACAACTCCGGCGACAACACGCCCACCAAGTATGCCGAGATGTTCCGGCGGCGGGTAGCCAAGGGTCAATGCCATTCGATCCCCTGTCTGGGATGTCGAGAGTTTGCGGCGCGTTTTGAGCCGGAAGAGGTCGGCGATCACCCTATTGAGGATTCCCGTGATCTGGGCTTGATGTTGTACGATATTATTTTTGACCCTGAAGGGAGGGACAACCGGGCGGTCTTCTTCAACGCCAAGCTGGAAAGGGGGGGCCTCAATACCGCGGCCGAAATAGCCCTGCCGGACGATCAGCTGCGAAAGGAGGTGATATCATGCTCGTACAAGCATTAGCCAAGTACGCCGACACTTACCTCGCCGGACAGCTCGCCGAACTGGCCCTGGAGGAGAAGCCGGTGCCCTTCATGGTTGAGATTAATGAAGCCGGGGAGTTCATCGTTGTCCGGGAACGTACCCATGAGGTTACGCAAGCAAGTGGGAAAAAGGTCAGGCTCGCGCAAACGCTACTGGTTCCCAGGTCCCCGGTCAACAGGGTCAGTGGCGTACATCCTCTCTTGGGTTGCGACGCGATTCAGTATGTCGTGGGACCCTTTCCCGGTGTCTGGACCCAAGACTCCGAAGTGGCTAAACACCGCGCCCACCACTCCGCTTTCATTGAGTTGATCCAACGCGCGGCGTCCGAAACCGGTGACCCTTCCCTCGGGGCTTGTGCCAGTTTCTACGCTGACGAAACCCAGGTCACCAAAGCCCGCAACGCCCTGGCGGAGAAGAAAGCGAAGGGCGGTATACTGGTCACGCTGGCGGTCAGGCCCCGCGGCCTTAGCCAGGATGAGCCTGGGGGTCCCGTCGTCGAACGCGCCAGAGTGCGTGAATTCTGGAGCCATCACTATAACGAGAGATTCACTGAGCGTCACGCCGAAGGTGGCGAGGCGATCTGCTTGATCACGGGTCGGCGCGGCCCCGTAGCCGTGACCCATGAGAAGATCAAGGGGACCGGCAATCTTGGTGGACAACCCGCCGGTGTCTCACTGATGTCCTTCGATAAGGAGGCGTTTCGCTCTTACGGTTGGGAGAGAAACGCCAACAGCCCGGTGAGCCCTGAGCGAGCCGCAGCCTACGTCTTGGCTTTGAACGACTTGCTTCGGCCTGGAGAACATCGGCAAGGACATTCACGCGAGAAGGTTCTGCGGACCCGTTCCGATCATGGTGGAGTCGCATTTGTGTACTGGACGCGGGAGCCCTCTGATGATAGCCCGATGGCTATATTTGAGGACGCTCAGCCCGAGGATGTCGCTAGGCTGGTAAGAGCTCCGTTTACCGGCGCACAGCGTGCAACAAACATTGCCGCCAACGAATTCTTCCTGCTTACCGTATCGGGCAACGGCGGACGGCTGGTGGTACGCGACTGGTTCTATGATTCCCTAGCAAAAGTGATGGCGAATGTCGGAAAATGGTTCGAAGGGCTTCGCGTTGCGGACGTTTTTAATAGCGGCGAGCCCTCCAGACCGCCAAAGTTGTGGGAATTGCTACAGACCATCTCGCCCCCGCGGCTCGGTCAAGTCAAGGAATCAAACGACAAGGTCAACGCGGAACGCGCCATGCGAATGGTGCGCCGCGCCTTGCTAGGTTCGCCGCTAAGCCTCTCTGTTCTTGCCGCTGCCTTGGGTCGGCTTCGCGCCGGATCGGGTAACAACCGGCTGTCGCCGGTACGCATAGGACTTATTCGCCTTTGCGTCAATGACATCTTAAGCCTTCAGAAAGGAGGAGAATCATTCATGAGTGAATCGCTTGACCCGAACCAGGAACACCCGGCCTATCTCTGTGGGCGCATCCTGGCCATTTACGACGCCTTGCAATACCAGGCCCAAGGAGATGTCAACGTGACCGTCGCGGACCGCTACTATGGCTTGGCATCCACCTATCCCCAACTGGCCTTCCCCAAGTTGGAGACCCTGAGCAAGGCGCACCTCAAGAAGCTTCGCCGGGATAATGGTCCGGCCGGATACGCCATTGCAAAGCAAATCGACGAACTCACCGACCGGCTGGTCGCTCATGGAGCCAAATACCCCGCCCAACTCAACCTCGAGGACCAGGGACGTTTTGCCATTGGCTACCATCACCAGAAGGCCGAGAGCGCCAGGAAAGCCAAAGAGGCAAAGGAACTCAAGTCCGCCACCCAGCCCGCCCAATAAGCAGCCCACACCGGGAGCTCCTGCGGAGAAGCGCACAGTATGAGAAAAGGAGTGAACGAAATGAGTGTCGCGATTGCCAGCAATACGGTCACCAAGCGGTACGATTTCGTGTACCTGTTTGACGTGAAGGATGGTAACCCAAATGGGGACCCCGACTTCGACAACACCCCCCGTTTCGACCCGGAGACGTTCCAGGGCCTGGTCTCGGACGTCTGCCTGAAGCGCAAGATACGTGATTATGTTTTC
>JAJYMS010000087.1 GCA_021786825.1 Bacillota bacterium | reverse complement strand
AGGTGGGCCAAACTGCTTGTGGTCGTCACGTTACGCCGGGTGTTGGTGGTTACCGGATCCATAACCGGACTCATACTTACCTTTTTTAGCCTGGGGCAGATTCAAAACCTCATAAGACACCTGAGTTCCTTTGAGACTGCAGGAGTACTGATTCTGGGGGCGTTATTCGGGGCCTTGGCTGGAAGCGTCGCTACCCCCCTCGTCGTCTGGCTGGAGGGCAGATTGCAGCGCATGCCGGCAACGGATATCGTCTTAGGGGCGTCCGGCCTGATCATCGGGCTGATCATCGCCAACCTGCTGAGCTCGTCCCTCTCCCGCGTCCCCCTGTTGGGCGGCATTGCCGGGACCCTGGGGGGCTTGGTCCTGGGTTACCTCGGAATCAGCATCGCCGCCAAGAAACGGGAGGAGATCGTCGGGCTGCTGGGTTCTCTCCCTCGGATCGGCGGACGTGACAGGTCGAGGCCGGCCGAGGCGAGGGCCTTTTCCCCGAAGATCCTGGACACCAGTGCGGTGATCGACGGTAGGATCGCCGACGTTTGCAGGAGTGGGTTTATCGAGGGTCCCATCGTCATCCCCGGTTTTGTGCTGGAGGAGCTCCGGCACATCGCCGACTCAGCCGACCAGTTAAAGCGCAACCGCGGTCGGCGGGGCCTGGACATCCTCAACCGGATTCAAAAAGAACTGGCCATTCCGGTCCAGATCTACGAGCGCGAGGTCGGTCCCAACCTGGAGGTGGACGACCGGCTGATTCGCCTGGCCAAACTCCTCGGCGGCAAGATCATCACCAACGACTACAACCTGAACAAGGTGGCGGCGCTGCAGGGCGTCTCCGTGCTGAACGTGAATGAACTCGCCAACGCCATCAAGCCGGTGGTGCTCCCTGGGGAAGAGATGATGGTGCACGTCATCAAGGATGGCAAGGAAGTTGGCCAGGGAATCGGGTACCTCGACGACGGGACGATGATCGTGGTGGACGGCGGACGGAGGCATATCGGCGATAAGATCGCGGTGATGGTCACCTCGGTCTTGCAGACCGCCGCCGGGCGAATGATTTTCGGCAAGCCCAAGGCGAACGAACGCGCGCTGCCGTGAGGTGGGCGGCGGTGATCCCGGCCGCCGGCGCCGGCGCCAGGATGGGGGGCGTCGAAAAACAGTTTCTGGATTTGGGCGGTCGCCCAGTACTGGTGCGAACCCTGGAGGTATTCGAAGGTTGTCCTAAAATCGCCGCCGTCTGGGTGGTCGTGGCCCCCAACCGGGTACGATGGGCGCGGGACGAGTTGCTTCCTCGCTACAGCCTGACCAAACTGAGCGGGGTCGTTGAGGGAGGCCCCGAGCGGCAGGTGTCGGTCCTTCGAGGGCTCCAGGCCATGGGAACTGCCGCGGACGGGGTGGTCATCCATGACGCGGCGCGCCCCTTCCTCCCCCCCCAGGTCTTGGAGCGGGCCCTGGAGGAGGCCGAGCGGGCGCCCGCGGTGGTTGTCGGGGTGCCGGTCGCGGATACCGTGAAAGTCGTTAAGGATGGTGTGATTGCGCATACTCCCGACCGCGCAACGCTTTGGGCCGCCCAGACGCCTCAGATCTTCCGCCGGGACTTGATTCTCGAAGCCCATCGGCGGGCAGCCGAGGAGGGCTACCAGGCCACCGACGACGCCGACCTGGTGGAGAGGCTTGGGGTAGCGGTGCGAATGGTTGAGGGTTCGCCCCTCAACCGGAAACTTACCACACCTGACGAACTGCTGTGGGCCCAGTCCTGGCTGGAACGGAGGGGGTAGGGTGCGGGTCGGCTTCGGTTACGACATCCACCGGTTGGTCCCGGGTCGCCGGCTCGTCCTCGGCGGGGTGGAGATTGCGCACCCCACCGGACTACTCGGGCATTCCGATGCCGACGTGGTGGTGCACGCCGTCATGGACGCCCTGCTGGGGGCTTGCGGACTGGGCGACATCGGGCAGTGGTTCCCCGACACCGACGCCTCGCTGCGGGACATCTCCAGCCTGGAGCTCTTGAGCCGGGTTCGTTCCGTCCTGGCGAGCCGGGGATGGGTTGTTCAAAACATCGATACCACGGTAGTTGCTGAGGCCCCGCGGCTGGCGGGGCACATCCCGGCTATGCGCAAGGTTCTCGCGACCAGGCTGGAGATCCAGTCTGAGGCGGTTAACATTAAAGCGACGACCAATGAAGGACTCGGGCCGGTCGGACGGGGGGAGGGAATCTCCGCTTTCGCCGTCGCGCTAGTAAGCCGGTCTGCATAAACACAGGGGTTACACCTGCCAGCAATTGGGTATACTGTGGATGTATCCCAATTTTTTTATCGGCAGGGGTGACAGGTTATCGGAAGGCGTTGGCGGCTGGGGTATGGGCTCTCGATAGCCGTGCTTATCGTGACGGCAGGGGCGGCCTCCCTGGAGGCTCTTGGTCAGCCCTTCATTCCGGTGGCGCTATCGGCCCCAGCAATGGCACCCGAGGCACCCGCAGGGGCGGCACAAAAAGCGGTCACCGGAGCGGAGCCGGAGGACGAAGGTTTTTCCGCCGTCGCGTCGTGGTACGGACCGGGCTTTGCCGGGCGCGAGACAGCCAGTGGAGAGACCTATATTCCCGAGGCCCTAACCGTGGCCCACCGCGAGCTGCCCTTCGGAACGCTGCTGGAGGTGACCAACCCGCGCACGGGGCTGAAGGTGGCGGTCCGCGTCAACGACCGGGGTCCGTTCGTCGCCGGGCGCCAACTGGATCTTTCAGCGGCCGCTTTTGCCCTGATCGCCGACCCGGCCGAGGGAGTGATCACCGTTCGGGTCAGGTCAATTGACACAGTTTCAATGGTACACTATAATCAATTTCGCGATGAGCGGGAGAGTGGGCTCAAACTGGCTTCCCGGGCAAGAGAGGGACCGTCGTCGGCTGGGAGCGGTTCCCCGGGAAGGGGCCGAGTGCACCCGTGAGCTGGAGGGTTGAACGCTGCGCCAGTAAACCTTCCCGGCAGGCACCGGTAAAGGCCACCAAGGGGGCCGTCCAAAGGCCCCGAGCAGAGTGGAACCGCGGTCAAAGACCGCCTCTGAGCGAAAAGCGCGGAGGCGGTTTTGTTTAACCCAACGTTTACCGAATCCGACGAAAAGTGGGGGGATAGGCGGTGCTTGCCAGGGTGCGTTCGGACATTCGCGCGGTCTTCGAGCGGGATCCCGCGGTGAAATCCATCTGGGAGGTGCTTTTCTGTTACCCGGGTTTGCACGCTATTACCATGCATCACCTGGCCCACTGGCTCTACAACCGGCGCTTCTTCTTCCTTGCCCGGCTGGTGTCCCATGTCTCGCGTTTTCTGACCGGGATTGAGATCCACCCCGGCGCCAAGATCGGCGAGGGTTTCTTTATCGATCACGGCATGGGCGTGGTAATCGGCGAGACGGCCGAGATCGGCCGGAACGTTACCCTCTACAAGGGCGTAGTGCTGGGGGGAACCGGCAAGGAGAAAGGCAAGCGCCATCCGACCATCGGGGACGACGTGGTCGTGAGCAGCAACGCGGTCGTGCTGGGCTCGATTACCGTCGGCGACAAGTGCAAAATCGGCGCGGGGGCTGTTGTCATCCGCCCGGTCCCGCCCGACTGCACCGTGGTCGGCGTGCCGGGGCGGGTCGTGCGCCAGGATGGAAGGCGAGTGCAAACCGGCATCGACCTGGATCAGGTGAACCTGCCCGACCCGGTGGCGGAGATGCTGTTCTGCCTGCAGCGGGACCTTAACGCGATGGAGCAGCGGCTGGCGCGGCTGGAGGGATAGACGGGGATGGAAGGGGGAGACCGCACGGCGTGACGATCAGGGTTCATAACGACTTAACCGGGAAAAAGGAGGACTTTGTCCCTCTCCGCCCCGGGCGCGTGACCTTTTACCTGTGCGGGCCGACAGTCTACGGTCGGGCGCACATCGGCAACCTTCGAACCTTTGTCAGCTTCGACGTCATCCGGCGTTATCTGCGATATCGCGGTCACGAAGTCACTTTCGTTCGGAACGTCACCGACGTGGATGACCGGATGATCAAGCGGTCCCAAGAGCGCGGGATCACCATCGACGAACTGGCGACGCAGTATATCGAGTTGTTCGAGACCGACCAGCGATCCCTGAATATCCTGCCGCCCGAGGTGGCCCCCCGGGCGACCGCCCACGTGCCCGAGATCATTGGGTTGATTGAGCGGCTGCTGCAAAAGGGGCTGGCCTACGAGGCTGACGGCGACGTCTACTTTTCCATTGAGGCTTATCCAGAATACGGGCAGTTGACCCGGCAGAGTCTCGATGAGATGCAGGCTGGAGCCCGGGTGGAGGTCAACGAACGGAAACGGCACCCGCTCGATTTCGCCCTGTGGAAGCGCCAGAAGCCCGGTGAACCGGCCTGGAACAGCCCCTGGGGGCCCGGCCGACCGGGCTGGCACATCGAGTGTTCGGCCATGGCGATGAAGTATCTGGGCGACACCCTGGACATTCACGCCGGCGGAATTGACCTTCTGTTTCCCCACCACGAGAATGAGCTTGCCCAGTCCAGTGGAGTCACCGGCAAACCCTTCGCGAGGTACTGGCTGCACGGGGCGTTCCTCAACTTCGAGGGGGAGAAGATGTCCAAGTCCCTCGGCAACGTCTTCGATCTGGGTGAGTTGAGCCGGCGGTACGACCCGGAGGTCCTGCGTTTCTTCTACCTCTCGGTCCACTACCGCAGTCCCCTGAGCCTGTCCGACGAACTGTTGCAGAGCGCGCGGAGCGCTCTGGAGCGCCTGAAGAATCTTCAGGACAACCTGCGCTATCAAGTGGAGCACGGCGCCCTCCAGCAAGTAACTCCCGACGAGGCGGACCTCCTGAGTCGGTTGGGGGAATACCGGCGCCGTTTCATCGAACAGATGGACGATGACTTCAATTCCGCTGCAGCGCTGGCGGTGATTTTTCAGCTCACCCGGGAGGTCAACCTGCTGGTGGCCAGAGGTGGCAGCGCGGAACTCGCCCGGGGCGTGCTGGCGTTATTCGACGAGTGGGCCGGGGTGTTGGGCGTCTTGCAGACGGGGCCCAACCCGATCACGGACGCCGAGGTGGAAGCCCTGGTCACGCGGCGCCAGGAGGCGCGGCGGGCCAAGAATTGGAGCGAAGCGGACCGGATTCGAGACCGGTTGGCGGCCCAGGGTATCGTTCTGGAGGACACCCCTCAGGGGGTGCGTTATAAGCGAAAATGAGCGAATGGTTGGGGCGCCTGCGGCAAATCCTGGGATCAGGGCGGATTCCGCCGTCCCCAGGGGAGGTTTTCTCCTCACCGGCGGTTCCTCCCGCCGGACGGCCCCCGATTTCGCCACCGGCCCTGGCCTACCTGGGCGATGCCGTCTACGAATTGTACGTGCGCATCCGCTTGTTGGAGGTTAACCCCACCGACCCCGGGAAACTACACGCCCTCGCAATCGAGCGGGTCCGCGCCGAGGCTCAGGCCAGGGCCTTGCAGTCCCTGGTCCCCAACTTGAGCAAGACCGAGTTGGACCTGGTGCGGCGGGCCAGGAACCGGAAAAGCAGGACGCGCCCCCGATCTAGCCTGGCCGAGTATAAGCAGAGCACGGGGCTGGAGGCTCTGCTCGGACACCTTTTCCTCACCGGCCAGGACGAACGGCTGGCCGACGTGCTCCGTGCCGCTTACGCGGCAGTGGAGGAGGCCCCCGCTCCCCCGCCGAAGTAAGCAGGGTCGAAGCGAGGGAGATGGTATACTTGGAAGTCAGGATTCTGTCGATGACGCAGGAGCCCCTTCGTCTGATTTGGTGCGCCGCCAGGACCTGCTATAGCCCGCTGACCCCCCAGGAACTCTGGGACAACCACTCGTCCCAACAGGAGATGCTGGCGCTGGTACGGCGCATCTTCAACTCCAGGCACCACAGCGTCGTGGAACATGGCAGCGTCACCTACGCCGTGAGCGGAGTGTCGCGGGCGCTGCTGGCTCAGTACACCCGGCACCGGGTGGGCATCAGCTTTTCGGTTCAGTCCCAGCGCTACGTCTCCGAGCGGTCGGACAAGAACGGCGGCCGCTTCGGCGCGGTGGTGCCGCCCAGCATTGCCCAGGACCCGGAGGCGGCGGCGGTCTACCAGGAGGTCCTTGATCAACTGCAGCAAAACTACGATCGCCTCGCCCGCCGCGGGATTCCAAAGGAGGACGTTCGGTTCGTCCTTCCTAACGGCGCCGAGACGAACTTCGTGACGACCCTGAACTACCGTTCTCTGCTGGACCTCTACCAGAAGCGGGTGGTCGCACCGGGAGCGCAGTGGGAGATCCGGGAGATGGTGCAACGCATGGCAGACCTGCTGGTGGACCGAGAACCATGGTTGGCGGAGTTCTTTGTCCATCCTACCCGTTGAGCGGTAGAGGGGTATGGCGGATGGCTGACGAGGATCAGATTGAGGGCCGAAATCCGGTGATCGAAGCGCTGCGGGCCGGCCGGGCGATCAACGTCATTTACCTGGCGCGGCAAAGCCCTTCGGGGTCCCTCAGGGCCGTCGTGTCCCTGGCCGCCGAAAACGGAGTGCCGGTCCAGACCGTTGACCGGGAACGGCTTGACCGAATGGCCACCACGCGCGCGCACCAGGGCGTGATCGCCCTGGCTTCGCCGAAGCAGTACGCCGACGTGGACGACCTTCTGGAACTGGCCGCGGGGCGGGGCGAGGACCCATTCCTGCTGTTGCTGGACGGGATTCAGGATCCCCAGAACCTGGGCTCGCTGCTGCGGACGGCGGAAGCGGCGGGGGTGCACGGTGTCGTCCTCCCCTACCGGCGCTCTGCCGGTCTCACCGCCGCGGTCGGGCGCGCCTCCGCCGGGGCCCTTGAGCACGTCGCGGTGGCAAGGGTGACCAACCTTTCGCGGACGGTGGAGGCGCTCAAAGGGAAGGGGCTTTGGATCGTCGCTGCCGACCAGGCCGGGCCGTCGATCTACGACCGGATTTCCTTACGCGGACCGATCGCGGTGGTGATTGGCGGAGAAGGCAAGGGGATCGGACCGAACCTGCGGTCGCATTGCGACCTGGTGGTCCGCCTGCCCATGCGGGGCCGGCTTTCCTCCCTGAACGCCGCCGTCGCCGGTGCGATTCTGCTCTACGAGGTGGTGCGGCAACGGGGCCCGGAGGTCGAATAAGATCGGCCGCGGAGCGATATGTATTAGCGATGTAAACGGTTCAGAGAGGCTTCGCGGACAGCTTGACTGCATTTCCAGCCATAGGCTATAATTAAGCATACGTGTTGAGATGACGCGGTTTGTGGCCTTGCTACAAGCACGCCTCCCGGTCGATTGTCCCACCCTTGCGCCCAGAGAATACGGTGGCCGGCTCTAGAAAACGCACCGTCGCTTCGGGAACGTGCGGTAATGGTGAGCACCAAGTCTTACCGGAGTGTTGGATGGGAGGTGATGGCCGGTGAGCGTTAGCCCCCAGCATGAGCTATTTGTAGACTACGACGCCATGCTGGACGAAGAGGTGGTTGGGTCTGCCAGGGAGGGCTCCAGCATCGCCTTGGAGTTCCTGATCAACAAGTATAAGAACTTTGTCAGGGCCAAGGCACGCTCTTATTTCTTAATCGGGGCCGACCGGGAAGATATTATTCAGGAGGGTATGATCGGGCTGTACAAGGCTATTCGGGACTTTCGCCCCGACAAGCTTTCCTCTTTTCGAGCCTTCGCCGAACTCTGCGTCACCCGGCAGATCATCACCGCCATAAAGACAGCCACCCGTCAGAAGCACATACCGCTGAATTCGTATGTATCGCTCAATAAGCCCATCTACGACGAGGACTCTGACCGCACCCTCCTGGATGTCATCTCGGGGTCAAAGATTTCCGATCCCGAAGAGTTGATTATCAGCCGAGAAGAGTTTGGGGATATCGAGGAGAAGATGGGGGAAATCCTTTCCGATCTCGAATGGAAGGTACTGATGAGCTACCTCGATGGCAAGTCCTACCAGGAGATCGCGGTCGAGCTTAAACGCCACGTCAAGTCGATTGATAACGCGTTACAGCGGGTAAAGCGCAAGCTTGAACGTTATTTGGACAACCGTGGCAGTGAAGTGGCTCCGGCCGACGAGTCCCGGCCGACCGAAGAGTGAGGAATAAAGCGCCATAACAGGTGACAGATTAGGGTTGAAAACGGCGGCTGCCTGTGCTATCCTAACTCCTGCGGGTTGCCGCCGACGTATTGCTGGCGTAGCTCAACTGGCAGAGCAGCTGATTTGTAATCAGCAGGTTGCGGGTTCGAGTCCCATCGCCAGCTCCAGCAGTTACCTGGCCGACTTGGCAAGGCTAAGAGTTTCGGAGGGGTACCCAAGTGGCTAAAGGGGGCAGACTGTAAATCTGTTGGCTGGCGCCTTCGGTGGTTCGAATCCACCCCCCTCCACCATGATCTTTGATTTCGACGCGGGGTAGAGCAGTCTGGTAGCTCGTCGGGCTCATAACCCGGAGGTCGAAGGTTCAAATCCTTCCCCCGCAACCAAATTTGGGAATGCTGCTATAGCTCAGTCGGTAGAGCGTATCCTTGGTAAGGATAAGGTCCCCGGTTCAATCCCGGGTAGCAGCTCCAGGAGTACAGAACAAAAGCCCGACCGCGGTCGGGCTTTTGCAATCCGGGGCTGCGCCTACTTGCAGAATATTATCCAGGTAGTGTAAAATATTTGGCGGACTGGCAGGCGCCGGGCTCCCGCGAGCAGCTCTGAAGTGGAGGATGAAGGCAATGGCGAAGAAGAAGTTTGAGCGTACGAAGCCGCACGTGAACGTAGGTACGATCGGGCACGTCGACCATGGCAAGACGACACTGAC
>JAJYMS010000216.1 GCA_021786825.1 Bacillota bacterium | reverse complement strand
CGCCGCGATCCGGTAGGTGTCCGCGGTTACGAGGGCCACCGACCGCTTCTGGGCCAGCGCGAAATGGGCCGCCAGTTTCGCCAGGGTGGTCGTCTTGCCGACCCCGGTCGGCCCCACCAGGGCGATCACCCGGCGGGCTCCTTTGGTCACTTCCACGCCCCTCCCCGGCCCCAGCCGGCGGGCGACCAACTCGCGCACGATCTGCCGGGCTGACTCCACGCTCAGGTCCTCACCCTGGTGCTCCGCCGCCGCCTGGCTGATCACGTCGGCGGCCAGTTCCTGTTCCACCCCGGAGGCGGTCAGGCCCTGGTAGAGCTGCCGCAGGACCTCCGGGTAGCCGGCCACCAGGTCGGGCACCTCCAGGCGACGGATGACCTGGTTCATCAAGGTCTTGACGGAGTCCAGTTCCGCCTGCAACTCGCTCAGGCTGACGCTGCTCGTGCCGGCGGTCGCGGCAGTTCCCGCCAGCGGTTCCGCGACCGGCCGGGGCGGCGGGGTAACGAACTCGCTGGGCGGGGCCAGCACCAGCGCCTGGGACGACCCCTGAATCGGCAGGGGCGCGCCCATCGGCGGGGCCGCGGGGAGCACTGCTCCCGGCCCGCCGTCCACGGAAGGGGCGTGGACGGCCACGGGGCCGGCCGAGTCGTCGGTCGCCGCCGTCACCTCCACCATGGTACGGCCGAAAACGCCCATCATCCCCCCCACCCGGATCTTCTGGGTGTGCAAAATGATGGCGTCGCGCCCAAGTTCCTGCCTGACCTTGGCCATCGCTTCGGGGAGGCTCGCCGCCAGGTATTTCTTCACCTTCATGCCACACTCACCATCCCTATCGCCTCTACTTCAACGTCGGGTAGTAGCTCGTTGTACGAAAGCACTATCAGGCGGGGCATGGTCCGCTCGGTCAAACGCTTGAAATGAAACCGCACGCCCGGCGAGGTCAGCACGATCGGGGTGTGCCCCAGGGCCGCGGCCCGGTTGGCCTGCGCCGTCAGCGAAGCGAGGACCTTCTGCAGCAGCTCCGGCTCGAGGTTCACGTAGGCGCCGGTCTCGCGCCGCTCCAGCCCCGCCGCCAAGCGGTGCTCGAGGTCCGGATGCAGGGTGATTACCTTCACCTGTCCGCCGTGGAGCCCGTAGTGCTGCGCGATGGCACGGGACAGCGCCTGCCGGCAGAACTCCGTCAACAAATCGATGTCACGGGTGCTCCGGGCGTGGTCGGCCAGGCTCTCCAGGATGGACACCAGATCCCGGATGGAGATCCCTTCCCGCAGCAGGTTCTGCAGGACCTTCTGGACCTCGCCGAGGGTGAGCAGGTTGGGTAACAACTCCTCGACGACCGCGGGGTGACTCGTCCTGGCGGCGTCCATCAGGGCTTGCACCTCCTGCCTGCCCAAGAGGTCGTGGGCGTGGGTCCGGATGATCTCGGTGAGGTGAGTGGCGACCACGGCCGGCGGATCGACCACCGTGTAACCGGCCAGTTCCGCCCTCTCCTTCTGCGCCTTGCTGACCCACCGGGCGGGCAGGCCGAAGGCCGGTTCCTGCGTGTCGGTTCCCGGCACCTGGTCGGTGACGGTCCCTGGATTCATAGCCAAATAATGGTCCGGGTATATTTCTCCCTCCGCGACCTGAACTCCTCTAAGCTTAACGACATATTGTGTCGGTTTTAGTTGAATATTGTCACGCACCCGGATGTAGGGTAACACCAAGCCCATCTCCAAGGCCACCTGTCGCCGGATGGCGACCACCCGCTCCATCAGGTCGCCGCCCTGGGCCGGGTCGGCCAGCGGCAACAGGGCGTAGCCGAGCTCGATCTCCATGGGATCGATAGGCAGCAGGGACATCACGTTCTCCGGCTTGCGGTCCCCCGCCTCGGCGGTGGCGGCGGCGGCCTGAGCCTGGGCCTCCGCCTTGGCCTTCGCCCCCAGTTGCGTCAGGTAGCCCAGAGCGGCGAAGAGTATCCCGACCACGAAGAAGGGAATGTGCGGCATGCCGGGCACCAGGGCGACCACCACGGACACGCCTCCCGCGATCAGCAGCACCCGCGGCTGCGCCAGCACCTGGGCGATCATTTCGCGCCCCAGTCCCGTGTCGGAGGCCGCGCGGGTCACCACGATACCCGTGGCGGTGGAAATCAGCAGGGCGGGAATCTGGGTCACCAGACCCTCGCCGACGGTAAGGAGCGAGTAGGTCTGCAGCGACTGGGCGGGGTCGAGCCCGCGCATCCAGCCCATGATGAAGCCGCCGATCAGGTTGACGACCACGATGATGATCCCGGCGATGGCGTCCCCCTTGACGAACTTGGACGCGCCGTCCATCGCCCCGTAGAAGTCGGCCTCCCGCTGGATGGAACGCCGGCGGGCCCTCGCCTCGACCTCGGTGATCAGCCCGGCGTTCAGATCGGCGTCGATGGCCATCTGCTTACCCGGCATGGCGTCCAGGGTGAAACGGGCGGCGACTTCCGCCACGCGTTCGGCGCCGCGGGTGATCACGATGAACTGGATCACTACCAGGATCACGAAGACGATGAACCCGACGACCGGGCTTCCTCCCACCACGAAATCGCCGAAGCCCCGGATGACGTCGCCCGGCTCACCGGTCAGCAGGATCAGACGGGTGGAGGAAACGTTGAGCGCCAGGCGGAAAAGGGTGGTAATCAGCAACAGGGACGGGAAGATGGAGAACTGGAGCGGCTCGCCGGCATAAAGGGTGGTCAGCAGGATCACCAGGGAAGTGATCAGGTTGACCACCAGGAGGAAACTGAGCAGGGCGCTTGGCAAGGGAATGATCATCATGCTGATGATGACGATCACAACCACGGCGAAAACTACGTCCGCGTACTTCAACCAGTTGTCGAGCCAGGCCGCCAGCCCTCTCACCGCCATCGCGCCAACCTACCCCCTTTGCGCCAGCCGCTTGGTCCGATATACGAAAGCCAGCACTTCCGCCACCGCCTGGTAGAGTTCGGGGGGGATCAGTTGCCCGATCTCCACCGAGGCGTACAAGGCCCTCGCCAGCGGCGGGTTCTCCACCACGCCGACCCCGTGCTGGCGGGCCAGCTCCGCGATCTTCAGGGCCAGGTAACCCCTCCCCTTGGCGACCACCCGCGGGGCGGCCATCTCCCGGGCCTCGTACCGCAGGGCCACCGCGTAGTGGGTCGGGTTGGTGACGACCACGTCGGCCCGCTTGACCTCCTCCATCATCCGCCGCCGGGCGATGGTCCGTTGGCGCTCGCGGATCCTCCCCCGGACGCGCGCGTCGCCCTCCGTTTCGCGCAGTTCCTCCTTGATCTCTTCCTTGGTCATGCGGAGCGACGACTCGAACTGCAGCCTTTGCCAGTAGTAGTCCACCGCCGCGATCACGAGCAGGGCCAGGCCCGCCTTCCACAGGACGTCCAGGGCAAGGCCGCCCACCGTGGAGGCGATCGCTCCCAGTTCCATGTCGGCGAGCCTGGGAAAGAGGCCGAGATCCCCCTGGATCGTCCGGTAGACAACATACCCCAACACCCCGGCCTTGGCCAGCGACTTCACCAGTTCGAAGGCGCTCAGGCGCGAGAACATCCGCGCCAAGCCGGCCGCGGGGTTCAGACGGCCGAAGTCGAACCGCAACGCCCCCGGAGTAAATTGCCAGCCTACCTGCGCGATGTTGGAGGCCAGGCCGATGCCGGCGGCGGTCAGCACCACAGGCATCGTGACCCTTGCCATCAACCAGAGCGTCCGCGGCAACAGGCCCAGGACGGCAGCCGGATCGAGGTCCCGCACCGGCGGATTGGCCAGGGTCTCCCGGGTGAACCGGCTGAGTTCATCGACCATCCCCGCCCCTGAGGTCTTGATCGCCACGAAGGTGCCCAGCAACAGAACCGCGGAGGCGACCTCCGCGGAGCGGGGGACCTGTCCCCGCCGGCGGGCCTCGGTCCGACGTTTTGGCGTGGCGGGCTCAGTCTTCTCCTGGGCGAAGCGCTGCAGGTTCATGGTACCTCGCTACCTTGCGGGGGACAGGGTGGACAGGAATCTGGCCAGGTCGGAGAACATGCGGCCAAAGAGGGGTTGCAGTACCGAGAGGTACATCGGCAGGGTTACCGCCAGGAGCAGCACGCCCGCTCCCAGCTTGATCGGGAGCCCCACCACGAAGATATTGAGTTGGGGCACGGTGCGGGCGACGATACCCAGGGCGAGGTTGGCCAGGAAGAGCGCGCCGATCACCGGCGCCGCCAGTTTCACCCCGGTGACGAACATGGCGGCGAAGAAGGTGACCAGGGCCTCGCGGGTCGTCACTCCGGCCACCGCGGCGCCGACCGGAACCAGTTGAAAGCTCCTGATCAGCGCGGCGATCAGGAAGTGATGCCCGTTGGTCAGCAAGAAGATGAGGAAGGCCAGCAGTTGGTGAAAGTTGCCGATCAACGGCAGGGCCTGGCCGGTCTGGGGGTCGACGATGTTGGTGATCCCGAAGCCGACCTCAATGTCCATAAAACCGCCCGCCACCTGAATGGCCACGAAGACCAGGTTGGCGACGTAGCCCATCACCAGCCCGACGGCCAGTTCCTTGAGGGCCACCAGGGTCCAGCCCGGCAAGGTTTGCGGCAGGTTCCCGGGGTCGGGCACCAGCGGCAGAATCATGGCCGCCAGCACCACGCCGAAGGCCGTCTTCCAGGCGCCGGGCACGTAGCGGCTCCCGAATACCGGGGAGGTGAAGAAGAGCCCGCCCAGGCGCAGGGCTGACAGCAGGTACAGGTCGGCTCGGCTGATGACCAGGCTCGCGAGATCTCCCACGCCCCACACCCCTACCGCACCACTGAGGACAACCCCAGCAGCAGCGAACTCGTGAACTGCAACATGACCGTGAACATCCAGGGGCCGAACAGGACGACCGCCAGCATCACCGCGATGATCTTGGGAATGAAGGCCAGGGTCTGCTCGTTGATCTGCGTGGTGGCCTGGAAGATGCTGACCACCAGCCCCACCACGAGCCCGAACCCCAGCATCGGCGCCGAAACCAGCAGAACTGTGAGCAGGGCCTGCCGCCCCAGGTTGATCACGTACTCCTCCGTCAAGGCGATCCCCCTTTACCGGAAGCTGGCCAGCAGCGACTGCACCACCAGGTGCCATCCGTCCACCATGACAAAGAGCAGGATCTTGAAGGGCAGCGAGATCATCATCGGAGGCAGCATCATCATCCCCATTGACATCAGGGTGGTGGCCACCACCATGTCGATGACGATGAAGGGGATGTAGATGACGAAGCCCAGTTGAAAGGCGGTCTTCAGCTCGCTGATGGCAAAAGCCGGGACCACCACCTGCATCGGCAGGTCCGCGGGCTTCTCCGGCTGCGGCAGGGCGGCCGCGTTCACAAACAGGGCCAGGTCCTTCTCCCGGGTCTGGCGCAGCATGAAATCGCGCAGCGGAACCTCGGCCCGCGCCAGCGCCGTGCCCTGGTCGAGTTGCCCGGCCAGATACGGCTGCAAAGCCTGCGCGTTGACCTGATTCCAGACCGGGGCCATCACGAAGAAAGTCAGGATGAGGGCCAGCCCCACCAGCACCTGGTTGGGGGGCGCCTGCTGGGTGCCCAGCGCGCTCCGGACGAACCCCAGCACCACTACGATGCGGGTGAAAGAGGTGGTTAGGACCAGCAGGGCCGGGGCCAGGGAAAGAACCGTCAGGATGACCAGGATCTGCAGCGAGGTCGCGACCTCCTGCGGCGAGGTGGCGGCGTCGACGCCGACCTGCACGCGGGGCAGGGGCAGGGGAAGTCCGGCCGGCGCAGCGGCCGCCTGGGCCACCGCGGCGGGTGCCAGCAGCCACAGGAAGCCCGCCAGCAAAGGGATCCACCTACCTCTGCTCATTGGACGACCGCCCCAGGCGCAGTCTCTTAAGCCGCCATAACCCGCTCCGGATCGCATCCGGCAGCTCCGCCTCCGGCGGCGCGGCTTCCGGCCTGGACGACACCGGTGGAGTCGCCGTTCGGTCCAGGGCCGAGCGGAGCCTGGCCGCAAACCCCGCTCCTACCTCGCCAAGCACTCCCTGGCCCGCCGGGGCCTCCGCGACGCTCAGAAAAGCCTGCACCTCAGCCGGATCCACCACGTTGAGCAGGAGCGAAACCGAACCCTCCGACACCCCCAACACCAGTAACCGGCCGCCCACCTCCACCAAGAACATCCCCCGCCCCTGTCCCAGCGGGAGCTGGTCCACCAGCCGCATCGACCGACCCGGGCTGGCCAGAGACATTCTCCGCCCGACCAGGCGGGTAGTCACATAGGCCAGTACCAGTACGAGGCCAAATAACAGCGCTGCTTGAAGTAACTGCATTCCCTTGTTCCACGCGTCCATCGCGCCCACGAGCCTCCTCCCTCCTTGGATTGGCTCACCTGAGGGCCTTCCGCACGGCCTCCAGCACCCGGCCCGGCGTAAACGGTTTGATGATGAAGTCCGAAGCGCCTGCCTGCATGGCCCGAAGGACCGTTTCCCGCTGGCCCATGGCCGAACAGATCACCACCCGGGCCCTGGGATCGTACCGCTTCAACGCTTGTGTGGCGTTCAGCCCATCCATCGCCGGCATCACTATGTCCATCAGGACCAAGTCGGGGTCAAGCTTGGCGTATGCCTCCAAGGCGTCCTTGCCGCTGGTGGCCTCACCCACCACCTCGTACCCGGCGCTCTCCAGAATGCTGCGGAGCATGCTGCGCATGAAAGAAATGTCGTCAACGATCAATACCTTGAAGGCTATAGCCCTCTCACCCTCTCGGCGGGGGTTACAATGTCGGTGATCCTGACGCCGAAGTTCTCGTCGATGACCACCACCTCGCCTTTGGCGATCAGCTTGCCGTTAACCAGCACGTCCACCGCCTCGCCGGCGAGGCGGTCCAGTTCCACCACCGAGCCGGGCCCCATCGCCAGGACGTCGCGGATCTTCCGCCGGGCGCGCCCCAACTCGACGGTGAGTTGCAGGGTGACATCCATCAAGAGATCGATGTTTTGCGCCTCCGGCGGCAGGGCCCCCTTGCCCAGGTCTCCGAAGTTGGCGGCCTGTACCGTCACCGAACTCCCGGGCGCCGCCGGCGAGCGGCCGCGCGCAATCCCCGGCGGCGCCAGACCGTCCATGGCCTCCTGCACGGCGGAGGGGATCGCGACCTTTGCCGCCAGGGCGGGCCGCTCCGCCTCCAGCAAGGCTGGGGCGGCGGCGGCTTCGGCCGTGGCCGCGGCCGGGGGCGCCAGGGAGTCGACCAGCCCCTTCTCCATGATGATGACGGCCTGCTCCTGCAGCTTGCCCTCCAGCACGAGGTTGGTGCTGACCACCGCGATTTCCGCCTCGGCGGGGAAATCGTTGCCCAGGGAGGACAGCACCTCCGGCCCGACCGTCACCTCGGGCGGCGCAAAGCTGACACCGGTTCCCAGCACTTCCGAGAACCTGGTCGCCCAGGCCCCGAAGAGTTGGCTGATGGCCTCGCCGTAGGCGCTCTGCCGGGGCCCCAGGAACCCGTCCCCGGGGACGTCCCCACCCAGGAGCACGTCGGCGACGGCCGTGGCGCCGGCCTCGCTCAACAGCCAGAACAGGGCCCCACCGACGCCCTGGACGAACTCCACCTTGACCATTACCATGTTCTGTCCCAGCCCCGGAACGTACTCCCCGGCCGTCATCAGCCGGGCTTCCGGGGCCGAGAGGCTCAGGGGAAGGTTGAGCAGGACCGTCAGCGCCGCCGCTCCGGCGTCCACTGCCCCGGCCAGCCGCTCCTCCAACGCCCGCTCCTGTTCCTGGCCGGGTCGCGCCCCGCCCGGCCCCGCCGGGACCTGGTCGTCCAGGTTCATGCTCTGCAACAGGGAGGTGATCTCTTCCTGGGAGAGGTTACCACTACTCATCCTCATCCTCCTCGGACCCTGCCAGGGCCTTGATCCGTACGGCCAGGCGACCGTTTAAGGTCCCGGGATGGCCCGTGAACTTCGGCCGGCTGCCCACCGTAACGTCTATCTCCCCGCCGACCCGGGTGCCTAGGCGCACCACGTCGCCCGCCTCCAGACCCAGCAAATCTCGCACGCTCACCGCCGCCTGGCCCAGGACGGCGATCAAGGGAACCCCTGTCTCCGCCAGTCGGTGGTTCAGGTTGGACAGCAGCTCGGGGGTGGCCTCCCGCTGGGAACTGGCGAACCAACTGTGCGCCGAGAGCTTGGGCAGCAAAGGCTCGATGAGGAGGTACGGCAGGCAGAGGTTGATGTTTCCCCGATGCTCCCCCATTCGCAGGTCGATGACCACCGCCACCACGATCTCGTTGGGGGCCGCGATCTGGGCGAACATCGGGTTGGACTCCATCGCCTCCAGCCTCGGCTCCAGCTCGATCACATTCCGCCAGGCCTCCGCCAGGCTGCTCAAGAAGCCCCGGGAAAGGCGATCCATCACGGTCTGTTCGATCTCCGTCAGCGGGCGGGTCTTTTCCATCGCCTGCCCCGGCCCGCCGAACAGCCGGTCGATCATCGGAAAGGCGATTGCGGGCGTGATGTCCAGGATGCCGTTGCCCTTCAGCGGCTTCAAAGTGAAAATGGACAGGACGGTCGGATCCGAAAGGGCCCGGGTGAACTCGCCGTAGGTCATCTGGTCGACCGAGGACAGGGAGAGCTGGACCACCGTCCGGAAGTGGGCGGAGAAGAAAGTCGCCAGCAGGCGGGTGAAGTTGTCGTGAATCATGGAGATGGTGCGCAGTTGCTCCTTGGAGAACTTGTCCGGTCGGCGGAAGTCATAGACCCTCACCCGTCGTTCCCGCTGACCTTCACGCTGCGGGGACGGCCCTCTGACCGATTCAACCGCCGGCGCCTGCTCCCGGACCGGTTCCCCAGCCCCCATGGCCGCAATCAGGTCATCTATTTCCTGCTGGGTCAGGATCTCGGCCAAGGCTCCACCTCCGTTACTGGACCACGAACTCCAGGAAGTTGACGTTGTCTATTTTGCCGGGAGTGATCAGCGGCGCCACCTTGGCCTGAATGTCCCGCCCCAGGTTGACCTGGCCCTGGCTCCCCTGGACCTCCTCGGCCTGCTTGCTCCGCAGCACCATCAAAATGGCGTTGCGCACGTCGCCCTTGTGCTTGTCCAGTTCCGCCAGAGCCTTCTGGTCTGAAAGGCTGAGCTCCACCTTGACCCGGATGACCCTGCGCCCCGAGGGATCGGCAAGGTTGGTGGTATAGTCCCCGGCGTCGAAAACGCCGCCCGCGGCAGCCTGCTTCTCGGCCGGCTGCTTCGGTTTCGCCCCTCCGCTCCCGATCACCGTGGTGGCGGCCCAGTAGGCGGCTCCGCCGGCGATTCCTCCAACCAGCAACACCGCGACGACCACAAGCAGAACCTTACCCAGCAGACGCTTCATACCTGACGTTGCTCCCCCTCGCTATCGCTACGTGAGCCGTCAACCGGCCGGGCGGCGAGAACCGCGGCACGGTATTCGATCACTCGCCTGATTACCTCGGCGGCCCTCTCCCTGACCACCAGCTTCTTACCGGTGGTGAGGGTGATCACCGTGTCCGGCGTCTCCTCGACCGTCTCGATGAGTTCGGCGTTGATCGCCAGGGGCCTGGAACCGCCCCCCAGCCGGTTGACCCAGATCATGTCTTCACTGCTCCCGGTTCAGCCTAGCGGACCAGGCTGACGAGTTCCTGCAACATCTGGTCGGAGGTGGTGATCACCCTGGTGTTGGCCTGAAAGCCGCGCTGGGTGATGATCATCTGGGTGAACTCCTGGGAGAGGTCGACGTTGGACATCTCCAGGTTGGCGGGGGCGATGGCACCCCGTCCCCCCGTCTGCGCCTCACCGATCTGGCGAAGGCCGGCGTTGTTGGATTCGACGAAGATGTTGTCGCCCCGCTTCAGCAGGCCACCCGGGTTGGGGAAGGAGCCGAGCGCCACCTGGGCGATGGGCTGGTTCAGCCCGTTGGAGTAGACGCCCGTGATGACGCCCGAAGAGTCGATGGTGAAGGACTGCAGGTCACCCTTAGGGTAACCGTTGCGCGAACTCGGTTGGGCCGTCGAGGTTCCGGCCTGCTGGATGAGCGCGGAGAAGTCCGGCGTGATGCTCATCGGGGATGAGCCGGTGGGAGTGAAGGTAAGGGTGTTGACGGTGCTCGAGGCCGGGACGAAGGCCCCGTTGCTGGGGGAGAAGACGAGGGTACCGGTGTTGCCCGACAGGACCAGCGTCCCGCTGGGATCGGTGATGGCGTAGCCCCAGGTGTTCGTACCGGTCTTGGTGAAGGTGAGTTCCAGGGGGTAGGCCTTGCCCAGGGAGTCATAGACCTCGACGGAGGTCGCCCGCGTGGTTCCGTTGGCGGCGGAGGCGTCCAGGTTGCCGGAGAAGGCGGTGGCCGTCGTCGCGCTGGCGGCCAGGGAGGACCCCACCGCGATTGTGATGGGTTGCAGGTTGGCTTCGTCCTTGGTCCCGAAGACGCCGCTGGCGTTGGCGACCCACCCCATCACCTTCATCCCGTTGGAGGGGTTGACCAGATTGCCCAGGGCATCCACGTCGAAGTCCCCGGCCCGGGTAAAGTACCGCTGACCGCCGTCACTGACGATGAAGAAGCCGTTGCCCTGGATGGCCATGTCGGTCATCTTGCCGGTGACCTGCAGGTTGCCCTGGGTGTGCAGGGTGTCGATCGATGAAACGGCCATGCCCAGGCCGACCTGCTGGGGGTTGGTGCCGCCGATGCTGGCGGTGGGGGACGCCGCGCCGCGGAGGGTCTGGCTGAAGATATCCGCGAAGTTGACCCGGCCGGACTTAAAACCGACCGTATTGACGTTGGCGATGTTGTTACCGATGACATCCATGCGAATCTGGTGGTTGCGCAAACCAGACACGCCTGAGAACATTGAACGCATCATGGCGTTCGACCTCCTCTCTTTGCTACGGGTCGCTTCGGTCACTCTGGCGACCCGCGGGCCTCCCCGAGGGGTCCGGCCCGAATCGTTCGGTTTGGGAGCCTTAAATGATCACCGCGCTGTCGATGTTGGTGAAGATGTTTTCCTTGATCCGCTTCTCATCGACCGCGGTGATTACGGTGCGGTTCTTGACGCTGACGATGAGGGCCACGTTGGGCATGAGCACCAGGGACTCCCGGGCTCCTTTCTCCTCCGCGCGGTCGACGGCCTCGTTCAGGCGTGCCAGGTCGGCTTCCGTCAGCCGGGTCTGAGTGCTGGCCAGCCGGCTCTGGGCATGGGCGGAAAATTTCACCGGCTCCCGCAGCTTTCCCTCCAGCAACTGCTCGAAGGCGGAGGGCTGAGCGGGCCCGGGCCGTTGCGCCGCCCCGGCCGAGCTCCGGCTGGGCGCCCCGGCCGGAACCGCCCTCGGGGCTGCCGGAAAACCAATTCTCAGCCGTTCGTCCACCGCTTCTCACCTCGCGCTGGTGGCCGTCGGGTCGGGTAGCTGCACCGCCAGAATGTCGCTCAGGTGGACGTCGCGGCCGCCGACCCGCAAGGTCGGAGAGCCTTCGCTCCAGGTGATGCCCTGTACGACCCCTGACCAGGGTTGATTGGTCTGTCCGTCCACGCCGGAGACCTGCTTGCCGAGGTAACCGGTCGCCACGGACTGCAGTATCAAGTTGTACATGTTGTTGGTTTGCTCCAGCGTCGAAAACTGGGCCAGTTGGGCCGCAAACTGCTCGTTGTCGACCGGATTGAGAGGATCCTGATGCTCCAACTGGGTAGTCAGCAGGCGGAAGAAGGTGTCCTTGTCGGTCATCTTTCCACTGCCCGCGCTGGCGCGGCCGAAGAGGTTGCCGGGGTTGTGAACCGGCGTCGTCCACCCCAGCGTGTTCACGGTGTCTGATCCCATGGTTTCCCTCCTTCAGGAACGGTAGTTTGTCGACTTGCTCAGGCCAGGTAGTTCAGCCGGCCACCGCCCGGACGCCAGGCGGCGCCGTGGTAGCGGGGCTCGGATGCCGGCGTCGGTGCGCCGCGATGGGCCGGCGGATACATCCCTTGCCGCTCCCATGTCTCCCAGCCCTGTTCCCTGCCTCCCTGCTGCAGCTCGGGCCCGCGCCCGCCGCCCATCTCGACCGACAGGCCCGCCACGTCGAACCCTTGGTTTCGCAAGGCCTGCCGTAACTGGTCCAATCCTTCGTCCAGAAGCTGTTTGGTGTGCGCTGAGCCGACCACCATCCGGGCTACCAGGCTCCCATTCTCGATCGCCAACTGCACGCGCACCGAGCCGAGGTGTTCCGGCACCAGCCACAACTCCAGTTCGGATCTTCCCGCCGGCGTGGCGCCGGCCAAGCGCTCCGCCAACTGGTGGACCACCCCCGCCGCGCGGGCGGGTGCTTCCGCCACTTCTGGCGCCGCTCCGTCCGGGTGGGCTTCCGCCGGTGCCGCCAGGCCGGCTGCCAGGCGGTCGAACGAGGAGACTTCGCCTCGCCCTGCCGTGGTTTTACCGGCCGGCAAGCCTTTCGCGGGTCCTTCCGGCTGTGGGGCGCTCACCGTGCGCTGCCAGTCCCGCGCCTCACCCCGGGCTTGTTCATCCTGTCGGCCGGCCCGTTGCCCGGCCTGCTGCCCGGCCCGTTGCCCGGCGGGCTCCGGTTGCGCCTGGCCGGACTGGGATGGTGCCCCGAGCGGCGCCGCCGCCGCACGCGGACCAGCCCTTCCCCGGTCCTCCGCCGTCACCCTGGAGGAAGCGGTGACAGCGGCTTCAACGGAGCCCACCGGACCGCCCACCCTCGCCTTCGGCGAAGGGGCCGCCCCCTCGGCGGGAGTCAACCCGCCCACCGAGGTGGTGGTCGGTTTCGGACTCGCCGGAGCGAGGCTCTTGCCTCGCGCCGCGGCGTCAGCGCCCGGCCCGACCTGGGATCCTTCCGGCAGTCCACCCGCCGTCGACTTTGCGCTCCCGGCCGCCGCGGCTGACCCGCCGGGCCCTCCCGGGCTTGGCGGCCCAGTGTCCACCAAGCCGGCTGCAACCTCCCCAGCGGTCGGCTGGGAGGAAGGCTGCGCGGAGGCACCATCGGAGACCGCCAAGCTCATGGCGTCCAGGCCCAACCGGGCCGCAAGCTGGGCGCCGGCCCAGGGCACCTGCCCGTTCACGGCCCCGCTTGCCCCTTTGGCACCACCCTCGGCCGGTGCCCCGCCGGAGGTTCCCTCCGGGGGTGTTGCCGCAACTCCGTTCTGCGCACCCGCCGCCAAGATGGCCAGCAACGCCTCCGCTCCGCTCAGCGTCTTGGCCAAGAGCTTGGCGAAACCGGGCCCTTCACCCTGGCCAGGGTCGGGCGTCCCGCCCGGTCCCGCCGGGGCCGTCAAGGGTTGCCCTGAGCCCGGTCTGGCCGAAACCTGTAACTGTATCTGTGGCTGCATTCTGCTCACCTCCTTCCCGCTTGCGACCTCCTATGTCATCCTGCCACGGAGAACGGCAGGCTCGTCAGCTTCCGGTTTCGACCGCCCGGCTCAGGGAGTGGAAGGGGATTGAGCCGTCTGGGGTCGGGAGGGCGGGGGCCGCGTGGCCAACAGGCGGGTCAGGCGGGCGGCCTGAGTCGGATCCATGGCCGCCAGAACCTTGGCGGCGCTGACGTCGTCCATCGCCGCGAGCACGCCCAGCAGCGTCTGGTCGTCCAGGTTCCCCATGATGGCGGACGCTTCCGCCGGCTTCATTCCCTCGTAGATACGGGCCAGGCGGGCCACCCCCACGCTGGCGGCCTGAAGCTGGTCTTGCTGGCTCTTCACGGCGGCCTGCTGGGCGGCCAGGCCCTTCTTGGCCTGTTCCAGGGCGGCCTGGTCCAGCTTCAGTTGGCCTTCCCGGGCCTGCAAATCGGCTTCCGCCCGGTTCAGGGCCTGCCGCTCCTGCTCCAGCGACTCCCCCGCCGGGGCCGTGGCCGCCGGAGCCTGGGCCGCCGGGGGGCCAAGGTAGCGCCCCACCCACGGGAGCTTGCCGGCCCAGGCCTTGGCGGACGGGTAGAAGAAGTAGGCGCCGACCGCCCCCATGGCCACCAGCAACAGGACCGCCAGGAGGACTGGAAGCAGCGAAAGTCCCTCCTTGGGGCGGGCGACGCCGCTCACCGTCCCGAGCCTCCCTCCGAGAACAGCACCGGCCGGGCGTGCCCCCCAAACTCGTCAAGGACCTTCTGCTCCTCCCGCTGGACGTCGGCCAGGTAAGCCAACCGCCGCCGCTCACGCAGGCGCTCCAGGGTGCGCTCACCGCGCTTCTCCTGGACGAGGCGCTCACGGCACAGGTCAAGTAACTCCCGGGCGGCCTTCACCAGTCCCTGCCGCGCCGCGATGCCCTCCGCCAAACGGTCCACGTGCAGGCGAGAGAGTCTCAACTCGCCCGCGTTAATCCCTCCCGCCTCGCGCTGGCACAGTTCCCCCGTGACCCACCGGTAGCGCTCCTGGACCGCCTCCAGGGCGCGAAGTTCGGACTCATAGCGACTCAGGGCCTGCGCCAGTTCCCGCTGGCGCAGCTTGACCCGGATCCGCCGCACCGCCAAAACCCTTTCCAAACCGAAGCGGAAGCGCTTCATCGGGACCACCCCCTGGTCTCAAGCAGTCAGTCCGACTACCTGGCGAAGCCCCTGGGCGCTCTCGCCGAAAGCAGACCGATCGTCCACACCCTGTTTCAGAAAAGCGGTCAGGCCGTCGATCAGCGACCGGGCCCGGTCGATCTGCGGGTTGGACCCCGGCTGGTAGGCCCCGATGTCGATCAGATCCCGGGCCTCGCGCATGCTGGCGAGCAGTGACCGGAACTCCCCGGCCGCACGGCGGTGGTTCTCCTCCACCAGCGCCGGCATCACCCGGCTGACGCTCTGCAACACGTCAATGGCCGGGTACTGGTTCTGGGCGGCCAGTTCCCGGGAGAGGGTCACGTGCCCGTCCAGGATGCCGCGAACCGCGTCGGTGACCGGCTCGTTCATGTCATCCCCCTCCACCAGCACCGCGTAGAATCCGGTGATCGACCCCCGGGCGGAGGTTCCCGAACGCTCCAGCAGCCGCGGCAGGAGGGCGAAGACCGAGGGGGGGTAGCCGCGGGTGGCCGGCGGCTCGCCCACCGCCAGCCCGATCTCCCGCTGGGCCATGCAGAGGCGGGTCACCGAGTCCATGATCAGGACCACGTCCTTGCCCTGGTCCCGGAAGAACTCGGCGATGCTGGTCGCCACCATGGCCGCCCGCAGACGGACCACCGCCGGCTGATCCGAGGTGGCCACCACCACCACCGAGCGGGCCAGGCCCGACGGCCCGAGGTCGCGTTCGATGAACTCCCGCACCTCGCGGCCACGCTCGCCGACCAGGGCGACCACGCTGACGTCGGCGGAGGTGTACCGGGCGATCATCCCCAAAAGCGTGCTCTTGCCGACGCCGCTCCCGGCGAAGATCCCCATCCGCTGGCCCTTGCCGCATGTCAAAAGGGTGTCGATCGCCCGGACTCCGGTTTCCAGCACCTCGGTGATGACGCGCCGCTCCATCGCGGGCGGCGGCTGGTTGTGCACCGGAAGGGCGGTCTCCGCCCCCCATGGTCCGTGGCCGTCGATGGGCCGGCCCAGCCCGTCCACCACCCGCCCGAGGATTCCCCACCCCACGGGGACGGACGGACGGCCACCCTGGGCGACCACCTCGCAGCCGGGAGAGATGCCGTCCATCTCCCCCACGGGCATCAGCAGCACCTGGCCTTCCCGGAAGCCGACCACCTCGGCGGCCACCGACCGGCCGAACACGGTCCGAATCTCACAGGTTTCCCCCAGGCTGACCGCCGGGCCGCGACAGAGCACCGTCAAACCGACGACCCCGGCGACCTGCCCGACCAGGGTGACCGGTTCGGTCCGCTGAACGGCCTGGTGAAAGAGGTCCCACTTGAGCAACGGATAAACCCCGGCCACCCTGTCACCTCCTACGGTTTTTGCTCCCTGACCTCGCTGATCGCCGTCGCGAACTTCTCCAGTTGCCGGTCCAGGCGGAGATCCACGGTGCCGTTAGGGGTCTCCGTCACGCAGTCCCCCGGCTCCAGCCCCGGGTCGCCCTCCACCCGGCACTCGCCGATTCCCAGTCGGGTGGCCCCGAAGGCACCCTGCCGGCTCGCGGTCGCTTCCACCAGTTCAGGGGCTACCTTCACCGTGGCGCTGGCGGCGCCCTTGACCCTCTCCAGGGCCGACCGCACCAGTCCCGCCATCACCTCCGGGTCCAACTGGGCCTCCCGGCCGATGATCTTCTTGGCGACGGCCAGGGCCAGCCTGACGGCCTCAGCCTGCTCCTGTTGGAAGAGCGCCTCGGCGTCGCGCCGGGCCTTTTCCACGATCGCCGCCGCCTCTTCCCCGGCCCGTCGCGTCTCGGCCTGGGCCTGCTCGGCGGCCTCGCGAAGGCCCTGCTCCCGGCCCTCCCGTCGGGCCTCCTCGGCCAGCCGCTCGGCGCCGCGCAAGGCGTCGTCGATGAGGAACTCGGCGCGGGACTTCGCCTCGGCCAGCAGGCGCTGGGCCTTCGCCCGGGCGATGGCCAGTTCATCGGCCTCGGCCCCCCGCGCCTTGACGCCGTTCACGGGCGACGGTTCGGACGAGGGGGCGCGGGAAGCCGCGGTCTCGTGCCGGGCCGTGGACGGGACGTAAACCAGTCGGTCTCGCTTGATGATTGGGCTAGACAACAATCTCGTCCCCTCCACCGCGGGCGATGATGATCTCGCCCTCCTCCTCGAGTCGGCGGATAATATTTACGACCTTCTGCTGGGCCTCTTCCACGTCACGCAGCCGCACCGGCCCGAGGAAGTCCATGTTTTCCTTGAGGTTCTCGCCGGCGCGTTTGGAAATGTTGGAGAAGATCTTCTTCTTGACTTCCTCCGAGGCGACCTTGAGCGCCAGCGGGAGGTCCTTGGAGAAATCCACCTCGCGCAACACCCGTTGCACGGAGCGGTTGTCCAGCAATACCACGTCCTCGAAGAGGAACATCCGCTTCTTGATTTCCTCCGCCAGTTCCGGGTCCTGTACCTCCAGCGCCTCCATGATCGTCTTCTCGGTGGTCCGGTCGACCCGGTTAAGCACCTCCACCACCGTGTCGACGCCTCCCGCCGAGGTGTAGTCCTGGGTCACCAGGGCCGAAAGCTTGCGTTCCAGCACCTTCTCGACCTCTTTCAGGATGTCCGGCGAGGTGCGGTCCATGATCGCGATACGGCGGGCCACGTCGGCCTGCCGCTCGGTGGGGAGAGCGGAAAGGACCATGGCGGATTGCTCGGGGCTCAGGTAGGCCATGATCAGGGCGATCGTCTGCGGGTGCTCGTTCTGGATGAAGCTCAGTAATTGGGAGGGATCAGTCTTCCTTACAAAGTCAAACGGCCGCACCTGCAAAGCGGCGGTCAGGCGATGCATGACCTCGAGGGCCTTCTGGTTGCCGAGCGCCCGTTCCAGCAACTCCTTGGCGTATTCGATGCCACCCTGGTTGATGTACTCCTTGGCCAGGGCCATCTGGTGAAACTCCTCGTAGACCGCCTCTCTCGCGCCGCTGTCGACCTGGCGGATCGCCGCGATCTCCAGCGTCAGTTGCTCGATCTCGTCCTCACGGAGATGCTTGAACACCTTGGCCGAGACGTCCGGTCCAAGGGAGATCAGCAGGATGGCAGCCTTCTGCCGGCCGGTGATCTGGCCGGTGGTTTGCGCCTGACGCATGGTAGGTATCGGGGGTCACCACCTTCAGGGAGCCGCACGCGTTCTCATTGCTCCTCCGAAAGCCAGGTCTTGAGCAAGTTGGCGACGTCCTCGGGCTTCTGGTTAGCCAGCTTGTGGATCTCCTTCTTGAGCCGATCGCGCTCCATTTCCTCGGGCGTCAGGGGAATCGTCGGCTCGGGTGGCGGCAGCGGCATGTGAACCGCCATGGTGCCGCCCGGGCCGAGGGCCATCTGCCCGGCGCTCAGGCCGCGCGCGCGCCGGGCCAGCGACCGGAAGGCGAAGAGGGTGAGGAGCAGCCCTGCCCCCAGGGCGATGTACAGGTTGCGAGTCGTGGTCGCCCGGGCCTTCGCGTCCGCCTCCAGGGCCGCGCGCGTCTGGTCGGCAAGCTGGGTGTTGAAAGGCAGCCCGGTCACGTTGATCTGGTCGTCCCGCTTCGAGTCAGACCCGATGGTGGCCGCCACCATCTTCTCGATGGCGCCCTTTTCAGTGGCGCTGAGGTTCCGGTTGACCACCACCGAAACCGAAAGGCGACGGACGCTGCCGGGCGCCACCACCAGGTTCTCCTTGACCTGGTCCACCGCGTAGGTGGCCGTGCGTGACGACTTGTCAGACTGGCTGTTGCCGGAGGGGTTGGCCGCCTGGTACTCCGGGGTGTTAGGAGTCTGGCCCGCGGTGTTGGACTGGACCCCCGGGACCCCCCCACCCCCGGTCGTCCCGCGGAAGGTCTCCTGCAGCTCCTGCAGCGACGTCAGCAACCCCTGGCCGTTCTGAAAAGGCGACCGGAACAGGGTGTTCTCGGTGGTCTTCTGGTCGAAGTTCAACTCCGCGTTAACCCGGGCAACCACATTGCCGGGCCCCAGCACCTGCTCCAGAAGGGTCTGCAGGTTATGCTCCAGGTCCTTCTGGAACTTGCGCTGCGTGTCCAGCCTGCTGTTGCCGCCTGACAAGCTCGGGTTGTCGTCGTTGAGGTCGATGCCCGCGGTCAGCAACCGGCCGTGGACATCCACCACCGTCACCTGGTTCGGTTTCAAGCCCTCCACCGAGTGGGTGATCAGCAGCACGATCCCGCGGATCTGGCTGTTGTCTAACTCCAACCCCGGCTTCAGCCTCAAGACCACCGAGGCGGTGGTCGGCTTCTGTGCCCGGACGAACAGGCTCTGCTCAGGCAGGGCGATCAGCACCTTGGCCTGCTCGACGCCCTCCATCTGGCGGAAGGTCCGCTCCAGTTCCCCCTGCAGGGCCCGGATGTAGTTAACCCGGCGCTCCCAGTCGGTCGCTCCAAGGTTGGTCTTGTCAAAAATCTCGTAACCGACCCCGCCCCCTTTGGGAAGCCCGTCGGCGGCCAGGGACCAGCGGACCGCGTAGACGTCCTTGGCGGGGACCAGGATGCCGGAGCCGTCGGGCGAGATCTGGTAAGAAATCTTTTTCTCAGTGAGTTTTTGGACGATTTCGCCGGCGTCGTTGGGGTCGAGCTTGTTGTAAAGGGTGACGTAGTCCGGACGGTTGGCGACGGTGGTGGAAACGATGATGAGGGAAACAAGGATCAGTGCCGCGGAGCCGATCACGATGCCCCGCTGCCTGCGGTTGAGGTTCTTCCACAGATTGGCCAACCCTAGCCTCGCGTTGTCGACCAATACGGACTTCGCTCCTTCCCGTCACCGGGCGTTGTCAGGGCTTAGACCTGCATGCGCATGATCTCCTGGTAGGCCTCCAGGGCCTTGTTCCGCAACTGAAGGGTCAGCTGCAGGGCCAGTTCCGCCTTCTCCGCGGCGATCATCACGCTATGGATTTCACCGGCCTGGCCGGTCGCCAGCAGCATGCTCTGGCGGTCGGCCTCCAACTGGAGCTGGTTCACCTGCGACAGGGCGTCCGACAGCACCTCGCTGAAGGGACGGGCCGTTTGCCCTCCCTGGGCCCCGCCCGCGGCCCCGGCCCCGCCCGCCGTGCGGACCGGGTCCAGCCCGGGAAAGCCCGCCAGGGGTTTGATGGGATCGATCGGTCCTGCTGCCATCTCTCACCCTCCCAGGAGCTAGACCCGCGCGATGTCGATGGCCCGCTGGGTCATCCCCTTGGCGGCGTCCAGCGCCGCCAGGTTAGCCTCATAGGCCCGCGAGGCGGAAATGAGGTCGACCATTTCGGTCACCGTGTTCACGTTGGGCTCAGCCACGTAGCCGTCGGCGTTGGCGTCCGGATTCCCGGGGGCGTAGCGCAGCCGGAGCGGGCTCGGGTCCTGGGCGATGCCGACCACCCGGACTCCCTCGCCGATCCCGGCCTCGGAAAAACCCCCCGGCAGGTTCCCGCCTGGCAGCATTCCGCCGGCCAGGTAGCCCGTGCCCGCCGCCCGGGCCAGCACGCTCATAAAGTCCTGCGGCTCCCGGGCCGCGAAAACCGGGACCTCTCGCCGGTAGGGCCCTCCCGCGGCGGTGCGGGTGGTGTTGGCGTTGGCCAGGTTGTTGGCGATGATGTCCATCCGCAGGCGCTCGGCGGTCAACCCGGAGGCGCTGATGTCGAAGGAGTGAAACAGTCGCACCGCTACCGCCTCCCTTCCGTGATGACCTGCCGGAGCAAGGAGAACTGGATGGTCAGTTGCCGGGACAGGGCTGCGTACCAGAGGGTGTTTTGGTTTAGCAGGGCCAGTTCGTTCTCCACGTCGACGTTGTTGCCGTCGTTGCGGAGGCTCGTGGCGGTTTCCTTCACCACCCGGGGAGTCAGTCCTTGCAGGGCGGCCCAAGCCGCCGGCCGCTCCACCGCGGCCGCCGGTTGCGGCAGTTCGCCGCCGCCCAGCGCCTCCAGGGCTCCCTCCAGTTCGTCCTCGAACCCGACCCGGGTGCGTTTAAAACCGGGTGTATTCACGTTGGCGAGGTTGTTAGCCGTCGCCTGGTGTCGCAGCGCCGCGGCGTCCAGAGCTTTCTCCAGTGCCGTGGTGGCTGGCTCACTGAGCAGTCGGCCGAGTAGGTCCACGCGCTCACCCCCTTTTTCGACAATCAGCCCACCTTTAACTGAGTCAGTTCGACGCGCTTCCCCAAAATCCTGTCAATTCCTTGGTCGATCTTGCCAAACCGTCCACAAATTTCAGGGCTGCCGTGGCAAAAAAATCCTACCCGGGTATTCTTCACCGGGTAGGAGTCGGTTTCCTGTCGAGGCGGCCCCCGCGGGGGTGACGCCAACCGACAACATCCGCTACCGGGCGCGCCGCGAGGCGCGCGCGGGACTAGCGAAGTTTCTTCAGTTCGGGGATCAGGCGGTCGTTGAGAACCTTGATGTGGGTTCCCTTCATCCCCAGGGAACGGGACTCGATCACCCCGGCGCTCTCAAACTTTCGCAGCGCGTTGACGATGACCGAACGGGTAATCCCCACCCGGTCGGCGATCTTGGACGCCACCAGGAGCCCCTCGGTGCCTTCCAGTTCATCGAAGATGTGCTGCACCGCCTCCAGCTCGGAGTAGGAGAGGGTCCCAATGGCTACCTGCACGGCTGCCCGCCGACGAGCCTCCTCCTCCAGTTCCTCGGACTTGGACCGGAGAATCTCCATGCCCACCACAGTCGCGCCGTACTCGGCGATGATGAGGTCCTCGTGGTCGAACTCACCCTCGAACCGCGCGACGATCAGGGTCCCCAGGCGCTCGCCGCCGCCGTTGATGGGCACCAGCGTGGTGACCTTGCCGGTGTACAAACAGGCCTCTTCCTTCTTAAAGACGCAGCTGCGCCCCTCCTGGGTGACGTTGGGCGAGGTCTCATCGATCTTCAACAGCCGCTGGCTATAGTCATCGGGGAAGGTGCCCTGGCGCAACACCTCGTCCACCATGATGTCGCACTCGAAGTGCTCGATCAGGGCGTGACCCAGCACCTTTCCCTTGCGGCTCACCACGTATACGTTGGCGTTCATGATCTCGGAAAGCACCCTGGCCACCTCGTCGAAGTTCACCTGGTGGCCTGTCTTCTGCAGGAGCCGGTTAATACGGCGGGTTTTGTCCAACAAATTCTGCATGTCCAATCTCCGTCTCCTCTCTGGTCCTGATCTAGTCTAAAGGATGTAGCGACTCAAGTCCTGGTCCCCGATGATTCCCTCCAGCCTCTGTCTGACGTAAGCCTGATCCACTGTGACTGTCCTCTGGGGAACTTCCGGAGCCTCGTAGGAAATCTCCTCCAGAACCTTTTCCATCACCGTGTGCAACCGGCGCGCCCCGATGTTCTCGGTCTGGAGGTTCACGCGGTGGGCGACCTCCGCGATCTCCTCGATCCCGGACTCGTCGAAGGTGACCGCGACCCCGTCGGCGGCCAGGAGTTCGGTGTACTGCCGCACGAGGGCCGATTGCGGTTCGGTCAGGATCCGCTTGAAGTCCTCCCGGGTAAGGCTTTGCAACTCCACCCTGATCGGCAGCCGCCCTTGCAACTCCGGGATCAGGTCGGAAGGCTTGGAAACGTGGAACGCGCCCGCGGCGATGAACAGAATGTGATCGGTCTTGACCGGGCCGTACTTGGTCATCACCGTCGAGCCCTCGATGATCGGCAGGATGTCGCGCTGCACTCCCTCGCGGGAGACGTCCGGCCCGCTCTGGTATTCCTTGCCCGCGATCTTATCCAGCTCGTCGATGAAGACGATCCCCGTCTGCTCTGCCCTGGCCACCGCCTCGGCGCTGACCCGGTCAAGGTCGATGAGTTTTTGGGCCTCTTCCTGGGTCAGGATCTTTCTGGCCTCAGCCACCGTTACCCGCCGCCTCTTCTTCCGGCGGGGCAGCATCCCCCCCAGCAGGTCCTGGAAGTTGACCCCCATCTCCTCTACCCCGGCGCCGGAAAAGACCTCCACCATCGGCGGCAGGTTGTCTTCCACTTCCACCTCGACCAACTGGTCCTCCATGAAACCGAGCTCCAGCCGGCGGCGCAGGAGCTCTCGTTCCCGCTCCACGTCGGCCTCCCGCCCCGGTTCGTCGGCGTCCTCCTTGCCCTTCTGCTCCCCGAGACCTCCGAAGAGGGCTTCCAATGGGTGGCGCGGGGTTTCCCGCCGGGGGCGCGGCAACAGCACATCCAGCAGCCTCTCCTCCCCCAGGCGCTGCGCCTGCTCCGCAACCTCGGTGAGTTTTTCCGACTTCACCATGCGGATGGACGTCTCGACCAGGTCGCGGACCATGGAGTCCACGTCGCGCCCGACATAGCCCACCTCCGTAAACTTGGTCGCCTCCACCTTGACAAAGGGGGCGTTGCACAGCCTCGCCAGACGCCGGGCGATTTCGGTCTTGCCAACCCCCGTGGGTCCGATCATCAGGATGTTCTTAGGGTGAATCTCGTCCAGAATCTCGCCCTGCAGGCGCCGGCGCCGGTAGCGGTTGCGCAGGGCGATGGCGACCGCTTTCTTGGCCTGCGCCTGACCCACGATGTAGCGGTCGAGAGCCGCCACGATCTGACGCGGGGTCAGGTCCTGGACAGAAGGGACCTCGCTCATCCGATTTCCTCCACGGTGATCTGATCGTTGGTGTAGACGCAGATCTCGGCGGCCATCCGCAAGGCCTCCCGGGCGATCTCCCCCGGCGCCAGCTCGGTGTGCCGGACCAGGGCCCGGGCCGCCGCCAGGGCATAAGGCCCGCCCGAACCGACGGCGGCGACCCCGTCGTCCGGTTCGATGATCTCGCCGGTGCCTGAAAGCACCAGCAACTGCTCCCGGTTCATCACCACCAACATGGCCTCCAGGCGGCGCAGGACCCGGTCGGTCCGCCATTCTTTGGCGAGCTCCACCGCCGCCCGCAGCAGGTTGCCGTGAAACTCCTGCAGCCGCCCCTCGAACTTGTCAAACAAGGCCAGGGCGTCGGCCACCGAACCGGCGAATCCCGCCACCACCTGCCCCTGGTAGATCCGGCGGACCTTCTTGGCCTGGTGCTTCATGATCGTCGCCTGTCCGAGGGTCACCTGGCCGTCACCCGCCATCGCCCCCCGGGGACCCCGCCGCACGGCGATGATGGTGGTCGCGTGAAAACCAACGGGTTCCAGGAGAAGTCCCCCTTTAGGCCCGGGGGTGGGCCTGCTCGTAGACCCTGCGCAGCCGCTCCCGGGTGACGTGTGTGTAAATCTGGGTAGTCGAAACGTTCTCGTGGCCCAGCAGTTCCTGGACGTCGCGCAGGTCCGCCCCGTGATCCAGGAGGTGCGTGGCAAAGCTGTGGCGGATGGTGTGGGGGGTGCACCGGCGCACAATCGCCGTCTTCTGCACGTACCGTTTGACCAGCCGGGCCACCGAGCGCGGGCTGAGGCGGGTCCCCCGGCGGTTGAGAAACAGGGCCTTCATCCGGCCGGGCCCCCGGCGCCGGGCCAGCAGCACCGGGCGCCCGCACCGGAGATAGTCGCCCAGCGCCCCAATCGCGCAAGACCCCAGTGGAATCAGCCGCTCTTTCTTGCCCTTGCCTCGCACGCGGACGTCCCCGTCGGAATAGTCGAGGTGATCGAGGTCCAGGCCGCACAACTCGCTTACCCTCGCTCCCGTAGCGTAGAGGGTCTCCAGGATGGCGCGGTCGCGCAAGCCCAGGGGGGTACCGGAATTGGGCGAGACCAGCAACTCGTTGACCTCCGGCTCCGCCAGGAACTCCGGCAGCCTCCGCTCCTGGCGCGGAACCGCCACCAGCCGGGCGGGGTTGGCCGCCACCCGTCCCTCGCGGCCCAGAAAGTGATAAAAAGACCGCAGGGACGCCAGCTTGCGGGCGATGCTGCGGCGCGAATAACCACGCTCCTGCAGGAACCCCAGGTACCGGCGCAATAGTCGGGCGTCCACCGCCTCCCACCGCGGTTCCGGTGAGTTCTGCTCCTCGGTCCAAAAGCCAGCGAACTGGCGCAGGTCGAGTTCATAGCTCCGGAGGGTGTGGGGCGAGTAGTGTCTCTCAGCCGCGAGGTGATCCAAGAACGGCTGGATCGTTCCCAGTGTCTTCACCACCGCCACTCAAACTAGTAAGTATGGTAGCACACGTTCAATGCCGCTGGCAAGGCATCAATTCATAATTGTACAGCGAAACTCGCCAATTTCACCAGGGCCCGTTCGGCCAACCTCTGGTTGCGACGCCGGCGCTCGCGCACGGCGACCTCCAGGGCGGGCAGGAGTCCGAAGGCGGCGTTCATCGGTTGGAAGTGCCGCGGGTCGGCGGTGGTGATGTACCGGGCCAGCGCCCCGATGACCGTCTCCGGGGGAAAGACCAGCGGTTCCAGACCCCGCGTCAGCCGGGCGGCGTTGACGCCCGCCACCAGGCCCATCGCGGCCGATTCGACGTAGCCCTCGACGCCGGTCAACTGGCCGGCGAAGAAGATCCGCGGATCCCGGCGCGCCTGCAGCGTCGGCCCGAGGACCACCGGGCTGAGGATGAAGGAGTTCCGGTGCATCATCCCGTAGCGGACGAAACGGGCCTCCGCGAGGCCGGGGATCATCCGGAAGACCCGCTCCTGCTCGGGCCACCGCAGGCTGGTCTGAAAGCCGACCAGGTTATAGTGGGTGGCGGCGGCGTTGTCCTGGCGCAGTTGCACCACCGCGTAAGGCCGCGCCCCGGTGCGGGGGTCGGCCAGCCCCACCGGCTTCAACGGCCCGAAGCGCAAGGTCTCGGGCCCCCGCCGGGCGAGTTCCTCCACCGGCAGGCAGCCCTCGAAGAAGCGGGGCTCGAAGTCGTGGCGGCGGGCCAGTTCGGCCCCAACGAGCGCCTCCCGAAAGCGGCGGTACTCGTCCTCGTTCATCGGGCAGTTCAGGTACTCGGCGCCCCCGCCCTGGCCGTAACGCGAAGCCCGGAAAACCTTCTCCCGGTCGACCGAATCGGCGGTGACGATCGGCGCGGCGGCATCGAAGAAGGAGAGGTAATCCTCCCCCAGGAAACGCCTGATCGCCCCGGCCAGGCCCGGCGTCGTCAGGGGGCCGGTGGCGACCACGACGGTGCCCGCCGCGGGGAGATCCTGCACCTCTTCCCGGGAAACCCTCACCAGGGGGTGAGCTTCCAGCCGCTCCGTCACGGTCGCCGCAAACCGCTCCCGGTCGACGGCCAGGGCCCCGCCGGCGGGGACGGCGCAGGACCGGGCCGCCCCGATGATCAACGAGTCCAGCCGCCGGAGTTCCTCTTTCAACAGCCCCACGGCGTTTTCGATGGAAGCCGCCCGCAGCGAATTGGAGCAGACCAGCTCCGCGAACTCCCCCGTCCGGTGGGCGGGGGTTAGGCGCTGCGGACGCATTTCGTAAAGCGTCACCGGCACGCCGGCGGACGCCGCCTGCCAGGCCGCCTCCGACCCGGCCAGCCCGGCGCCGATGACGGTCAGCTCAGGCGTCGCTGGGCGCCGGTTCTGCGGGCTCAAGGTAAGCACACCGTTCGTTCGAGCAGGCGTAGTGCGGGCCGTGTTCCTTGGAGCGCCGCTGGACCAGCAAGGACCCGCACTCGGGGCATTCCCGGTTGACCGGGCGGTGCCAGAGGACGAAATCGCAGGCCGGATAGTTGCTGCACCCGTAGAACTTGCGGCCCTTCTTGCTCGTCCGCTCGACGATGGCGCCCCCGCACCGGGGGCACTTGACTCCGGTTTCCTCCAGGATCGGCTTGGTGTTGCGGCACTCGGGGAACCCCGGACAGGCCAGGAACTTGCCGAAACGGCCGTACTTCACCACCATCTTCCGGCCGCATTGCTCGCAGACGACGTCCGACTCCTCCTCCGGCAGTTCCACCTCCCCGATCTCCTCCTCGGCCCGTTCCAGGGTGTCCGCGAAGGGGGTGTAGAACTCCCCGAGGACCTTATGCCAGTCGACCTGCCCGGTCTCGACCTCGTCCAGCCGGTCTTCCAGGTCGGCGGTGAACTCGACGTCGATAATGCGGGGAAAGTGTTCCTTGAGCAGGTCCAGGACCAGCCGGCCGAGCTCGCTCGGCACAAAGCGGCGCTCCTCGCGGGTGACGTAGCCCCGCTGCTGAATCGTTTCGATGATCGGGGCGTAAGTGCTGGGCCGGCCGATGCCCTTCTCCTCCAGGGTCTTGACCAGCATCGCCTCAGTATAGAGGGGCGGCGGCTGAGTGTGGTGTTGCTTCGGCTCCAGTTCGAGGAGCTCCAGCCTCTGGCCCTCGCTGAGCTCGGGGAGCAGGCCCTCCTCCTCCCGCTCGGCCGGTTCCTCGTCCCGGCCCTCGATGTAGATGCGCATGAAACCTGGAAACTTGATGGTCGAGCCGCTGGCCCGGAAGACGTCCTCCCCCGCGGTGATGTCCACCGAGACGGTGTCCAGCACCGCCGGGCTCATCAGGCTGGCCACGAAGCGCTCCCAGATCAGCCGGTACAGCTTGTTCTGGTCTGCGCTGAGATGGGGTTTGACCTTGTCCGGTTCCCGGAACACGGCCGTGGGACGGATCGCCTCGTGGGCCCCTTGCACCCCCTTGCGCTGCTCCTCCTCCCGCCGCTCCGTGGCCACGTACTGCTCCCCGTGGGCCTCGCGGACGTAGAGGGCTCCCTCCTCCCGGGCCAGGTCGGCGACGCGCGTTGAATCGGTCCGGATGTAGGTGACCAGACCGATCGTTCCCTCGTCCCCCAGGTCCAGGCCTTCGTAAAGCTGCTGGGCGACGAGCATGGTCTTGCGCACGGTGAAACCGAGCTTGCGGGAGGCCTCCTGTTGCAGGCTCGAGGTGGTGAAGGGCGGCGCCGGGTTCCGGCGGCGCTCCCGCCGCCGCACGGCGGCGACGGTGAAGGGAAGTCCCCGCACCCGGGCCAGTACCCGGTCGACGCCCTCCCGGTTGGGCAATTCGTCCTTGGCTTCCCCCCGGCCCCAGTACCTGGCCACGACCAGGGGGACCGACTCGCCGGGAGACAAAGAGGCGGTAATCGTCCAGTACTCCTGGGGCTGAAAAGCCCGAACCTCGTCGTCCCGGTCGCAGATCAGCCGCAGGGCCACGGATTGCACCCGGCCGGCCGACAAACCCCGCCGCACCTTGCGCCACAGCAGGGGGGAAAGCCGGTAGCCGACCAGGCGGTCGAGGATGCGGCGGGCCTGCTGCGCGTTGACCAGCGACTCGTCGATGGGGCGTGGCCGCTTTAGGGCCTTTTGCACCGCCTCGCGGGTGATCTCGTGCAGCTCGATGCGGTTGGGTTCCTCCCCATCCAGGCCGAGCACCTGCGCCAGGTGCCAGGAGATGGCCTCCCCCTCCCGGTCAGGGTCGGTCGCCAGGTAGACCCTTCCATTGGCGGACAACGCCTTCTTGGCGCTTTCCCGCAAATCCTTGACGATATCCCCCTTGCCCCGGATGGTGATGTACTTGGGTTCAAAGTGCTTTTCCACGTCGACCCCGAACTGGCTCTTGGGCAGGTCGCGTACGTGCCCCATCGAAGCCTTCACCGTGAAGCGACGCCCCAGGAACTTTTCGATGGTGCGGGCCTTGGCAGGAGACTCCACGATGATCAGCGATTTCGGCAAACACTACACCTCCGAGTCATGAGTGTGCCCGGTCGCCGGGCTAATTAACGCGAGCCGGGCCGGGCGACCGCACGTAGCCCTGCCCCTGCAGCAGCCGGGCCACGCCCTTCACTTCCAACAGCAGGAGCACCGCCGCCACCGACCCGGCGTCAAGCCCCACCTGGGCGGCGACGTCGTCCACCGTCAGGGCGTCCCGGGGTTGGAGCACGGCCAGGACCTTTCGCTCTTCCTCGCTGAAGCCCTCGCCCGGCGGCGAAGGTGGCGCCGACCAGGTTCCGCCCGCGGGCCGGCGGGGAACGATGGCGAGTTCCTCCAGGATGTCGGCGGCCGACTCGCAGAGGCGCGCCCCCTGGCGCAGCAGCCGATGCGGGCCGCGGCTGTCGCGGGAGTACACGCTGCCCGGTACGGCAAAGACCTCCCGCCCCTGGTCCAGGGCAAAGTCGACCGTCAGGAGCGCGCCACTGTCTTCCCCCGCCTCAACGACGACGACTCCCCGGCAGAGGCCGCTGATCACCCGGTTGCGCTCCGGAAAGTGGTAGCGCTCGGGTGGCGTGCCCGGAGGGTACTCGGTGATCAGGGCCCCGCCGGCCGCCACCCGGGCGTAAAGCTGGCGGTGTTCGGGGGGATAAACGACGTCCAGCCCGCAGCCCAGGACCCCGATGGTCCTTCCCCCGGCCCCCAGCGCGCCCCGGTGGGCCGAGCCATCGATCCCGCGGGCCATGCCGCTCACTACGCTGACCCCGGCCTCGGCCAGCCCCGCCGCCAGTTCCTCGGCCACGCGCCGCCCGTACGCGGATGCGCGGCGGGACCCCACGATGGCCACGGCCACCCCGTCGCCCTCCGTCAGCCCGCCGCGCACGAAGAGGTACGGCGGTGGGTCGTAGATGTGTTTCAGCGCCTCGGGGTAAGCGGGCGAATTGCCCGTCAGGATCTCCAGGCCCAAGGAGAGGGTGGCCTGCAGGTCGGCCTCGGCCAACTCCCGGGGCGAGGCGCCTTCGGTTCGCCGGCCGGCGGCCGCAATAGCGGCAGCGGCGGGCGCCCCGACCCCCGGCGTGGCCGCCAGGACCGAGACCGGGGCGGCCAGCACCGCCTCCGGGGAACCGAAGCGGCGCAAGAGCGTGGCATAGCGCCGTCGCCCGACCCCCGGCACCCTCCCCAGGGTCAGCCAGGGCAACAGGTCTTGCACGTCCCGCAACAGACCAGCCTCCACGCCCCGGACTACTCCAGTTCCGCCAGCAACCAGAACAGTTGCTGCAACCCCAGTGAGGCCGGGGCGATATTGATATACTCGTCGGTGCGATGTCCGTTGCCACCGGTGGTAAGGCCGATGGTGACCGCCGGGATGCCCTGGCTGAGCAGGGCGTTGCCATCGGTGGAAGACGGCACCTCCACCGTCGGGATGCCCAGGCGGCGGTGCACGCGGCGGACCGCCCGCACCAGGGGGTGATCGGCGGGAACCGAACCGGTCGGCCGGTCGCCGATGCACTCCCACCGCACCTCAACCCCGGCTTCGGTGGCGGCCTCCTTCAGCAGGGCGACGACCCGCTCTTCCAGCTTCACCAGTTCCGCGCGGTCCACCGAACGGAGGTCCAGCAGCAACTCCGCCTCGGAGGCGATGGTGTTCACCGAGGTTCCCCCCCGGACCGTCCCCACGTTGTAGGTGGTGCGCGGCTGTTGCGGAACCGCGAGGTAGGAGATGCGAGAGATGATCCGCCCCAGGACGTGCACCGCGCTGGGAGCGCCGAAAAGCCCCCAGCTGTGGCCTCCGGGGGCGTGGCAGGAAATTTTCAGCCGGCGGCTGCCTACTCCCTGGTAGACCAGGGCCCCCAGGCTTCCGTCCAGGATGATGGCCCGGTCGAACTCCCCCTGCCGGTCCACCAACACCTGCTTCACGCCGCGCAGGTCCCCGAGCCCCTCCTCTCCCACGGTGGCCGCCAGCAGCAACTCCCGTTTCAGTCGCAGGTCGCCCGCCCGAAGCCCCTGGGCGAGAAAAAGCAGCCCCGCCAGGTTGGAGGCGTTGTCCCCCACCCCCGGCCCGTGGAGTCTCCCGTCTTCGCGCCTTACCCGGCAGTCGGTGTCAAGGGGGAAAACGGTGTCCAGGTGGGCTGCCACCAGCACCGCCGGCCGGCGATCGCCCCCGGCCGGCCCGCCGACGACGTTGCCGATTCCATCGAGCGAGGCCTCCAGGCCCAGTTCCTGAAAACGCCGCAAAACATAATCAGCCCGCCGGGCTTCTTGAAAAGTGGGGGCTGGCAGCTCGGCGAGCCGCACGACTTCCTCCAGGTAGAGGTCGAGGTTGCGCTCAACGTATTTTATGGCATCAGACCGGACACCTTTGACGGTCGGCAAGCGGACCACCTCTTCGCCAACTAGTTTACCGCAATTCGGCGGCCCCTACCAAAATCCTCCTTCGGACCCCGCGCCTCAACCCCGGTGGCCCGCGATGGGTCCAATGGGTTCGGCGCCGAGGACCTGAGCGGGGAAGATGGCCAGCTGCTCGGCCAGATCGACCAGCCGGGGCCGGTCCAGCCGCACGCCGTCGGCGTCAAAGACCATCTCGCACAAGGGGCGGGTCGGCATCTCGGGGCGGGCGAGCTTGACCATCGCCACCTCCCCGGTGTTGAAGCGGACCACCGTGCCCGGGGGGTAGGCCGGCACGTTGGCGAGAAAGAACCGCAGCAGCGACGGACGGAAAGCCTCGCCCGAGAGGGCGATCATGGTCTCCGCGACTTCGTAGGGTTCGCACTTGGCCCGGTAGAACCGCTCCGACGAAAGGGCGTCGAACACGTCGGCCAGGGCGATCAACTCGGCCATCGGGTGAATCTGATCCCCGGCCAGCCCGTGGGGGTAACCCAGGCCGTCATAGCGTTCGTGGTGCTGGACCAGGGCGGCGGTGAGTTGCTCCCCCACCCCCGGCCGGCACCCCAGCATCTGGCTCCCCAGCTCGGGGTGCCGGCGCATCAGCACCCACTCCTCATCCGTGAGCGGTCCGGGCTTGCTTAGCAAGTCGGCGGGGACGCGAGCCTTCCCGATGTCGTGCAGCAGGCCCGCCAGCCCCAACTCCCGCAGTTCGATCCGGGACGACCCCTTCTTCAGCCCCAGGTGCAGGGCGATGACGCTGACGCTCACCGAGTGCGCCGAGAGGTAGGTGTCGGCCTGGTTGTAGTCGACCAGGGTGCTGACCGCGGTTTCCTTCGCCAGCAACTCTTCCAGCAGCTTGTCCACCACCTGGCGGGAAGCGCCGACGTCGACGTCGCCCCGCAAGCGGGCCTGTCGGAGGACGCCGTCGATGAACCCCATGGCCTGTCCCCGCAGTTGCTGGTCGATGACGTAGGGCACCCGGTTGGACAGCGAGGCCAGCCAGCGGACGACCTGGGAGTCGGGAGGGTCGTCCGCCAGCACCGTAACCATGGGAACCTCCAATTGGCGCAGTTTGTGCAGGTGCAGGTCCGTCAGCGCCAGGCCCGCCTGCAGCAGAGTGCGGCCGCTCGGCGCCAGGACCGGACGGGCCAGCACCATTCCAGGTGCGACCTGGTCAAGCTGAAGCACCTTCCGAGCCAACCCATATCCCCCCGTACCGGAATCATGTTGTAAGTTTCGACAAAAGGCCACAAATTTCCTTTTGATGAAACAAAAGACCCGTCTCCCCGGGGGAGGTGGGTCTTGGCCGGCGGCGGCGCTCGCGGCGGCGCCGGCTCCACCGGCGGTGGTCTTCGGCCTAGGCGAGGGCACGCTTGAATTCGGTCGTGAGGGCCGGCACCACCTGGTTCAGATCGCCCACGATCCCGAAAGTGGCCACCTGGAAGATGGGGGCGTCCGGATTCTTGTTGATAGCCACGATGATGTCCGAAGACTGCATTCCGGCCAGGTGCTGAATCGCCCCGGAGATGCCGACCGCGATGTAGATCTTGGGGCTGACCGTCCTGCCGGTCTGGCCCACCTGGTGGGAGTAGGGGATCCATCCGGCGTCCACCGCCGCGCGGGACGCCCCCAGGGCGGCGCCGAGAACCTGGCAGAGTTCCTCCAGCAGCTTGAACTTGGAGGGATCGCCCAGCCCGCGGCCGCCCGAGACGATAATGTCAGCCTCCTCGAGTTTCACCTTGCCGGCGAGCTCCGCCACAAAGTCGACCACCCGGGTGCGCAGCAAGGTGCTGTCGATCGCCGCCGCCTCCCGGATCAACTGCCCGCCGCGGCCCTCCTGCCGGGTTCCCTTGGCAAAGGTCTTCAGGCGCACCGTCGCCATCTGCGGGCGGCCGGCGGCCAGCACGGTGGCGATGATATTGCCGCCGAAAGCCGGCCGGGTGAGTTTCAGCCGGCCGTCAGGGCCGGTCTCGACCCCCGTGCAGTCCCCGGCCAGGCCGACCTTCAGTCGGGCCGCCAGGCGTGCGGCCACTGAACGGCCGGCCACGGTGCCCCCCAGCAGCAACACGTCGGGCTGGTACTTGCCGGCCAGCGCGGCCAGCGCCTGAACGTAGGCCTCGTCCCGGAGTTGTTTCAAATCGGGGCTCTCCACCAGGTAGACCTGGTCCGCGCCGTATTCGAAGAGGTTCCGGGCTAGGCCCTCCACGCCGTCGCCGAGGAGCACCGCGCCCAGCGGCTGGCCCAAGCTGTCGGCCAGCTTGCGAGCCCCGCCCAGCAACTCGTAGACGACGGAGGCCAGCGCGCCGTCCCGCTGCTCCGCCCAGATCCAGACGCCCTTGCTCTCGCTCATCGCCCTACCCCCCTCAAATCAGCTTGGTCCCCCGTAGCTTGGCCACCAGGGTGTGGACCTGCTCCTGAACCTCACCCTGGATCAGTTCGCCCTTGCCGCGCGCCGGTGGGGGAGCGTATTCGACCACCTGCATCATCGCGCCCGCCGCTCCCACTTGGGAGGCGTCGACGCCCAGGTCGGCGGCGCCGTAGGTGGTGATCTCGGTCTTCTTGGCCCGCATAATCCCTTTCAGGGACGGGAGCCGCGGTTCGTTGATTTCCTTCACCACGGTGATCAGCGCCGGCAGCGAGGTCTCGGCCACTTCGACCCCCACCTCCAGCAGCCTCTCCACCTTCAGGTAGTCCGGCCGGAGTTCCAGGATCTTGCGGACGTTGGTGAGGTGGGGGACTCCCAGTTCTTCGGCGAGCTGCGGGCCGACTTGTCCGGAGGCCCCGTCCACCGCCTGGCGCCCCAGGATGATCAGCGTGGCTCCTTCCAGCCGCTTCAGGCCCTGGGCCAGCACGCGCGCCGTTCCCAGGGTGTCCGAATCGGTGAAAGCGGGGTCGGCCAGAAGCATCCCGGCGTCCGCGCCCATAGCGATGGCCTCCCGGACCGCCTCCTTGCCCTTCGCCTCCCCCATGCACACCGCGGTGATGGTCCCGCCATCGCGCTCCTTGATCCGGATGGCCTCCTCGATCGCGTACTGGTCAAACGGGTTGACGATCATGTTGACCCCTTCGCGCTTGAGGGTTTGGACCGGTCCGGTCAGCTTGATGGCGCCGGTTTCGGGAACCTGCTTGATGCAAACCACCACGTTCACTGCCCGCGTTCACCTTCCTTTGAGGGTTGCGATCCGATCACCTGAGGGTCGGGATCTGATCACCCTTGGTATCTTGCTGGCATGGCCTTGTTATTCGAGTCACAGGTGCGACAAGACTGAGCGTTCGGCATTTCGGCGCCGGATTCCTGCTCTTGCCTGTTCACCCTTCTGGGGACGCTTAAAGCCCGGGCAATGCCCGGGCTTCAGCGGCGCGGCCGGTTCGGTCCGGTTTTCAGGGGTTGGCGAAGAGCTGGCGCAGGCGTTGGAAGAAGCCCAGCCGCTCGCCTCCCGCTTGCAGCTCCGCCTCCGGGCTGGGTTGGAGTTGGCGCGCCAATCGCTTGATCCCCTGCCCCGCCACCGACGCGTTGTAGTGCACCAACAACGGCTTCTGCCGCTTGACCGCACTGACGACCATCTGGTCTTCCAGGACGGGGCCCAAGTAGGTGACCTCGATTCCCAGGAAGCGCTTGGCCGTCTCCGCCAGTTTCTCCGCCACCAGGGACGCCTCGTTCGGGTTCTGGGCGCGGTTTACGACCAGCTTGACGCCGTGGCGGCGCCCCTGCTCCCCCACCACCTTCATGACTCCGTAAGCGTCAAGGGTGGCCGGGGGTTCGGGATTGGTGACCACCACCACCTCGTCCGCCGCCAGGAAGAAGTTGGTCACGTTGCGGGACAGCCCCGCCCCCGTATCGATCAGGATCATCTCGGCGTCCCGCTCCAACTCGGTCAGGCTCGCCACCAGGCGGCCGAACTGCCACTCATTCAGGTTGGCCAACTCCGACAGCCCCGACCCCCCGGGGACCACCCGCAGCCCATGGGGCCCTTCCAGGACGATCTCCCGCAGGGTGCGTTCGCCGTTGATCAGGTGGTTGAGGTTGTAAGGGGCGTCGATTTTCATCATCACATCGACGTTCGCCAGTCCCAGGTCGGCGTCGATGATCGCCGTCTTGACCCCCGCCTGAGCCAGGGCGATCCCCAGGTTCACCGTCAGCGTCGTCTTCCCGACCCCGCCCTTGCCGCTGGTGATCGCCACGACCTTCGCGTACCGTTCCGACTGCCCGCGCAGGGCGCGCGCCAAGTCAGGCGTGAGGGTCAGCACCAGCGACGGCAACGGCCGCAACCGGCGCTCCAGGACCTGGACCGGGTATTCGGGCCCCGGGCCCTCCTCCGCCTCGGGGTCCTGCATGCGCAGGATGACGGTCTGCCCAGCGTTGTAGACGACGATGCGCCCCTGGCGATAGGGCTGGGCAATGACGAGGGTCTGATCGTCCGCGCCCAGGACGCGGCTCTGAAAGATCGTGCCCTGCTTCCCGGTCCGGCTGTGAACCCAGACTAACCGGTTGGCAAAGACCTCCGCTTCATCCGCCACGCGCGTCGCCTCCCAGTGATTTTCTCCTTTGGGAGGGTTCGACAAAACTTTCCCAGTCCCTTTCCACGCTCGCAAAAAAAATGTCAAATCGTGTCCAGGCGGCGGTCCAGGCTCCGATACTGGACCGCCTCCGCCACGTGCCGCGGGCCGATGTCCGCCTCTTCCTCGAGGTCGGCGATGGTGCGGGCGACCTTGAGCACCCGGTCGTAGGCCCGGGCCGTGAAGCCGAGGCGTTCGAAGGCCGCGCCCAGCAGCGACCGCGCCTGCCGGTCCAACTCGCAGAACTCGCCGAGTTCCGCCTTGCCCATCTGCGCGTTGCAGAAGAGGCCCCGCCTACTGAACCGCCGGCGCTGCGCCTCCCGCGCCCCGGTGACCCGCGCCAGCATCCCGGCCGAATCCGCCCCCGCCGCCGTTGCCGCCCCTGCCACGTCCCTTGTCGCCGACCCTTCCAGGTCCGCGAGGGCCGGCTGGCGGACCTCGACGTGCAGGTCGATCCGGTCCCACAGGGGGCCCGAAACGCGGCCGCGGTACCGCTCCACCTGTGGCAGGGTGCAGGTGCAGCGGCCGTCGGCGGATCCCCAGAAACCGCACGGGCAGGGGTTCTGCCCGGCCAGCAGAACGAAGCGGGCGGGGAAACGATAGCCCCTGCCGCCGCGAATCACGGCGACCTCGCCGTCCTCCAGCGGCTGGCGCAGGGCCTCCAGGGCGTCGCGGTGAAACTCCGGCAACTCGTCCAGGAAGAGGATCCCGTGGTGCGCCAGGCTGACCTCGCCCGGGCGAAGAGGCTGGCCGCCGCCGATCAGGGCCGCGGCCGAGGCGGTGTGGTGGGGAGCCCGGAAGGGACGCCGCCGCAACAGGCCGCTCCCCGGCGCTAACAGCCCGGCCACGCTGTGGATCTGGCTGGTCTCCAGCGCCTCCTCCTCCGTGAGCTCGGGCAGGATCCCGGGCATCCGGCGGGCCATCATCGTCTTGCCCGACCCCGGCGGGCCGATCAGCAGCACGTTATGGCCACCCGCCGCCGCCACCTCGAGGGCCCGCTTGGCCCCCTCCTGACCCCGGACGTCCCGGAAGTCGAAAATCGAGCCGGCGGGGGAGGGTCCAACGGCCGCCTCGACCGCCAGCGGCAGGCCCTCCCCGCCGTTGAGCCAGTCCACCACCGCCCGGAGGTTTGCAGCCGCGCGCACCCGCAGCCCCCCGACCGCCGCCGCCTCCGCCCCGTTGTCCCGCGGGACGATGAATTCGACCTGGTCCGAGGTCCCCGGGCCCGGTTGCCTCACCCGCCAGGCGGCCACCGCCATCGGCAGGATTCCGGCCGTCGGCCGCAAGGAGCCATCCAGGGAGAGTTCCCCGGCCAGGATGTGGCGCCCCGCCTCGCGCACCTGCCCGGCGGCGGCCAGCACGCCAATGGCGATGGGCAGGTCGAAAACCGGTCCCTCCTTGCGGATGTCTGCCGGCGCCAGGTTGACGGTGATGCGCTTGTAGGGAAAATCGAAGCCGGAGTTGCGGATGGCCGAGCGCACCCGCTCCCTGGACTCCCTCACGGCACTGTCAGGAAGACCGACGATCTCGAAAACCGGGAGGCCGTTACTGATGTCGACTTCCACCGCGACAGGCTGTACCTGCATCCCGTAAACGGCAACGCTTCGTACCCTGGCCAGCATCTGACATCACCCGCTGACATATTCTGCCATGGTGGTCTGTTTTCCTGCTGGCACAACCGAAATCCGAGACCCTCACGTCATGGTCACACGTCCGCGTCATACCTGACAGGCCGGGAGGCTTCAGCGGCCCGGTCCCTCATAACGCACATAGATCGGGCTAGACCAGGCCATCTCGCCGTCTGTTTGCATCACCCGGACGTAGTAGGCGTTCAGTCCGGGGCGGATCTCCGGGTCCGTGAAGGTGAAGGAGACGTCCGCAGGCGGGGCCTGGCGGGGCATGAGCGAGACCTCCACATGCTGGTCCAGCCCCCCCACTTCGTGCCGGACGAGCCCTCCGGCCAGGTCTGAGATCCGGACCGAGAATGATGTAACCGGCGAGGTAAAGGTCAACGCGGCATCCGGCGGCGCGTCCAGGCGAAGCACCAGGCCGTCGACGTCGCCCGAAGTGGTGGAAATCCAGGCCACCTTCTGCTCGGTCACTTCCGTAAGCCCCTGGGTCGGGGCGTCAAAAGCCACCGTCTCGGCCGAGGTGATTCGCCCCCGGCTCAGCGAAATCTCCCCATCCCACCGGGTGTGCCGCCCCCGCCCCGGGATGCGCGCCCCGCCCCAGAGGATGCGGAGTTGCTGCGGATCCAAATCCGCGCTCCGGACCGGGGGATACGAATAGACTACGTCGGACCCCCGCTTGATCTCCACCCGATCGATCGGCCCGGTCCCGGACACCTCCACTTGAAGGGCTGGTGACCGACTCGCGGTGAATTCAGCCCCCATCGGATGGCCGTTCGCCGTAACGGAAAGGAAAATGCGAGCCCCGGTGGTTGCGTAGGTCCTCCGGGCCTTGTAGGCCGCGAAGATCTCCTCCCGGGTCAGCGCCGCCGCCTGGATTCCGGTCAGTCCGCCCCGCACGCCGAAGGAGTGATCGGTGGGGTAGGCGGCCCCGGGCCGGCAGGTGTGGTCGTCGCTGTTGCCGACCACGCCGACCTTGTAACCCCGGCGAAGGGCGTCCTCCAGCAGCCACTCGAAGCGGCCGTGGACCGAGGTAATCTCCAGCGCCGGTTCGAGGTCCGGGTCGTGGAAATCCAGGTTGCAGTGGCGCCCTCCCACGTGCGGGATCACCAGGACCGGCTCGCTCTTGCTCCTGAGCGTCTTGTAGAGTTCCGTAATCGGGTAGCGGTCGTTCTCCTCATCCGACTTGTCCGGGATCTGCCAGTGACTGGACCGGTGGATCATCCCCGTGTCCGAAAGTGGGTAGTAGACGTTATGGTCTCCGCCGGCGGGGTTGTTGCCCGACCACTCCCACCCGAGGAAGGTGACGAACCGCCCCGGTTCATGGTATTCCTTGGTTCTGTGTTCGATTTCAGCCCAGAGCTTGCGGGTGATCTGAAAATCGTTGCCCTGATGCCCCGTCACATCCAGCGCCGCAACATCCCGCGCAAACCGAAAATACTCGTCCACGCTGCCGGCACCGACCGTCTCGCCCGTCTGCCCGTGGATATCGGCCCAGTAAATACGATGACGTGGCGGTTCCGAGGTCACCCGGACCGGATTGCTGACTGCGGTACATCCGGCGTCATCCCGAACTTGCAGGCGGTAAGTGCCGGGAGTTTTGAAAACCAGCCCCTCGAAGCGGTGAACACCGCCGTCGTCTGGCTGGTAGGTGTGGGCATCCGCAGCGACAAGGCCGGTCATGGGGAGGAAGGCCACCCGCCCCGTGTATCCGCCTGCCAGATTGCCGAAGCGATCCTCTGCCTTGACGGTTGCAGCCAAGGGTTCCCCCACCGTCAAGAGGGACGGAGCGGATACCAGCAGGCGGTGGGGCTCGGCGCTGACAATCGCCAGCACCGGGGACGAGGGTAAGGCTACGAAAATCCCGGATTCGAATGACTCCACCACAAACTTGAACTGGAAATGGGACTCGATGAAGCTCTGTGCCCGGGTGCCCCGGCTGCCACCAATGGTGTCGCCCAGGGTGATGACCACCTGGTCGCCCTCTTTCAGACTGCCGTCGTAAACTCCCAGGGTGATCGTCTTGAAGAAGGGACGCAGGTAGCCTTTGGGCTCCCAGGAAACCGCCAATCGGGCATCGCCGTCGGTGGTGACGGTCACGTAGTTGTCTGCCTCCGGATCGCTAAACTGGGGCGTCCCCCAGTCGCTCGACAGGCGGAAGGCCAGCTTCATGCGGCCGCCGCTGTCGATGCCGTAACGGCCCACCGTATAGATCAGGCGCCAGGTGCCGTAGGTACCCGCGACGATGTCGCCTTCCGGCTCGAGACGGATCTTGCCATACCAGATATCCGTGTTACGGTTGCTGAACAATACCGAGTTCCTCCCTCATGCTCTGTTCCACCTCGGTCTTGAGCAGAGCCAGGATGCGCTGTTCGAGGCGGGCGGTTTCCGGGCTGGCAGCGGCGCGCGGGCGAGGCAGGTCCACCTCCAGCGTCTCCTTGATGTTGCCCGGGCGAGCAGTGAAGACATGAATCCGGTCCGCCAGCAGGACGGCCTCCTGCACGCTGTGGGTGACGAAAAGAACTGTCTTGCGGGTCTCCTGGTGGATCCGGGAGAGGTCGGCGATCAGGTAGTTGCGGGTCTGTGCATCCAGGGCGCCAAAGGGCTCGTCCATAAGCAGCACCTCAGGCTCATAGGCCAGGGCCCGCGCGATCGCCACTCGCTGCTTCATCCCACCCGACAGAGTATGGGTGTAGGTGTTTTCAAACCCCTTCAACCCCACCAGCGAGATGTACTCCATCGCCTTCCGGTCGGCTTCCTGCCGGGGGACGCCTTTCAGGTCCAGGCCGAAACGTACGTTGCCAAGCACCGTCCGCCAGGGGAAGAGCACGTACTCCTGAAAGACGATTCCGCGGTCGGCCCCCGGCCCGGTGATGGGTTTGCCTGCTAGCAAGATCTGCCCGGTGGAGGGCTGTTCAAAGCCAGCCACCATGTAAAGAAAAGTCGACTTGCCACAGCCGCTGGGACCCAGGAGGACGGCGAACTCGCCGGCGCGCACCTCCATGTCCACCGACCGGATGGCGGCAACAGGCTGGGCCTTCCCGTGGGCGCCGAAGACCTTGGAGATTCCGCGCGCGGAAATCTTGACGGTGTCCAGGCCAATACCCCCTAGTGGACGTCCCGGAGCAGGCCCCAGCGCTTGAGTGTCGCCGATTCCAGCGTGCCGAACGTCACGTTTTCGATAATGAAGCCAATTACGGCCAGGGAAATGATACCGGCGTACATGACCGGCACCTGCAGGAACTCCCGGGCTTCAAAGATCATGAACCCGAGGCCGTAGACCGCCGCCGAGAGCATCTCCGCCGCCACCAGCGCACGCCAGGCGCTGGCCAGCCCGATCTTCAGGCCGTTGATGATGTGGACCAGGGCGCCGGGCAGGATCACATGCCAGAAGACCTGCCATCGGGACGCACCCATGCTGCGCACGGCCCAGATCATCTTGTGATCGATGCTGCGCACGCCCGTTGAGGTATTGTAGAGAATCGGGAAAGTGGCGGTCAGGAAGACGATGAAGATCGGCGTGGCGTTGCCCAGCCCCAGCCAGATAATCACGATCGGCACCCACGCCAGGCTGGGGATCGGGATCAGGATCGAGAGGATCGGGGTGAAAAACTTGTAAACCGATCGGAACATCCCCATCATGGCACCGAGGGTGACAGAGCAGAGGACGGCCAGCCCGTACCCGGCCAGCAGGCGGTAGAGGCTCAAGCCGATATGCTTCCAGAGCAGGTAGCCGCCCGCCGGTGACAGGTAGTACAGGGCTGTGGCCGCCACCTCGGAAAAGGGGGGCAAAAGGACGGTATGGACCAGGCCAGAGCGGGCGATGCTTTCCCAAAGCACGACCAGCACCAGCACCGGGCCGATGAACTCATAGGTCGAACGGAGCACGGCGAACCGGCCGGGTCGCTCCATGCTATCCCTCCCATCGGCTGCGTGGGAACGAGGCGCGTCTACTTCCTGTTGATGGCTTTCTGCACCATGATCTGCAGTCCGGCAGCCTGGTAGCTGGAGTCGAAGGCCTTGCTCCAGTCGATATCCCCTTTGGCCTTGCCCGCCGACTTCAGAAAGTCCCAGGTGGAGCGAACCTCATCAAGCAGGGCCGGATAGAACCAGCTTTCGTACATCGAGTGGCTCAGGGAGAGACGATAGACGTCGGCGTCGATACTGACGCCGTGTTTCTTCAGGGCGTCGGCGCTGGTCTTCGCGGCCTGATCGGTGTAAAAGGTGACGAACTGCTGGGCGTCCTCCCAGGCAGCCATAAAGCGCTTGACGGCCTCGGGGTTCTTGGCGATCCAGTCCCGGCGGACCACGATCAGGACGGGATTCTGGACAAAGCCGTTGAAGTTGAAAATTTCACGGGCGAGGCCCTTGGCGACCAGAATCGAAGGGATGGGCTCCCAGTAGGCGACGGCGTCGACCGATTTGGACTCCATGGCGGCCATGGCCTCGGTGTCGCCGGCGTTGACGATCTTGAAGTCTTTCTCGGTCAGGCCCTGCTGCTTGGCCCAGAGCATGAAGGCGGTGTAGTTGCCCGAGCCGACCTTAATGGCGATCTTCTTGCCCTTGAGTTGCTCCATGTTCTGAATCGGGGAGTCCTTCGGGACCACCACCCGGTACTTGCCGCCGCCGGTCTCGGAAACGCCGATGGCAACCAGGTCTTTGGGAGCCTGGGCCAGGGCGGTGAGGGCGGGGGTGACACCCAACTCTGCCGCGTCAATCGTTCCGGCCAGCAAGGCGTCCCGAGAATCCGGGCCATCGGGAAAAAGCTTCGTCTCCAACTTGAGGTTGTATTTCTTGTCGTAACCGCCGTTGACCAGCACGATGTTCAGGGGGGTGAGCCGGTAGCCCCATCGGATGGTCGCGGGGCCGGCAACAGCGGCCCTCTGTGCCGAATCGGAGTTCGACGGCGGGGACGTTTTGGCGGTCTGCACCTGACCGCAGCCAGCCACGAGCAGAA
>JAJYMS010000142.1 GCA_021786825.1 Bacillota bacterium | reverse complement strand
CAGGCTCTTGCAGGCGGAAACGAGGACCGCGCGCGGCTCGACGTCGGCGCCGGCCTCGCGCAGGACCTCCCGCAGGGCCCGGGCGGCGGGGGCGAAGATGACCATCGAGGCGCCCCGCAGAGTCTCACGCATTTCCGTGCCCACGCTGACGTTGCGGGGCAAAGGAACGCCGGCCAGGCGGGCCTCGAGCCGCCCGGTCCGCCGCCACTCGTCAGCCTCTTCCGGCCGGCGGACCCAGAGGTCGACCCGGTGGCCGTTTTGGGCCAGGAGGTAACCCAGGGTGGTTCCCCACTGTCCGGCTGGAACGACCGCGACCTTCATGCCTGGCGCCCCAGTTTGCGCTCGGTCCCGTGGAGCAGGCGGCCGATGTTGGCGTTGTGCCTGAAAAGGATGATGGCGGCGGCGCCCAGGGCCAACACCCGGGTGGAGGGCGGGCTCGGTGACAGCGCGATCAGGAGGGCGGCTAGAATCGTTCCCACGACGGAGCCCAGGGAGACGTAGCGGGTAATCAGGACGGTGAGGGCGAAAACGCCGATGGCCACCAGGGTGTAGTAGGGATGCACCAACAACAGCCCCCCGGCCGCGGTGGCGACCCCCTTGCCGCCCCGAAAGGCGATGAATACCGGCCAGGAGTGACCGGCCACGGCGGCGATGACGCAGGCGGCTACGAGCCACCCCCCGCCGGGGTCCAGAGCTTGTCCCAGCACGGCCGCGGCAACCCCCTTGCCGGCGTCGATGAGCCCGGTGATGACGCCGGCCGGCCAACCGAGGGCCCGGCCGACGTTGGTGCCGCCGGTGGCGCCGGAACCGAGGCTGCGCACGTCGATTCCCCTCAGCCGTCCAAAGAGGTAGCCGGTGGGGATCGAGCCGACGAGGTAGGCGAGCAGGACTGCAAGCAGGTTCACTGGGTTTCACTCCTCGAGCGGCGCTTGAAGATTAGGCGGATCGGGGTTCCCTCAAAGTCGAAGGCCTCCCGCAATCGGTTCTCCAGGTAGCGGCGGTAGGAGAAGTGGGCCAGGTCCGGCTCATTGGTGAAAAACAGGAAGACCGGGGGCTTGGCGCCTCCCTGGGTGGCGTAGTAGAGCTTCAGCCGCTTGCCGCCTTCGCCGGGAGGGGGAGTCATCGACGCTGCTTCGGCGATGACCCGGTTTAGTTCGGCGGTCGGGGCCCGGCGCCGGCAGGCCTCGGCGACCTTCGCCACGGCCGGCATCACCCGGTTCAGGCGCTGCCCGGTGCGCGCGGAGATGAAGAGGCGCGGGGCGTAGTCGAGGAAGCTGAGCCCGGCGCTGAGCTTGTCCAGGAAGCGGCCCCTGGCGCCCTCGTCATGCCCGGCCAGGTCCCACTTGTTGATCAGCAGGATCTGCCCCTTACCGGCCTCGTGGACGTAGCCGACGATCCGCTGGTCCTGCTCGGTCACCCCGGCCGGGGCCTCGAGGAGGGTGAGGACGACGTCGGCCCGGTCCACCGCCCGCAGGGTGCGCATGACGCTGTAACGCTCGACCGCCTCGTCGATCCGCGCGCGGCGCCGCATGCCCGCGGTGTCGATCAGCAGGTAGTTCCTCCCGTCGGCCACAAGGGGAACGTCGATCGCGTCCCGGGTGGTCCCCGAGACCTCGGAGACGATGACTCGCTCCCGGCCGAGCAGGGCGTTGACCAGGGAGGATTTGCCGACGTTGGGGCGCCCGATCACGGCCACCCGGATGACCTGTTCGTCCTCGGGCGGCGGTTCTCCTTCCGGCAGCTCGGCGACGACGCGGTCAAGGAGGTCACCGGTGCCCAGGCCGTGCTCCGCGGAGCAGGTGATGGGATCGCCCAGCCCCAGGCGGTAGAACTCCACGGCCCGCTCCTGCAGCCGGGGGATATCCCCTTTGTTGGCGCATAAAATCACCGGTTTGCGGGCCCGGCGCAGGAGGTCGGCGACGTCCTGGTCGGTGGCGGTCAGGCCGTCGCGCACGTCCAGCACCAGCACCACCAGGTCGGCCTCGGCGATGGCCAGTTCGGCCTGGCGGCGGACCAGCCCGGTCAACGTCTCCGCGGGGTCGGGGACGATTCCCCCGGTGTCCACCAGGGTGAAGGTGCGCCCGTTCCACTCGGTGTCGGCGTAGATGCGGTCGCGGGTGATCCCCGGCTGATCCTCGATGATGGCGATCCGCCGCTGGACCAGGCGGTTGAAGAGGGTCGACTTGCCCACGTTGGGGCGTCCCACGATGGCCACGATCGGCTTCAAGGCTGGGCCCTCCGGCGCGGCGCCACCAGGGGCCGCCCCAGCACCGCCTCGGCCAGGGCTCTCCCCTCCGGCGGCACGGCGCGCACGGGGACTCCGAGCTGGCGAGCCAGGGCGGGCAGCGAAAGGTCGTCCAGGAAGATGTCCTCCTCGTCCTTCAGGGCGGCCGCGGGGACCAGCACCGCCTGCCCCAGGGAACGTCCCCGCAAGGCCCGCAGGATGTCCTGCCCGGTGAGCAGGCCGGCCACGGTGACGCCGGGGCCGAAGAACTCGTTGGCTACGACCTCCAGGCGCGGTGCGAGCCCTCCCACGGTCGCGGCGAGGTCGTCGAGGATGCCCCCGAGGGTGGTCCCGGCAGAGACGCCGGTGACGACGGTGACCTCCCGGGGGAACGGCAACGCCGCGGGCAGGCGGGGCCGCGTCCGGCGGTAGCCGTCCAGCAGCCGCCGGATCAGCCCGATCCCGTTTTCCAGTTGCGGGAACCCCTCGTAACTGGCCGCGGGTGGCAGCCGGCGGCCGGCCAGGGTGTAGAACTCGTCGGCCGGATAGACCAGCCTCGTTCCCCGCCGCGCCAAGAACCGCGCCTGCCAGCGGGCGAGCTGGCCGATGACCGCGGCCGCCTCGGGGCGCGTGAAGGGCCGCAGCGGGTAGAGGTCCCGCCGGTGGCGGGTGAGACCCACCGGCACCACGCCGATCGAGCGGAGGTTCTCTCCCAGGCCGGCCAGGTCGGCGAGGGTCCGGTCGAGCACCGGTCCGTCGTTCAGGCCGGGGCAGAGGACGACCTGGGTGTGCAACTGGATCCCGGCGGAGGCCAGTTCGCCGAGGCGCGGCAGGACGCCCCTGGCGCGGGGGGTGCCGAAGAGCAGCTCGCGCATCCGGTCGTCGGTGGCGTGTACGGATACGTACAGCGGGCTCAACCGCTGTTCGATGATCCGGTCACTTTCCGCCTCCCCCAGGCCGGTCAGGGTGATGAAGTTGCCGTGCAAGAAGGACAGGCGGTAGTCGTCGTCCTTGAGGTACAGGCTGGGGCGCAAGCCCCGCGGAAGCTGCGGCAAGAAGCAGAACACGCACCGGTTGCGGCAGGTGCGCAGGCCGTCGAAGAGGGGTGTGGGAAACTCGACGCCCAGGTCCTCCCCGCCGTTTTCCACGTCGAAGCGGACCTTTCCCCCGCCGGCCTTGCGCACCTCGACTTCGACCCGGTCGGCGGCCATGCGGAAGCGGTAGTCCAGCAGGTCGCGCAACGGCTGCCCGTCGATGGCCATGATCCGGTCACCGGGGGCCAGCCCCAGTCGCTCGCCGAGGCCGTCCGGCGCGACTTCAGTTATCAGCGCCCCCCGGGCCCGCCTCAAGCTCGTCTCCCCAAGCCGGTTCCTCCCGTACATCTCCGCTATTATCCGCCACCGGCGGGCGGGAGTCAATGGCCCCGAGCGCGGCCATGGTCTCGCGCACCAGCCGCTGGAAGCGGGGGTAGTCGGCGATCACTCCCCAGGTGCAGACGGGCCGCCCGAGCCGGACCAGGCCGAGCCGGCGGGAAAGGAAGCCGCCGACCCGGATGGCCCAGTTGGCGCCCTCCAGCGCGTCGGCGAAGTGGACCGACCCGGGGCCCAGGCCCAATTCCTCCAGCAGGTCGTGGATGGTGCGGACCAGCAGCTTGCGGCCCGACGCCAGGCCCAGGGCGTACACCTCCCGCCCGGCGGCGTCGGCCCCGCTGAAAACGGGCGTGCCGATGCGGGAGTTCTCCAGCCGGTCGAAGTCCGGCAGGGCGGTGATCTCGCGGGCCGTGGCGCGCCTGTGGGAGGGCAGGACCCCGGTGTGGATGGCCGCCGCCACCACCGAGGAGTGAGCCGATCCATAGCAAACGTAGAAGACCGTTGGCAGGGGCGCGGACACCACCGGCCCGCGGCTCCCGGATGCGCGACGGCTCTTTAGAGCGGTGGCCCGGACGAGCCGTTCGAGCCGCTCCCGGTCCCACCGGGGCAACAGTTCCCCGGGGGCCGCCCCCCTTGCCCACAGCGGCGCGCCGGCGGGCGCCGGGGGGGGAGCGGCGTCCACCAGGAGCAATTCGTTCAGGGGGAGCCCGAAGACGCACGCCACCCCCGAAAGCGCCCGGGTCGCCACCCCGCCCAGGGCGGCCCGGGCCAGGATGTAGACCCGGTTCCCGGCCGGGTCGTCCCCGAGGTACCGGAGGCGCCCGGGCGGGGGAAGCGGCACCCGGTCCGGGGCGGGGAGGTGCCTCCCCAACCCGAGGTGCAGCCACGCCGCGGCGAAGGCGTGCAGCCCCCGAGGGCAGTGGTAGATGATCCTCACGCCTCGTTCTGGCCCAGCGCCCGGACGGCGAGCACGGAGAGGACCGCGGCCAGCACCACCCCGTCAAAAGAGGCCGACCCGCCCACCAGCACGGGGAACGGCGGGGCCTGGGGGCCCAGGGTGCTCGTGACCTCGGCCAGGTCGTTGGCCACCACGCCGGCCATGGCGGCGGCCACGGCGCCGCGGGCCGAGCGTGCGGCGAGGGTGGCCAGCAGCCCCGCCAGCAACGCCGGCAGGTAGGACTCGCCCAGCAGGTTGGCCTCCACCGGGTCGCTCCGAAAGACGCGGCCCAGGGCGTAAACCGCCCCTACGGTGACCAGGATGCCCAGGACGGACCGGCGTCGTTCGGCGGGGCGGCCCGCGGTGAGGACCAGGTAGACCACCACCGCCACCGGCACGGCGGCCCCGCCCAGGTTGAGGCTGAGGGACGGGTTGGACCGCAGGGGAACCTCCACCAGCCCGCCGGCGGCCAGGAGGGCGAGCAGCCCCAGCGCCGCCCGGGGGGAGAGCTCGAGGCTGCGCAACACGCCGCCCGCCAGGTCAAAGTAGATTAAGATACTTGTCAACAAGAGCAAGAGGTTTCCGACCGCCAAGGATCCGCCCCCTCTACGGGAAGATACCCAGGTAGTATTCCCCGCGGGCGGCCGGGTCAGCGGGTCCGGCGTCGGCCCGGTCTTCCGGCGAACTCGAACTTGATCTGGCCGTCTTCCGCCAGGGTCAGGCGGGCGCCAAAGGCCTTCCCCGCCTGGCTGCGAAAGCCTCGCAGGTACGGGCTGCGCCCGCGCTGCAGGAGGGTACGGACCACCTCGTGGTCCAGGAGCTTCCCGGCCACCCGCCGGGAGAGGTGAAAACCGCAGCCGTCTTCGCGGGCGCCGCGGCAGCGAAAACCCGAAGCCTCGGGGAGAACCTGCCCGCCGCAACGAGGACACGGTCCCAGGGGCTGAGGTTCGAGGGCCGCGCTCAGCGGGGCGCGGCGAAGCTCTCCCACCATCCGGCGGGTGAATTCCACGATCTCGCCCATCAGGCTGGCCGGGTCCAGGTCCCCTGTTTCCACTTGCCGCAAGCGCTTCTCCCACCTTCCGGTCAGTTCGGGGGAAGTGAGTTCCGGCACCGGCAGGCCCTCGACCAGGCCGATCCCCTTGGGGGTCGGCCGCAGGGCGCGCCGCTCGCGCCGCAGGTAACCCACGCCGATCAGCCGTTCGATGATCGCCGCGCGGGTGGCGGGGGTCCCCAGCCCCTCGTCCTTCAGCACCGCGCGCAGGTCCTCGGCGTCCGGAAGGTCGTCCTGGTCGAGGAAGCGGCCGGCCGTCTCCATGGCGTGCAAGAGGGAGGCATCGGTGTAGCGGGGCGGCGGCTGGGTCTCGCGCTCCTCCACCCGGACGGCCTCGACCGCCACGGGCTGGCCCGGGGAGAGGTCGGGCAGGCCGGTGGGCCGGCGCCGGGGCGGTTCCACCTCCAGCCAGCCGGGCTCCAGGAGCGATTTGCCGCGGCTCAGGAAGACCTCTCCCGCCGCCTCGGTGAGTACCGTCGTCACCCGCAGGCGGGCGGGGGGCAGCACGGCGGCGACGGTCCGGCGCACGACGGCGTCGTAGACCTTGAGCCGGTCCCCGCGCAGGTCGCCCGGCACGCTGGGGGTGGGGATGATGGCGTGGTGGTCGCTCACCCGGGCGGGGTTGACCACGCGGCCGCCCAGGTTCAGCTTCGGCAGCGCCAGGGCCGCGCCGGCTGCCGCCGCCCAGGGGGTATCCGCCAACGCCCGCAGGAGGGCGGGGAGCCCCGCGGCAAGGTCGGGGGTCAGGTAGCGGCTGTCGGTCCGGGGGTAGGTGATGGCCTTCTCGGTCTCGTACAGTTCCTGGGCCAGGGTCAGGGTCTTCTGGGCGGAGAACCCGTGGCGGTGGTTCATCTCCCGCTGCAACTCGGTCAGGTCGAAGAGCCGCGGGGGAGGTTGCTGATACTCCTGCCGCCGCGCCTCAACCACCCGGCCGTGCCCGCCGCGTACCTTGGCGGCCAGCCCCTCGGCGGCCTGGGCGGTGGCCAGCCGGCCCAGGGCCGGTGGCAACTCCTCGGCCGCGCCGGTGCGGGTGGGGTCGTCGAGGTCGGGCAACCCTTGCCCGGCGGACGCCACCCACCGTCCCTCGTAAGTGGTCCGGCGGCCGTCCGGACGGAAGCCGGCGTGCACCAGCCAGTAGGCTACCGCCTTGAAGGCCTCGACCTCGCGCTCGCGGCGGACCACGATGGCCAGGGTGGGGGTCTGCACCCGGCCCACCGAGAAGAGCTCGCCCCCCAGCTTGGTCAAGGCCCGGGTGGCGTTGAGGCCGACCAGCCAGTCCGCTTCCCCGCGGCACTGGGCGGCGAGCCCCAGGCGGTCGAAGTCGGCCGCCGGGCGCAGGCGGGCGAACCCCTCGCGGATGGCGGCGGGCGTCAGGGACGAGATCCAGAGCCGCCGCACCGGGTGGCGGCAGCCCGCGGCGGCGTAGATCTGGCGAAAGATCCACTCCCCCTCCCGCCCGGCGTCGCAGGCGTTGATGACCTGGGAGAAGCGAGGGCTGGTCAGCAGTCCGGCCAGCAGCCGGTACTGGGCCGCGGTCGCCCGGTTCACCTCCAGGCGGAAGATCTGGGGCACAATGGGCAGGTCCTCCAGCCGCCACCGCCGGTAACGGGGATCGTAGACGTGGGGTTCGGCCAGGCTCAGCAAATGCCCGACGGCCCAACTGACCACGTAGCGCTCGCTTTCCAGGTACCCGCCACGGGGGGTGAAATGACCGAAGGCCCGGGCGATGTCCCGGGCCACGCTGGGCTTTTCCGCGATTACGAGGCTGCGGTCGGACCGGTCCGAAGCGGGCACCGACCTACCACCCGCCCTCCTGCTCGGCTTCCTTCAGGCTCAGGCTGATCCTTTTTTCCTCCGGCTTGACCGAGAGGACGCGCACGCGCACTTCCTGGCCGGGATTCACCACCTCGTCGGGCTTGGCGACCCGGCGGTCGGCCAGTTGCGAGATGTGGATCAGGCCGTCGATGCCGGGCTCGAGTTCAACGAAGGCCCCGAAGGTGGTCAGCCGCACGACCCGGCCGGTGACGACCGAACCCTCAGGGTACTTGGCCACGGCCGCGGCCCAGGGGTCGGGCAGGGTCTGCTTGAAGCCGAGGGAAACCTTCCCCTTCTCCCGGTCCAGCCGCAGGACCTTGACGTCGATGGTCTCACCGACCTTGAGCACCTCCGACGGGTGCTTCACCCGTCCGAAGGAGAGTTCGGAGATGTGGATCAGGCCATCCACCCCACCGAGGTCGACGAAGGCGCCAAAGTCGGTCAGGCTCTTGACCGTCCCTTGGCGGACCTGGCCTTCCTCCAGCTCCGACCAAAGGTGCTCGCGCCGATGCTGGCGCTCCTCCTCCAGGACGATCTTCTGGGAGAGGATGACGCGGTTCTTGTGCCGGTCCAGTTCGATGATGCGGGCCCGGATCCGCTGGCCCAGGTACTTTCCGAGGTCGGAAACGTAGCCGCGCTCCACCTGCGAGGCCGGCATAAACCCGCGCAGCCCGATGTCGAGCACCAGCCCGCCCTTGACCACCTCGACGACCTCGGCCTCCAGGGTCTCCTTGCTGTCAAAGTCGGCCTTGACCCGTTCCCAGGCCTGACCCTCGTCGGCGCGCCGTTTGGACAGGCGGAGCTGCCCCTCCTGGGCGTCCACGCCCAGGACGCAAACCATGATCTCCTGACCGACCTGCACCACCTGCTCCGGCGAGGCCACCGGGCGGTGGCTGAGCTCGTTCAGCGGGATGATTCCTTCCGATTTGTACCCGACGTCCACCAGCACCGAATCGCTGTTGATCTGAACCACGCGGCCGGGGACGATATCGCCGTGGCGCGGGACCGTAAAGGCGCCGGCGAAGTCCTGCTCATCCTGGGTTCCGGGACTCTCCTCGTCGGCTGCCCCGGCCGCTGTAGCACCCGCGCCGGAAGAGGCGTCGGGCTGCTCCGCCGGTGCTTCCCCGACCTTGGGCTCATCCTCGGGGGCGGGTGTCTTGGCGTCGATCTCCGTCACTTTCTGGGTTACCTCCTTGATGATCCAGTCGGGGGTTGAGGCACCGGCGGTGATGCCGACCACGCTTTTTCCGCTGAACCACTCGGCTTTGATTTCCTCCGCCGTCTCCACCAGGTAGACCTCTTCACAGAGGTCGCGGCAAATCTCGTACAGCCTGCGGGTGTTGCCGCTGGCGCGGCCTCCGACCACGAGCACCACCTGCACGTGGCCTGCCAGCTCGCGAGCGGCTTGCTGGCGCACCTGGGTCGCGTCGCAAACGGTGGGGATGGCGCGCACTTCCCTGGCCTTTTGCACGACGACCTGCAGCACCCGGTCGAACTCGGAGGGCTGCAGCGTAGTTTGAGCAATCACCGCCACCCTATCCATATAAGGCAAGGCTGTGGCCTCTTCGACCGAACCGACGACGATCGCCCGGCCCGCGGCCCA
>JAJYMS010000209.1 GCA_021786825.1 Bacillota bacterium | reverse complement strand
GATCTAAAAGTGGATGTACTTCTCGATCCTATACAGTCTGGCGCTCTCCGCCGGGCTTGCCTTGGCCGTGTACAGGCTGGCGTCGGCCATCCTTTGAGTCTCCCGCCGATCTACGGCCGCCTTTGCTCGGCGGCCTTGATGCGCTCGAGGTCCGAAGGGTGGGTGTAGCTGAACCAGTAGATGAAGGCGGGGGGCGAGACCTGCGCCAGGTTCTCCCGGGCCAGCCTGACCTGGACCTGGGCGTAGGACGGACCGGCCCCCAACAGGCGAAGGACCTCCCGGTCGGCCTGGCGTTCAAAGGAACGGGACAGGCCGTTTTGCGCGGGAGACGAGACGAAACTCAGCAGGGCCAGGCCCAAAAGGAGGAGCGGCAGCAGCGCGGGACGCGGCCCCCGGACCGGTTGCTCGCCCGGCAAGAGCCAGTGCAGGAGGAACAGCCCCAGGGCGATGCCCAGGGCGCCGAAGAGAAATCCTTTCAAGACATGGGCATGCCGCCAGTGACCCATCTCGTGGGCGACGATCGCGGCCACCTGCTCCCGGCCGTAGCCCTTCAAGAGGTTGTCGTACAGGACGATCCGGCGCGTTCCGCCCAGGCCGGTGAAGTAGGCGTTGACCTTGGAGGTTCGCACGCTGGCGTTCATCACCAGGATCTCATCGACCTTGATCCCGGCGCGGTCGGCCATCGCCAGCAACTCGGAGCGGAGTTCGCCGGCGGGCAAGGGCGTGAACTTGTAGAACAGGGGGTCGATGATCACGGGCGAGAGGTATATCAGGGCAGCGGCCACGGCGATGCCCATCGCGGCGGCCGGCGCCCACCAGCCGCCCGGCCAGCGGGCGATGAGGGCCAGGACGGCCAGGGAGGCGGAACGATAAAAGGCCAGGTTGAGGACGAAGCTGAGGGCGACGTCGGCGCCCCAGGCCGGCAGCGTCTGGTGTGAGAAGCCGTAGCGGTGCTCCAGGCAGTAGCCGGAGTACCAGGCGGCGGGCAGGCTCACCAGCCGCTGCAGCAGCATCAGGATGACGACGTAGAGGGCCGCCGCCAGCCAAACCCGAAGTCCGGCGCCGGGGGGCGCCCACGTCCCCCAGCCCGCGCTCACGCCCACCCCCAGGACCCGTCTCGTCCAACCGTCGAGGGCGGCCCCGGCGCGGGTACCGGCCAGCGCGGCCAGGAGGGCGAACCCAAGGAGGGTATCGACGGCGAAGGCCAGCCGGCGGGCGCGGTGGTAGGTCTCGGCGCGCTGGAGGAAATCGGGCGAGAAGTACCGGTAGGCCTCGTTCGGCGGCCGGTGGGGCCAGAGGGACGAGACCAGGTAGGCGACCCAGAACAGGGCCGCCAACCAGAGAATCAGGCGCCAGGCGAGGAAGGGAAGCCTTGGAATCGCCGGATGGAACACGAGCGTGCCTCCTCATGGGCCCCGGGCGATTACGGAGTCAAGTCCCGGGCGTATAAGGCCGCGCCGTAGGCGGCGGTAACGGTCGGGTCGTCGGGAACCAGGACGGGGGCGCCCAACTTGGCCGCCAGGGCCCTGACCACCCCCAGGTTCCTGGCGACTCCCCCGGTCATGACCACGTCCCGCTCCAGTCCGACCCGGCTGACCAGGGCCGCCACCCGGGACGCCACCGAGGTGCAAAGCCCGGCCACGATGTCGGTCCGTTCCGCCCCCTGGGCGAGGTGGGAGACCACCTCGGACTCGGCGAAGACGGTGCAGGTGGACGAGATGGGAGTCTCGTGGCGGGCTTGCCCGGCCAAGTCCCCCAGGTCATCCAGCGACAACTCCAGGGCCTGCGCCATGACCTCCAGGAAGCGCCCCGTGCCGGCGGCGCACTTGTCGTTCATGACGAAGTCCAGCACCCGGCCGTTGGGCAGGAGCTTGACGACCTTGCTGTCCTGCCCGCCGACGTCGACCACCGTCCGGGCGCCGGGGCAAAGGCGGGCGACGCCGCGCGCCTGGCAGGAAATCTCCGTCACCTCGCGGTCGGCGGGAAAGGTGATGCGGCCGTAGCCGGTGGCCACCGTGGCGCGGATCTCCCCACGGGACGTCCCGGTCTCGCCCAACAGGCCGGCGATCAGCTTCTCGGCCACCTCCCTCCCCCGGTAGCCGGAGCGCTGCACCGCCCGGGCCACGAGGCGCCCCCCGGGTTCCAGCAGCACCACCTTGGTCGTGAGGGAACCGATGTCCACCCCCAGGTAATAACCTTTCACGTCAGTCCCCCGTTTCACGGGCCTCCGTCACGCCCGCGTCTCCAGGCTCTCCAGGAAGGCCTCCACCCGGTTGCGGACCGGCTCCTCGCCGTAGGCCCGCGAATCGACCATGTCCGCCTCGATGATCAGCCCCGGCACGCCGGTCTCGGCCGTCACCCGCCGCCGCATCTCTTCCTGGATCAGCGAGTAAGGCTTGCAGGAGCGGTTGGAGTGCATCACGAACCCGTCGACCTCGTACTCCCGGATGAGCCGGACCATCTCGCGCACCCGGAATTCGAAGGACTGGTTCAGGAACACCTGAGTGTAGGTTCTGGCCAGGCTCTCCAGGGGGTCCCCCGCCGCCACCGCTCCGGCCCAGCCGGCGGTATAGGTGTCTACCACGAAGGCGGCGCCCCGCCGGGAGAAGAGGTTGAAGAAGCGGTACAGGCTGTACCAGATGGCGATGTTGTCCCACAGGAGCCGGTAACGCTCCCCCTCGACCGCCCCGACGCCCTGGCGGACCCGCCCGGCGGCCTCGTCGAGCAGGCGCCGGTAGTAGGCGGCGGCCTGGGGCGTGGGGCGCATGACCACGATGGGGGCCATTTGCACGAACAGGTCGGGCACGTTCAGGGGAGCCGGCCGATGCTTTCCCAGCTCCCGGATCGCCTGCCACAGGTGGACGGTGTCGTTGCTCCACTCCATCCGGCGCCTCAGGGCGTCGGGCCGCAGGCGCCGGCCGGTCAGCCGCTCCAGGTCGGTGGCCAGACGGCCCAGTTGCTCGGCCACGTAAGCCACGGTGTGATCGCGGGCCAGGCCGTCGCCGGCGTCCACGAAGGGCATGTCCACGATGAACAGCGGCGCCCCGAAGTGCCGGGCGAGGGTCTCGTACCACTTCAGGACGGTGCCGCAGATGTTGTTGGCGACCACCAGCAGGTCCGGTCGGGGCAGGCCGCCCAGGGGAGCCAGTTCCGGGCGCAGGATGGCCCCCAGGTTGGCCCGGGCGTAGGAGCAGAGGTCCGCCGGGTACCCCTGGGCCTCGGCCGCCAGGCAGAGTTGCGGACCCACCCGGCGGGCGCCGTAGATGGCCCCGAAGTTCTCCGGGTAGAGGGTGTCGATGCCGAGAGCACGCAGGAGTTCCACCGGCGCGCCACTGGTCACCCAGGCCAGCGGCCGGCGCAGCGGCCCGCCCCAAAACCGGTGGTAGCGGGTCAGCAGGTAGTACCGTTTCATCAACCGCTCCAGCTCCCGGGAGGAACTGAGCGGAAGGTAGCCAGTGCCGGCCAGGCCGATCACCCCCTCAGTCCAGGCTCTCCAGAAACGCTTGCAGCCGCGTCCGCTCCTGCTCTCCGGGCACGACCGAATCGAGTTCCAGCACCAGGGTGGGGATACCCTCCGCGCGCAGGCTTTCCCGCAACGCCACCGCGTCCCAGGCGTGGGGTTCGCAGTACTTGCGGACGGCGAGGACGGCCCCCCGCGCGCCGCGGCTCCCGGCCAGCCCGAGGAGGTGCGCGAGGCGCGCCTGCAGGCCCTGGTGGCGGCAGGGACACGGGGGTCGCGAAAGGTAGCGGCGGGCCAGGGCGGCCAGCGGCTCGCCGTCTTCGTCCACCAGGCCGGCGTAGTGGCGGAAGCCGGTGCAGGTATCGTCAGCCACCACCCGGGCGCCCAGTTCCTCCAGCGTGGCGTGCAGGGCCTCGGTCTCCAGGACCGCGCCGCTGAGCAGCACGCGGAGCTTGCCGGCGCGGCCGGGCTGCTCCGGCGCATCCTCCGGCGCGGCGTCATCAAGCTTCGCTATGACCTGTTCCAGGGCCTCGGCGTAGGCCGCCCGCGGCATCAGTTGCCCGGCCCGCAGCACCGCGGCGGCCAGGTCCGACGGCAGGCGCGCCCTCTGCGCGTCCAGTTTGCCCGCCAGGGAACGGATGCGATTCATCAGCCCGATAGCCCGCCGGAGAGCTTCCGGGTCGGGCTCGCGGTCCGCCAGGCGGGCGAGGTTCCGCCAGAGGGAGGCCAACTCGGCGGCGAAATACGCCTGGGCCCCGGGGTCCAGCAGGTTGGCGGGAGGGACCACCACGAAGGTCTTTTCCCGGTCCAGCCCACTGCGCCAGATGCCTGCCAGGCACCGCATGGTGTCGCAGGTGTGCGCGAAACCCACCCCCGCCAGGTCGCTGAATTCCCCCGCCTCCCCGAGGGCCAGGCAACCCCGGCCCACGGCGCAGGTGTAGGACGGCAGGCGGGACGAGGTTCTGGGCGACCCGGGAGGCAAGAGGCGCAACGGTTCCCAGCCCAGGCTGAGGGTCAGTTCCTCCGGCCAGTAGCTGCAAAGGTAGCCGAAAAAGGGACGCTCCGGCCGGTGCCGCAGCCAACCGAGGCTGCCCCGGCGGGCGGCCTCGAGCAAGACCTGAGTTTCCATCCTTACCTTCCCTCTATACCATCCTTTCCCCGATGACTATCTAATTCGGCTCCCGCCCCGGCAACCCTGCAAACCGGGTGCCGCGGCGGGCGGTAGGGCCGGGTCGGGCGCGGCAGCGGCACCACAAGGAGGAGGAAGTGGCCAGCGAGGCCGTCGATTGGAGCGAGGGCGGCCTGACGCGGCTCAGTTGGGACGGGCGGGAACTGAGAGTTTACGAAAACGACGGGAGGGGTTGGCAGTTCCATAACTCCTACCCGGTGGAACTCAGCTAGCGCAAGCCAGGTACCCCGCCCTGACGGCGGGGTACCTGGCTCAGGCTGGGTCGAATCCGCCGCACCGCGAACGGGTGCGGCCTGGCTACAGCGTGCCTTCGAGCTGGCTGATCATTTGCTCTAACTGGTCGAGTTGCTTGGCGGAGTTGTTTTCCGCCTGGGCGAACCCGCCCAGGCTGGATGTTGCCTGTCCTTCCCGTTGGGCCGTTCCCTGGGTGGCCGCCGCGGCGTTGTTCCGCTCGGCCTGGCGCAGGCCGCGCACGATGTTTCGCATGGCTGTCAGGGTCTGCTGGGCCTGGGGGTTGGGCATGTTCTCACCTCCTCCCTGGTACCGGATTGGTTGAAAGAGGAGCATCAGGGGGCGACCCTCATGCCTTAACACCTCACGTGGTATGGTATCCCGGGGGAGGGTGTTCTAACCATCGGCGCAAGGCAGGGGAGGAGAACCGTCCCACCTTGGCGAAATAAGGACCCGTTGTAGCCGCATGGCCCCGGCCGTGGGCAGGTTTATGCCCGCCCGAAGGTGGTCAAGGGGACGGTTTCACGCGCCAGGGGACTTCACCGTTTTACCTGAAGAAAGGAAGCCCTTTCGAATGCGGGGGCGGGGGATGGGTGAACTGATTAAAGCGGGCGCTTGTTCCGGGTCCCTGGACGCGTTAAAGCCGGGCAAAGTCGATGGGGGAGGTCAAGATAGTGATGAAGCGGAATTTTTTTGCGTTGGTGGCCGTAGTTTTGAGCCTGTCCCTGGGGCTCACCGCCTGCACTGGCAGTGGAGGTAAGGAGCCTCCCAAGGGCGGAGGCCAAGCGCCGGTCAAGGCGGCCCTGGGAGTCTCCACCTGGATCGGCTACTCGCCTCTGGCGGTGGCCAAGGAGAAGGGATTTTTCGCCAAACGCGGGTTGGATCTGACCATCCAGGTGATGGAGAACGTCTCGGACCGGCGGGCGGCCATGGCGGCCAACCGAATCCAGGGCTTCGCCACGACGCCGGAGACCCACATCGTGACCGCCGCCTCCGGCGTTGACGTGGTGCAGGTCCTGGCCCTCGACGATTCCAAGGGCGGCGACGGGATCGTGGCCAAGAAGGACATCAACGGTATCAAGGACCTGAAGGGCAAGACCGTGGCCCTGCAGACCGGGGGCGGCGCCTCGTTTTTCTTCCTCGGCTACCTCCTATCCCGGGAGGGCCTTTCCTACAAGGATCTCAAGATCCAGCCGATGACCGCCGGTGATGCCGGCGCCGCTTTCGTGGCCGGCAAGGTCGACGCCGCCGTCACCTGGGAGCCGTGGCTCAGCCGGGCCAAGGCCACCGACTTCGGCAAGGTCTTGATTTCGTCCGACCAGGCCCCGGGCATCATCACCGACACCATTGGCCTGCGCAAGGACTTCGTGGCCAAGCACCCCGAGGCGGTCAAGGCCCTGGTCGGCGGCTGGTTTGAGGCGGTCCAGCTCTACCAGGACAAGCCCGATGAAGCCCTTCCCAGCATGGCCAAGTTCTCCGGCGTGAGCGTCGACGAGATGAAGAAAGAGCTTGCCCTGGTCAAGCTCTTCGACCAGGCCGACAACGAAAAGTACTTCGGCGGCGCTGTCCAGGGAATTCTGGCGAAGGCGGCCGACCTCTGGTTGCAGGAGAAGATCATCGATCAGAAGCCGGACCTGAACGCCATGATCGATACCTCGTTCTTGAAATAGCCAGGTGACGCGCAGGCTGCGGGCGGGGGCGACCCTGCCCGCAGCCGTGCCGGGGAGGGTTTTGATGCAGAAGGGGCGGACCCGGCTGTTTATACCCCGGGAAGAGATCCCTCGCGGCCTCTACTTGACGCTCTCGATCTTGGGCTTCCTCACCATCCTGGGGGCCTGGTCGGCGGTGACCTACACCGGGGTGGTGGACCCGTTGTTCCTGCCGACTCCCACCCGGATCCTCGTCGACGGCTGGCGCCTGGTCACCCAACTGGGCTTCGGCACCGACGTTTTGGTCACCGTGGCCCGGGTATTGGCGGGGTTTGGTCTGGCCGCGGTCATCGCCATCCCGCTGGGGATCGTGATGGGGACCTTTCGGCCGGTGGCGGCCTTCGTGCAGCCGGTCATGTCTTTCATGCGCTACCTGCCGGCGTCGGCGTTCATCCCGCTGTTCATCCTCTGGATCGGCCTGGAGGAGCCGGAGAAGGTCGCGGTCATCTTCGTTGGCTCCTTCTTCAGCCTGGTACTGATGGTCGCGGTGACGGCGAACGCGGTCCCCCGTGAGTTGCTGGAGGTTTCCTACACCCTCGGCGTCACCCCGGGCACGGTAGTCTGGCGGGTGCTGATGCCCTCGGCCCTCCCCGCCATCGTCGATACCCTGATTGTGACTCTCGGCTGGGCCTGGACCTACATTATCGTGGCGGAACTGGTCGGGGCGGATTCCGGCATCGGCCACCGCATCCTGGAATCCCAGCGGACGCTGCGCACCGGGTACATCATTTTCGGCATCGTCACCATCGGGCTGGTCGGCCTGGTCAGCGACCTGTTCCTGACGTGGCTGCGCCGCCGGCTTTTCCCGTGGACGGAGTGATGGCGATGACGTCGTACAAGCTCGAAATTGAAGGGGTGTCCAAGGAGTATCTGGACCGTGGGCAGCGCACCCTGGCCGTCGACGCGGTGGAACTGGCGGTGCGGGACCAGGAGTTTGTCGCCATCCTGGGTCCGTCCGGCTGCGGCAAGTCTACCCTCTTGCGGATGGTGGGCGGCCTCGCGGAGCCGAGCGCCGGGACCATCCGGGTGGATGGCCGGGAGGTGACCGGGCCGGGCCCCGATCGGGGGATGGTTTTTCAGTCCTACACCCTTTTCCCCTGGCTAACGGTGCGGCGGAACATCGAGTTCGGCCTGGTGCAAAAGAGGGTCGCGGGGCCGGAGCGGGCGGCGGTGGTCAGGCGGTACCTCGAACTCACCGGCCTGCGGGAGTTCGCGGACGCTTTCCCGAAGCAGCTTTCGGGAGGAATGAAGCAGCGGGTGGCCATCGCCCGGGCGCTCGCCAACGACCCGGAGATGCTGCTGCTGGACGAGCCCTTCGGTGCCCTGGACACCCAAACTCGCAGCCTGATGCAGGAGCTGCTGATCAGCATCTGGGACCAGTTCCACAAGACGATCCTCTTTGTCACCCATGACGTTGAGGAGGCGATCTTCCTGGCCGACCGGGTGGTGGTCATGACGGCCCGGCCGGGCCGGATCAAGGACGTCTTCGCGGTGCGCCTGAGCCGGCCGCGGGACTACCACGTCAAGACTACCCCAACCTTCCAGGAACTGAAGGCGCGGGCGGTCGAACTGGTGCGGGAGGAATCCATCCGGTCCGCCCTGCAACCGGCGGTGAGAACGGTGACCAGGAACTGAACCGCCCTTGTGGAATCTATACAGAACTGGCGCCGCGAAGCTTTAAAGAGGGGGATGCCGGGATGGTAATGGGGGTTATGGAGTCCATCCGGTGGCGGCGGAGCATCCGGCGGTACCGGCCGGACCCGGTGGACCAGGAAGCGGTCAGGCTGGTGCTTGAGGCGGCCACCCTGGCCCCCAGCGGGCAAAACGCCCAGCCGTGGGACTTCGTGGTGGTGACCGACCCGGGGACCAGGTTCAAACTGGCGGAGTTCCTTTTCGGGGCCCACCGGAAGTACTTCGGTGAGGCGCGCGTGGACGCCGTCGCCGGCGCGGACCTGGACGCCCGCCTGAATCGGTACACCGGGCTGGCCCAGGCTCCCGTCTTCATCGTGGTCTGCCTGCACCGCAAGCGCCGGGTGATGAAGCAAGACTACGACGCCGACGCCTACCTTTGGGACGTGCTGAGCGTCGGGGCAGCGATGGAGAACCTGATCATCGCGGCCTCTTCCCTGGGGCTGGGGACGATCTGGCTGGGGACGCCGAACCTGCAGGAAGGCTCCCTTAAGGAACTGCTGGGGCTGCCCGAAGACGTGAAGATAGCCGGGGTAACCCCTCTCGGATACCCCGATGAAAGCCCGAAATCCCGGCCGCGCGACCCCCTCGAGCAGGTCGTGCACCGCGATCGTTGGTAGGTGGCCAATTTCCCATGGAGGTGCTGTCCGTGTCCCACGGCTTTACCGGCCGCGTTCTGCGCGTCGACTTGACTGGGGGAAGGCTTTGGGAGGAGACCCCCGACGAGAAC
>JAJYMS010000150.1 GCA_021786825.1 Bacillota bacterium | reverse complement strand
TTGGCCCGGCTGTCCATGGAGGCCAACTACGACCTCGGGCAAGACGTGCTGGGGGCGCTGCGGAAGGCGCGGGAGACGGAGGAATCGCCGACCGGACGGGGAATCCTGGATCAAATCCTGAAGAACGCCGAGATCGCCCGGGACGAGCGGGTCCCGATGTGCCAGGACACCGGCTTCGGGGTGGTCTTCGTGGAGCTTGGCCAGGATGCCCACATCGCCGGCGGAAATCTCTACGACGCGATCGACGAGGGGATCCGGCGGGGCTACCAGGAGGGTTACCTGCGCAAGTCGATCGTCAACGACCCCTTCGGGCGGAAGAACACCGGCGACAATACCCCCGCGGTGGTGCACGTGGAGGTTGTTCCGGGGGACAAGGTGAAGCTGATCCTCGCCCCCAAAGGCGGCGGCAGCGAGAACATGAGCGCCCTCAAGATGCTCAAACCGGCCGAGGGCATCGAGGGAGTGAAGGAGTTCGTCATCCGCCGGGTCGAGGAGGCGGGTCCCAACCCGTGCCCGCCGGTCATCGTGGGCGTCGGCGTGGGGGGCACCTTCGAGAAGGCCGCGCTGCTGGCCAAGAAGGCCCTGCTGAGGCCGTTGGGCCAACCCAGCCCCAAGCCGGAGGTGGCGGCCCTGGAGAAGGAGTTGCTGCAGCGGATCAACGACCTTGGCGTGGGACCGCAGGGACTCGGCGGCCGGACCACCGCCCTGTGGGTGAGCGTCGAGACCTACCCCTGCCACATCGCCTCGCTGCCCGTGGCGGTCAACATCAATTGCCACGCGGCCAGGCACAAGGAGGTTGAGCTGTGATGGCGGACGTGAAGCGCGTCAAAGCCCCCTTTGACGATGCCGCGGTGCGCTCGCTGCGCGCCGGCGACCAGGTGCTGATTACCGGGACGATGCTGGTGGCCCGGGACGCCGCCCACAAGCGCCTGGTGGAACTGATCAAGGCGGGTAAACCCCTGCCGGTGGACGTCCGCGGCCAGGTCATTTACTACGCCGGGCCCGCTCCCGCCAAGCCCGGTCAGGTCACCGGTTCCGTGGGACCCACCACCAGCGGGCGGATGGACGCCTACACGCCCACGATGCTTGAGCAGGGACTGAAGGGGATGGTGGGCAAGGGATCCCGCACCGCCGAGGTCAAGCAGGCGATGCAGAAGTTCGGCGCCGTCTACCTCGCCGCGGTGGGAGGCGCCGGAGCCCTGATCGCCAAGTCGGTCAAGCAAGCCGAAGTGGTGGCCTACGAGGAACTCGGGGCGGAAGCAATCCGTCGCTTCGTGGTGGAGGACTTTCCGGCGATCGTGGTGAACGACTGTTATGGCGGGGACCTCTATCAGGAGGGCGTCAAGCAATACCGCCGGGCTTGAAGCCAACGGACACCGAAGGAGGCTGAAAGGGACTTGGCGATCAAGGAGGAAGGCCTGATCAAGGAGGAATCCTTGCGGATGCACCTCCAGAATCAGGGCAAGTTGGCGATCACGGGCAAGGTCCAGGTTCGCGACCTGGTGGACCTGTCGCGGGCGTATTCGCCGGGGGTGGCGGAGCCCTGCCGGCGGATCCACGAGGACGTGGAAGAGGCCTACGCCTACACGGTCAAGGGGAACCTGGTGGCAGTGGTGAGTGACGGCACCGCCGTCCTGGGGCTCGGGGACATCGGACCGGAAGCCGCCTTGCCGGTAATGGAGGGCAAGGCGCTGTTGTTTAAATCCTTCGCCGGTGTGGACGCCTTTCCCATCTGCCTGGCGACCAAGGACCCCGACGAAATCGTGGAAACCGTGAAGCGCCTGGCTCCGACCTTCGGGGGCGTCAACCTGGAGGACATCTCCGCGCCGCGATGCTTCGAGGTGGAACGGCGGCTCAAGCAGGAAACCAACATCCCCATCTTTCACGACGATCAGCACGGCACGGCCATCGTCAGCTCCGCGGGGATCATTAATGCCCTCAAGGTGGTGGGCAAGCGGATCGAGGAGGTCAAGGTGGTCGTGAACGGCGCCGGGGCCTCGGGAATGGCGGTGACCAAGCTGCTGATGGATCTGGGTGTGCGGGACGCCATCCTGTGCGATACCAAGGGCCCCATCTACGAGGGGCGCAAGGAGGGCATGAACCCCTTCAAGCAGGAGATCGCCCAGCGCACCAACCGCAAGCAGGTCAAGGGTACCCTGGCGGACGCCATCGCCGGCGCCGACGTCTTTCTGGGCCTTTCGGCGGCCGGCGTGGTAAGCAAGGAGATGGTCCGTTCGATGGCCAGGGACCCGGTTATTTTCGGGATGGCCAACCCGACCCCGGAAATCTGGCCGGAGGACGCTATCGAGGCGGGGGCCAAGGTGGTCGGGACCGGCCGGTCGGACTACCCCAACCAGGTCAACAACGTCCTCGCCTTCCCGGGCGTCTTCCGCGGCGCCCTGGACACCCGGGCGCGGGACATCAACGAGGCGATGAAGGTGGCGGCGGCCCACGCCATCGCCGGCCTGGTCAGCCCGGCCGAACTTTCGCCGAGCTACATCATCCCCGGGTCCTTCGACCGTCGCGTCGCTCCGGCGGTCGCGGCTGCCGTGGCCAAGGCGGCCCTGGAGACGGGGGTGGCGCGGGTGAAGATCACCCCCGAGGAGGTTGCCGCCCGCACCCGGTTTTTGGTCGATAGGGCCCAGATGTGAATTCTCAGAGTCGCAGGGCGGAGGTGGACGGATGAAACTGTACGAGTATCTGGCCAAGGAGGCCATGGCCAACAACGGGGTGCCCACGCCGGGCGGACGGGTGGCCACCACTCCCGACGAAGTGGCCCGGATCGCCGCCGAGGTTGGGCCCTGCGCGGTGAAAGCGCAGGTGTTGGTCGGCGGCCGGGGCAAGGCGGGAGGCATCAAGCTGGCCGAGACACCGCAAGAGGCCCGGGCCCGCGGGGCGGAAATCCTCGGGATGAACCTCAAGGGCCACCTCGTCGAGAAGGTCCTGGTGGAACCCAAACTGAAGATCGACAAGGAGCTTTACCTCTCCGTGGCGGTCGACGCCAACGCGAAGAAACCCCTGGTGATCGCCTCTGCGTCCGGCGGGGTGAACATCGAGGAAGTGCCCGAGAAGGAGATCGTCAGGCGCCACGTGGACATCTCCCTCGGCATCTATCCCTACTTCGGGCGCGAGATCGCTCGCCGGCTCGGCCTGGAAGGGAACATCGCCAAGCAGTTCGCGGACATCCTGGCCAAGCTTTACCTGATCTTCCGCCAGTACGACGCCGAGCTCGTGGAGATCAACCCGCTGGTGATCAGCGGCGACCGAGTGATCGCCGCCGACGGCCGCCTGAACCTGGACGACGACGCCCTCTTCCGCCACCCGGACTTCCCGCGGGTGGATGAGGGGACCGACCTGGAGAAGGAAGTTCATGCCCTGGGCCTGGCCTTCGTCCAGTTGGACGGGGACATCGCCGTTATGGCCAACGGCGCGGGGATGGCGATGGGTACTCTGGACACCGTGAGCTACTACGGCGGCCGGCCGGCCAACTTCCTGGACGCCGGCGGCGGGGCCAGTGTGGAGCCCACCGCGGAGGCGATCAAGGTGCTGCTGCGCACCAGGCCACGGGCGATCTTCATCAACATCTTCGGGGGCATCACCCGCTGCGACGACGTGGCCAAGGCCATCGTGCAGGTCAAGGCCAACGAGGGCATTCCGGCGCCCCTGGTAGTCCGCATGGTGGGTACCAACGAGCAGAAGGGCGTAGAGATCCTGCGCCAGGCGGGGATCGAGGCCTACCGCGAGATGGGCGAGGCGGCCCGGAAGGCCGTCGCCCTGAGGGGGGTTTAGCCACATGGCAATCATCATCGACGAGAAGACCAGGGTTCTGGTCCAGGGCGTCACAGGCAACCAGGGCGCCTTCCACACGGGGCAGATGGTAAACTTCGGCTCACGGGTGGTGGCGGGTACCTCTCCCGGCCGGCGGGGCCAGGAGGTCCAAGGCGTGCCGGTTTACGAAACGGTCGAGGAAGCCGTGGAGAAGCACGGGGCCAACGCCTCCATTGTCTTCGTGCCGGCTCCTTTCGCCAAGGATGCGGCATTCGAGGCCATCGACGCGGGAATCAAGGTGCTGGTGATGGTCCCCGAGCACATCCCGGTGCAGGACGCCATGGAGATCATGGCGGTGGCCGGGGGCAAGGGCGTGACCGTGATCGGTCCCAACACCTTCGGCATCATCAGCCCCGGCAAATGCAAGATGGGGATCATGCCCAACCACATCTACAAGCCCGGGCCGGTGGGTGTGGTCGCCCGCTCGGGCACCCTTTCCTACGAAATTGCCTTCACCCTTTCCAACGCCGACCTGGGGCAGACCACGGTGCTGGGGATGGGCGGCGACCGGGTCATCGGCACCAACTTCGTGGACGCCCTCAAGCGCTTTGAGGCCGACCCGGAGACCAAGGCGGTGGTCATGGTCGGGGAGATCGGCGGTTCGGCCGAGGAGGAAGCCTCGGAGTTCATAAAGCAAATGAAGAAGCCCGTAGTGGCGTACTTGGCGGGCAAATCGGCGCCTCCGGGCAAGCGCATGGGCCACGCCGGCGCTATCATCGAGCGCGGGCGGGGCACTTTCGAGTCCAAGGTCAAGGCCCTTACCGCGGCGGGCGCCTCGGTGGCCGACCTGCCCTGGCAGGTGGCCGACCTGGTGAAGCAGCGGCTGGGTTAAGGGCGATTGTCGTCGTCAGGGGTGGGCGCCGGTCATCCTTTGAGTTCAATGGTGAGCGCCACCTCGTCGCAGTTGGGGAACTTGGGACAGTTGATGCACTCCTTCCAGACCTTCTGGGGGAGTGTTTCTTTTGCCACCACCGTGAAGCCGCACTTCTCGAAGAAGTGCGGCTGGTACGTGAGGGCAAAAATCTTGCTGACCCCCAACTCCCGCGCCTCGCCCAACAGGAAGTCGACCATCTTTCGTCCCAATCCCTGGCCCACGGCGTCCCGGACCACCGCCATGGCACGTAACTCGGCCAGGTCGTCCCAGACGAGGTGCAGGGCACCGGTCCCGAGAATGCGGCCTTCGGCCTCGACCACGACGATGTCCCGCAGGTTTTCGTAAATCATGCTCAGGGGTCGGGGGAGCATCAGCCCATCCTCCGCGTACCCGTTCACCAGCGCCTGAATATGGGGTACATCGGCCATCTTTGCTTTTCGGTAGAGCACTTGACCACCGGCCTTCAGATGAGAGTGGGCAAGCAAGAATATACCAAACAGGACATAACTATGCAATAGCGGGCGGCCGCAGCGCCCTCAATCCCAGAAGGCCAGGATGATCAGGACGGTGGCGGGGATGACCGCCATCTTTTCCACCCAGGGAGTACCCCGGTGCCGGCTGCCCAGCGAGGCGCCCAGCGAGAGGGCGAACAGTTTCCCCGAACCCACCAGCAGGGCCAACACCGGGGACGTCCCCCGCAGCCCTGCTGCCAACCCCAGGATGGCCGCGTCGATGCCCAGCGTCAGGGCCAGGGGAAAGGCCTCCCGGGCCTCGATGACGCCCGAGCCGTCCTGGTCCACCCTTTCGGGACGGCCGAAGACGATGGCCAGCCGCTCGTCGACGAACTGGAGCCAGCTCTGGGCGATAATCCACAGCGCCAGCAAGAGCAGGAGAGAAGCCGAAGCGGGCTGAACAGCCCCGGGCGGCAGCGCCGCTCGGGCGCCCCACCCCGCGGCCAGGCCGAGGGACGCCGCCACGGTGGAGGCCAGGCTCAAAAGCCCGGCCGCGGCGTGACCAAGGCGCAGACCACGCGCCCGGCTGGCAATCCCCAGGCCGAATCCGTCGAAGCTGACTGCTGCCGCCATCAGAGCGAGCATTGCCAAACTCACCGCGCCCGTGCCTCCCCCGGGGCAAGCCCGGGTTCAATTTATGCCGGAGGACCACTGCCGGTGCCCCTTCCGTATTTTTGACCGTTGACGCCCGTGCATTCGCTGGCGATAATGGAAGCAATGTTTTTTTTCGCCAGCCTTGGCGCGCTGCGCAAACAAGGGGGAATGGACGGTTGGGCGAGACGGTTTACTTGAACGGGGCGTTCGTACCCATCGAAAAGGCGTTGGTGCCGGTGGAGGACCGCGGCTACCAGTTCGCCGATGGCATCTATGAGGTAATCCGGGTTTACGGCGGAGGCCCTTTTCGGTTGAAGCCCCACCTGGATCGCCTGGAGCGGAGCGCGTCGGCGATTGAACTTAGCCTGCCCCCCAGGGCGGAAATCGAGGCGGCGGCGGATGAACTGTTGCGCCGCAACAACCTGACGGAGGCCGGCATCTACCTGCAGGTCACGAGGGGCGTGGCGCCGCGGCAGCACCTGATCCCGGAGGGCATCGCCCCCACGGTGGTGATGACCGCGCGAGCGGTGAGCGCCCCCAATGCGGAGATCTGGCAACGTGGGGTCAAGGCCCTGACCGTCCCCGACGGGCGCTGGGAACTATGCCACGTGAAGTCGGTGGGGCTGTTGTTCAACACGCTTGCCAAGCGGCAGGCGCACCGGGCGGGAGCCTTCGAGGCCATCTTCGTGCGCGACGGCATCGTCACCGAGGGAAGCAGCAGTAACCTCTTCGCCTTGATCGACGGGGTGCTCTTTACCCACCCGCGGGACAACCACATTCTGGCGGGAATTACGCGCGGCGCCGCCATCGAGGTGGCGGAGCAACTGGGCCACCCGCTGCGGGAGGAGAAGTTTACCAACGACGACCTGCGCCGGGCGCAGGAGGTCTTCTTCAGTTCCAGCATCGTCGAGATCGTGCCGGTGGTGTCCATCGACGGCCGGCCGGTCGGACGCGGCGTGCCTGGACCGGTCACCCTGGGGATCCGGGAGGCCTTCGAAGCCCTGACCAAGAAGGAATGAAGCGAGGCGCCGGGCCTCGCTTCATTCTGTGCGGCGGGTGGGGAAGGGTTCGACGGGCAGGCGCGATCTAATTCCACCAGCCGCTGGATGGCCGGGGGTCAATCTCCGGATCGGCGCCCAGACCGTCCCAGGGAGGCGGGGTACCGTCGAGCAACGCCTGTTCGATCTGCTTGTTCAGCAGGACGACGTCACCCGGTTCCAGGTCCTTGCTGGGGCGGTGGGGAAGCGCTTTGCGGATGGCCTCCAGGAAATGCCGCAGGTCCGTCATGGTGAAGACCTCCTCTCGACGGGATGGCCGATCACTTCGTCTAGCCCAATTCTACCCCTGTCCGCCCAGCCGATCATCAGGTCCCGAACCTATCTGCCCTAGGATCTGCGACCTAGACCGAAGGGGCTAAGCGGTTTGCGATTTCCCGGGCGGCCAGGTCGGCGTTGGTCACCGCCTCGGCGATCTCCGCCCGGGTGGCGTTATCCATGTGGATCCCGACCACCGCCACGCAGGCCACCCCGAGGGCCCGCGCCAGCGTCTCCGCCAGGGGCCGGGCCACCTTGTCGTCGTGATGGCCCGCGCGCGTGTACACGGAGGTCGCAACCGGGGTGGCGCCCTGCGGGGGCGGCCCTTTAGGCACGGCGATGGCGACGGCGCCGATGTGCGGACCCTCGCCGCCGGTGAGCGACACGGCCAGGTCGGAGCCGTGCAAGGTCACCTGGTAGTCGACCCGCGTCCGGCCACCTCCAATCGATCCAGAGAGCACCTGCATTGTTCAACCCCTCCTCAGGTAATCTGACAGGCGGCAGCAGCCCTGGAGATATTCGTCTCGCCGGGCTGTTTTGTCCTGCCAGATCCCGAGTCGCGCGCCGGCCGCACGCGGCTCCGGACGATCACCCTGGGAATGACGAGGACGAGTTACTCTTCAACTCGGTGATTGCGCGCTCTTGACAAGCGCGCTCGAACCATTCCTACAAAATCTTGGCAATGGGGTGGGTGGGCATGGCATATGTCAAGCTGCCCGTGAGAACCGGTTGTTTGGGAGGGCTTCTGATGACGTACCTGTGGGAGTGGCTCCTGCTGCGGTGGAAAACGCGGGCGGGGAGGGACAGGATGATCTGGTCGTCATCGGTTCTGGCGGCGCTGCTTTCTCGGCAGCCATCCGGGCCAGCCAGCAGGGAGCGCGGGTGGCGATGATCGAGCGGGGCACTATCGGAGGTACCTGTGTCAACATCGGTTGTGTCCCCTCCAAGACCCTGCTCCGGGCCGGCGAGCTTTAGTCATGCCCGCAACCAGCCGTTCGCGGGTCTGGCAACCAGCGCCGGACCCGTGGATCCGGGACTGCTGATCGGGCAAAAGGCGGTGAGGCCCGGTTTGTTGACCACGCCTCTGTGCGGGTCGGGGACCAGATCATCACCGGCAAGGCCTTCCTCATTGCCACCGGGGCGGCGCCAGGCATCCCGGAGATCCCCGGTCTCAAGGACGCCGGTTTCTTGACCAGCACCCATTGGGTCGGCGTCCGGTACGAGCGAGTCGAAGGGGATCGATCGGGGAAACGGATCTTCATCGAGGTTAACGGTCAAAAGCGGGTTGTCGAGGCCGAGGAACTCCTGGTGGCGACCGGGCGGCGTCCCAATACGGCCGCCCTGGAACTAGAAAACGCAGGGGTCAGGGTTGGGCAGCGGGGCGAAGTCGTTGTCGACGACCACCTCCGGACCAGCAACCCGCGCGTCTTTGCGGCTGGCGATGTCACCCTGGGGCCCCAGTTTGTGTACGTGGCGGCCTATGAGGGTGCGGTGGCGGCACGGGTGTCTTCAAGCTGGTGGCGAACGGGGCCACCGGGCGGCTCCTGGGGGCGCACGTGGTGGCTGAGAACGCCGGCGATGTAATCTACGCGGCTACCCTCGCCGTCAAGTTCGGCCTCACCGTCCAGGATCTCAAGGACACCCTCGCGCCGTACCTGGGCGAGCATGCGCCGGGGCATCCTCGTTGTCGAGGGGCAGTTCCCCTGGGCAGGTTCGCCCAGGCACGAGACTTTGCAACATCGGCTGATCCCAAGCCCAGGGCTGACGAAATATCGGGACACGGAGGACTTGAGCGACTTGTGGCGAAATTGGCAAGAAGTGGATTGATTGCAAGGGGGGAGGAACGGTCCATGGAACTCCTTGAAGCCATTAAGTCGAGAAGGAGCATCCGCCGGTACAAACCCGACGAAGTCCCCAGGGATGTCCTGGAGCAGTTGTTGCTGGACGCCCAGTGGGCGCCGTCTAACATGAACAAGCAGGCCTGGAGCCTGGTGG
>JAJYMS010000103.1 GCA_021786825.1 Bacillota bacterium | reverse complement strand
ACCGGACCGTGCGGCCCTTGCAGCGAGGTGCTCCTGGACCTGGGTGAGGATCATCGCTGCGACGCTCCCGAGTGCGCCATCGGCCAGTGCGACTGCGACCGGTGGCGTGAACTGTGGAACCTGGTCTTCATGCAGTACGAGCGCGACGCGACGGGCAAGCTCACCCCCTTGCCGAAGCCGAGCATCGACACAGGGATGGGGCTGGAACGCATCACCTCCGTGCTGCAGGGGGTCTACTCCAACTACGACACCGACCTGATCCGCCCGCTGATCGGCTTCGTCGAGAAGCTCTCCGGCCGGTCGTACGATCCCGGCGACGCCGGGATGCCCTTCCGGGTGATCGCCGACCACGCCCGCGCCTGCACCTTCCTGGTCGCCGACGGGGTGACTCCCTCCAACGAGGGGCGGGGCTACGTCCTGCGCCGGATTCTCCGCCGCGCCGTCCGCTTCGGCAAGTCGCTGGGGCTGGACCGCCCGTTCCTGCACGAACTCGTGCCGGTGGTCGGGCAGATGATGGGGGACGCCTACCCCGAGGTGCGTGAGAAGCGGGAGCAGATCGAGCGGGTCATCCGGCTGGACGAGGAACGCTTCGCCGCCACCCTGGATCAGGGCATGCACCGGGCCGAGGAGATCCTCGCCCAGATGCGGCGCGAAGGAAGGACCGTCATGCCGGGCCGGGAGGCCTTCGTGCTCTACGACACCTACGGCTTCCCGCTGGACCTGGCGGAGGATATCGCCCGGGAGAACGGCTTTAGCGTCGACCGCGGCGGGTTCGAGGCGGCGATGGCGGAACAGCGCGCGCGGGCCCGGGCAGCCCGCGACGAGGCCGAAGGGAACCAACAGGCGGTCCTCGCGAAGCTGCTCGAAGGCGTTTCAGCCACCCGTTTCACCGGCTATGGTGCCCTCGCCGGAAGCGGGCGGGTCCTGGCCGTGGTGCGGGGTCAGGAACTGACCGGGGAGGCCGAAGCGGGCGAGCAGGTGGGCATCGTGCTGGACGAGACCTGCTTCTACGCCGAGGGAGGCGGGCAGGTGGGGGACCAGGGCCTGCTTGAGGCGCCCGGAGCCAGGTTTGCCGTGACCGACTGCAAGCGGATCCCGGGTGGCTACTTCCTGCACCTCGGGTCTGTCGAGGCGGGCGCGGTCCGGCCGGGCGATCTTGTCAAGGCCCAGGTGGACGTCACCCATCGCCGCGCCGTGGCCCGCAACCACACCGCCACCCACCTTTTGCACATGGCCCTGCGGGAGGTCCTGGGGGCGCACGTGGAGCAAGCCGGTTCGCTGGTGGAGGCGGACCGCCTGCGCTTTGACTTCTCCCACTTCGGCCCCCTGGGCCGGGAGGAGCTGAAACGCGCGGAGGATTTGATCAACCAGGCCATCCTCGACAACCTCCCGGTGCAAGCGACCGAGATGAGCCTGGAAGACGCCCGACGGCTGGGGGCGATGGCCCTCTTCGGCGAGAAGTACGGCGAGCGGGTCAGGGTGGTGGAGATCGCCGACCTCAGCCGCGAGCTGTGCGGCGGCACCCACGTGGGGGCCACCGGCGAGATCGGGGTCTGCCGCCTGGTACTGGAAACGGGAGTCGGCTCCGGGCTCCGCCGGATCGAGGCCCTTACCGGCACCGGGGCCCTGGGGCTCTGGCGGCGCCAGTCGGAGTTGCTGGAGCAATCGGCTGAAGCGGTCAAGGTCTCCCGCAGCGAGGAATTGCCGGACCGACTCGGTGAACTGGTCCGCACGTTGAAGCAGAAGGAGCGGGAGATTGACGTCCTGCACGCGCGCGAGGCCCGCGCCGCCCTGGACCGGCTGCTGGCGGCGGGGACCGAGGTGCAGGGAGCCCGGGTGGTGACCGGCGAGGTCGCGGCGGCCGACGCCGAGGGGCTGCGCGAGGTCGGCGACCTGGTGCGTGGGCGGATGAGGAGCGGCGTCGTCGTCCTGGGGGCGAATCTGGACGGGAAGGCCGGCTTCGTCGCGATGGTCAGCCCGGACTTGGTTTCCCGGGGGGTGCACGCCGGCAAGATCATCCGGGAGGTGGCCGTCGCCGCCGGGGGCGGGGGCGGAGGACGGCCCGAGATGGCCCAGGCGGGTGGCAAGGATCCCCAACGGATCAGGGAAGCCCTGACGCGTGTACTGCCGCTGGTCAAGGAGCACCTGGGAGCCTAGAGGATTCCGGAGGGGCACCAGCGAATAGCGCTGCGAGGGGGGATGGAGGATGTTTGAGGACCGGGACCGGGACCATACGATGATGTACCGGATGAAACCGGAGGAGGAGGTCGCCGCCCGAGAGATCCTTAGCCGGGTCTACCGCGCCCTGAAGGAGAAGGGGTACAACCCCATCGACCAGCTCGTGGGCTACCTGTTATCTGGAGACCCGGTCTACATCACCAGCCACCAGAACGCCCGCAGCCTGATTCGCAAACTGGAGCGGGACGAACTGCTGGAGGAACTCGTCCGCAGCTACCTGGAGAAACTCTAGCGTTTCAAGGCCCCGCGGTCGGCCGCCGCGGGGTTTGTTTGCGGGAGGGTCCGGATGCTGGAGATCCTGGTGGTCATATCCGGCGCGGTGTTGATGTCGCTGGAGATTCTCGGCAGCCGCGTGCTGGCGCCTGACTACGGAAACTCTATCTTCGTGTGGGGTAGCTTGATCGGGGTCTTTCTGGCCGCCCTGAGTCTCGGGTATTACCTGGGTGGAATCCTCGCCGACCGCCGCCCCCGTCTTTCCTTCCTGGCCGCCCTGTTGGCGGCGGCGGGGATGTTCACCCTGCTCATTCCAGCCCTCTCCCCGGGATTGGCGGCGAGGCTGGCGGCCTGGGACCTGGCGGGGCCGCGGCTGGGCCCCCTCAGCGCCTCCATCCTGCTCTTCTTCGTACCCGGCGTGCTCATCGGCACGGTCTCGCCCTACGCGGTCCGGTTGCGTTCCCCGGCGACCGAAGGGGTTGGTTTGGCCGCCGGCCGGTTGTACGCCCTCTCCACCCTGGGCAGCCTCGTAGGGACCTTCGCGACGGCCTTTTTCCTGATCCCGGCGGCGGGTGTCCGCGAACTGGTCCACTGGCTCGGGGTAGTCCTGCTGGGCACTTCGGCCGCTGGGCTGGCGTACGCGCGGCGGTGGGTGGCGGCGAGCCTGGTGGCCATCCTTCTGGTGTCGGCCGCGCCGCCGCCGGAGGAGGGGCGGCCGGGGGTCATAAATCAGGAGGCCCTGACCAGCGACGGGTTGCGGACGGTCTACGAGCAGGATAGCTTCTATCACCACATCCGGGTGATGGAAAGCGGGGACACCCGCTTTCTGCGCTTCGACAACTCGTGGCAGAGCGGCATGTACCTGCGCGACCCCTTCGCCACGCGGTTCGAGTACACCGACTTCTTCCATTTGGCGACGGCGTTGCAGCCCGGCCTGCGCAAGGCCCTGTTCATCGGTCTGGGTGGGGGCTCGGCGCCGAAAGCCTTCTGGCGCCTGTACCCCCAGTTAGAGATCGATGTGGCGGAAATCGACCCCGAGGTCGTCCGGGTCGCCCGGGAGTATTTCAAACTGCCGGACGAACCCCGCCTGCGCGTTCACGCGGCCGACGGCCGGCTTTTCCTGAGCGGCAGCCGGGAGCGATTCGACCTGATCGTGCTGGACGCCTACTACGCGGACGCGGTTCCCTTTCACCTGACCACCCGGGAGTTCTTCCGCCTGGCGGCGGACCACCTGGCGCCCGGCGGCGTGCTGGCGATCAACGCCATCAGCGCCCTGGAAGGGCCGCGCAGCCGCTTTTACCGTTCCCTGGTCCGGACCCTGCAGGAGAGCTTCCCCACCCGCTACACCTTCCCGGTCTGGCTTTCCAACCGCGACCCGGACCGCCTTCGTAACCTGATCCTGCTGGCCACGCGCACCCGACCGGTGGTGGTGCCTGAACTGATCGGCAGAGCGGCCGAACTGGGGAATCGGCTGCAGATCTCCCCGTTGCGCGATTACGCCGCCGGAGTCTGGACGGCGGTGCCGAGGGTCGAGGATGTTCCCGTGCTCACCGACGATCACGCGCCGGTGGATGACTTGCTCCAATTGGAGGGCTTACAATGACCGGAGGGGAAGGCAGAATCCTGGGGCTGGACGTGGGGGACCGCCGGATCGGGGTGGCGGTTTCGGACCCGCTGCTCCTGACCGCGCAGGGTCTGGAAGTTGTGCAGCGGAGGACCCTGGCCGACGACCTCCAGCGCCTGGGGCAGATCACGGTGGACTACCAGGTCGCGGCGGTGGTCGTGGGGCTCCCGCGAAACATGAACGGGACCTTCGGCCCCCAGGCCGAGAAGGTGCAGGCATTTGCCGGGGAACTCGCCCGCGAGACCGGGTTGCCGGTGCACTTCTGGGACGAGCGGCTTTCGACGGCGGCGGCCGAGCGGGCGCTGCTGGAGGCGGACGTACGGCGCGCGCGCCGCAAGCAGGTCATCGACCGCCAGGCGGCCGTGCTGATCCTGCAGGGCTTCCTGGACCGGGCCAGAAACGCCGGGGGTTAGCCTCACCGTCCTTTGGGAAAAGTAAGATTGACATGGGAACCCAGTAGTTGCTAACATGAGACCATCGCTTCTGAAGGTGAGGTGGTCCGGATGCCCGACCACGAAGAGCAAGAAGAGGTCATCGTCCTCACCGACGAGAAAGGGGAGGAACACGAGTTCACCCTCATCGACGTCCTTCAGGTCGACGGCAAGGAGTATGCCGTGCTGCTGCCCCCGGAGGACGAGGACGACGACGAGGCGGTAATCCTCCGGCTGGAGACGGACGAACAGGGCAATGACACCTTGGTCGACATCGACAGCGAGGAGGAGTTCGATCGGGTCGCGGAAGCCTGGGATGAGCTCCGGGAAGAGGTTGAGGACGAAGCGGAGGACGAGGGCGAGGAGGGCGAGGACTAGGCTGCAGGGGAGCTTGCAACGGGGTTTCGTACGTAGAGGCAGGAGAGCCGCAGCCCAGCTCTTGATTCCTGCCTTTTTGGCTTTGGCAGCGCTGGGGCTGACGATCGAGGCGCGCGCGGGCTTGGCCCCGGTCGACCCGCAGGACTCGCGGCCGATCGTGATCGAGGTGCAGGCGGGCGAGTCTACCGGGCAGATCGCCCAGCGGCTCAAAGAGCAAAACCTGATCCGCGACCCGCTGGCCTTTGGCCTGTACGCGCGGTACCTCAAGCTCGACCAGCGGCTGCGAGTCGGCGAGTACGAGCTGTCGCGGAACCTGACGGCGGGGCAGGTGATCGACACGCTGGTGCGGGGGACGATGGTGACCTACCCATTCACCGTGCCGGAGGGGTATACCCTGCGTCAGATTGCGGAAGTCCTCGCCCGCAAGGGCTTCGTGAACCGCGACCGCTTCTTGGCTCTGGCCCGGGATCCGCGCTTTTTCCCAGCCGAGCTTCCCCGGAGCGCCGAACTGAAGGAGCCGTTGGAGGGCTACCTGTTTCCCGACACCTACCGCGTACCGCGGCACCATACTGAGGAAGACATCCTCCGGATGATGTTGGCTCGCTTCCAGCAGGTATTCGGGCCCGAGTACCGGCGACGGGCCCAGGAACTGGGGATGAGCGTTCACCAGGTGGTCACCCTGGCCTCCGTGATCGAAAAGGAGGCGACCAGCCATGACCGGGCCGAGGTCTCGGCCGTCTTCCACAACCGCCTGCGCCTGGGGATGAAGCTGGACTCCTGCGCCACGGTCAACTACGTTTTGGACCACCCCCGCTTGATCCTGACCTACGACGACCTCACCAATCCCTCCCCCTACAACACCTACCAGTACGCCGGCCTGCCCCCCGGCCCCATCGCCGACCCCGGGGAGGCCGCCATTCGGGCGGCGCTGTACCCGGCGGCGGTCGACTACCTGTACTTTGTGGCCAAGAACGACCACGAACAGGTGTTTGCCAACACCTATGAGGAGCACCTCGCCAATCGCGCCCGCTTCCAGGGCCAGTTGGCCCCAGGCAGCCAGCCGTAGCCGCCCGCGCGAGCCCCGAACCCACCCCGCCCAGGCCCGCGAACCGAGACGCGGGCCTCGCTGTTTTCTGTAGGACACAACGGCGGTGGAGGCCGCGAAATGTATTGGCAAAGCGAGTCAACATGGGAAGGAGTGCATCAGATGGGTGGATTTAGGAAAGCGCGGATGGCGCTGGGGCTGTTCCTGGGCCTGGCGATCTTGCTGGGGACCGCCTTGCCGGCTTTTGCCTCCGGTGGTGACGGAAGCTGGGCCGGCATCCGGGAGCGGAGCAACCGCCACGACAGCGACCTGGACGTGTACATCAGGGCGAAGCTGGATCTCGACGACGTCGGCGGGGCCGCCTGGGCCAGGGCGTTCATCGCCGACCTGGCTACCAAGGGCCTGATGCGGGGAAGGGGGCAGCACCACTTCGCTCCCAACGCCCCCGTAACTCACGCCGAGGCAGTCACCGTCGCGGGCCGGTTGCTTTACGGGGACGCCGCGGCGAGGGCCGCGGGAGAGGAAATCCTCAGGCTGGACCCGCGACTGGTGGAGCAAAGTTTCGTCGACGCCGCCTCGATCCCCGCCTGGGCCGTGCCCTTCACCGCGGTGGCGGTCAAGCAGAACCTGGTTGACGCCGGGGGAGAGTTTCAGGCCCACCGCGAATCATCGCGCCTGTACGTGATCCGGCTGCTGGTCAAAACGCTGTTGGCCGCCGGGACGATCTCGCCGGCCGACTTCCAGGCCGCGTCGAGCCAGACCCTGCAGTTCACCGATGCCTCGCAAGTTTCGGTGGCGGACGTGCCATACGTGGTCCTGGCCGTATCCAACGGCCTCGTGGGCGGCTACCCTGACGGAAGCCTCAGGCCCCACAACCCGGTCACCCGGGCCGAGATGGCCAAGATTGTGAGCGAGAGCGGCAACCAGAACGGGTTGGGTTCGGGCAGCCAGCAGCTGGGCGAGGTCACGGCCGTCGATCCCACGGCCCACACCGTCACGGTCCGGCTGATTCCCAGGATTCTGCCGCCCCTGCCGGTACCACTGCCCATCACGCCTCAGGGCGGGGGCGGGGGCCAGGGTACGGTAACCGGCGGCACCTACGGCACGGTGACCGACGGCACCTACGGGGCGCCGGTGCCGCCCGCCGCGGTTACTTATCCGGTGGCCATAGGCGCCGTAATCGTGGTTAACGGCCACGCCGCCGGCCTGCAGGATCTGCAAGCCGGAGACAGGGTGCGCTTCATTGTCAGCGACGCCGCGGAGATCACCGTCCTCTTTGCCACCTTCCGCCGCGCCTACGTCGAGGGGACCGTGAAGGCGGTTGCCGGGGCGGATGGCGGGCCGGCCAGCCTGACCATCGAGTCCACGTCAGCGGACGGGGTCTCCCACGTGGTGACCTACGGCTTTTCGTCGACGGCCAGGATTTTCTACCGCGGCGGGGAAGTGGATCTGACCGCCCTGGCGGTCGGCGACCGGGTCAAGGCGGCCCTGCACGGGACGGTGATCATGTCCGTCACCGACTTCGGGCAGGTCAGGGAACTCCAGCCGGAGCGCAGGGGCTGAGGCCTGACCCGGAGAAGACCGAAGCCCTGCGGCGCCGGCGCTGCAGGGCTTCGCTACGGCTAGATCACGTAATCGATGCCGGCCCAGGGCATTCGGGCCAGGATTTCGGCTGTGAAGAACGCCTTGATGGCGGACAGTGTCCCCTCAGAATAGACAAATTTGCGGTAACCGAACTGGCCGAACTTCACCTTTCGTCCGCTTTCGTCCATCGGCAGGGACGTCTCGGGAAAAACGCTCAGGATCGTGGCCTTCGCTCTGGCGGTGAAGCGGTGGGAGATCACTTCAAAGATGACGTCCGCGCCGCGGGCCGCCCCAAGGGCCGCGGCCACTTCGTCCAGGAGCAGGCGGTATTCGTCTTCCCACCCGTCGTAGGCAATGACCGGGGCGACGATGAATCCCGTCGGGTACCCGGCGGCGGCGACCTTGCGCGCGGCCGCGAGCCTCCCCTCCAGGTCCGGCGTGAGGTGTTCGTACTGCGCGATGATGCGGGGCGTATTAATACTGAACCGGACCCGCGTGTGAGAGCGGTGCTCCAGCCCCAGCAGCGGATCGACTTCGGGGAATTTGGTCACGAAGCGGAAACGCCCCCCTGCCTGCCGGCCGAAGAAGGCGACCGTCCGCGCCAGGGCGCCGGTAAATCGCTCCGTTGGCAGGGGGTCCGAGGTCGCCGCGCCTTCGAACACCGTCACCCGCGGGCGATGCTTCTCGATTAGCCGGCGGGCCGCCTCCAGGATCTGGTCGATATTCACGTAAACCCGGATGTATGGCTGGGGGCCCAACCTCGTGTTGAGGTAGCAGTACTCGCAAAGACCCGGGCAACTGGTGAGAAGCGGGAGTTGGTAGTGGGCGGAGGGTTTGCAGGTCTGAAACTGAAGGCTCCGCTTGACCGCGACCACCAGGGTAGCCTTGGCGGCCACGTACTTCTGTCCCGGGGTAGCGCCCCGGACCGGTATCCTGCCGCGGGCGGCGATTACTTGCGGACGCGGGCCGTGGGAGCGGAAGTGCTCCAGCAGGGCCTTGCCCAGAGGATACTCGAGGGCATCTTCCTGGATGTAAACGCTCCTTGGTTCAAAAGGCACCGGCTCACCCCCAGGTTAGTGTCCCCAGGATCTGCAGGAGTTTTCCAGGGGGCGTCGAAGGGAAGACCGAAAGGAGGGAGAGCATGGCCTATACCGACGCCATGCCCGGCTGGGAAGAGGCTTATGAATCCTGGTTCCAGGAAGCTGGACCGCTCCTGGCGGCGTCCCGCTGGGAGGACGCCTTCGTGGACTACCCCTGGGTGAAGCCGGTGGACACGCCTTTTGCACCCCTGGCCAAACCGCTGGACCGGGCGCGGCTTGGGGTGGTGTCCACCGCCGGATTCTTCGTGACCGGCGAGCAGGCGCCATTCACCGCTGAAGACGTGGAGGGGGATCCGACTTACCGGGTGCTGCCGCCTGACGTCAAGGCGGCGGACCTGTCCATCAGCCACAACCACTACCCTCACGATGCCGCCCGGGCCGACTGGAACGCGGTCCTGCCCCTGGACCACCTCCGTGCCATGGTCGGGGCGGGGGAACTGGGTGGCCTGGGCCCGGTAATCTCCATCAGCGGCTACTGCACCAACGCTGCCCGCCTGGGGCGCGAGTCGGCGGAGGCGATTGCCACCGGGGTGCGGGAGGCGGGCTGCGATGCGCTGCTCCTGGTCCCGGTCTGACCCGTCTGCCATCAGTCCGGCGG
>JAJYMS010000232.1 GCA_021786825.1 Bacillota bacterium | reverse complement strand
CCTCCCCCCGGCTTTCGATGAAGCGGCCCACCGGGCTGTCCGGGCTGAGGGGTTCCAGCAACTCGATGTGAACGTGACCGGCGTCCAGAAAGGCCGTCGCCACCCCCTGGGAGGCGACCTCCTCGGAGCCCTCGTGGCGCAACCCGAGGACGTCCCGGTAGACCGGCAGGGCCTGGGCCAGGGACCGCACCGCGATGGCAACGTGATCCATCGTAAGCGCTGGGGGCATGTTTGACCTCCTCCGCCACCCCAAGGGGACGGGTTTACTACCTAGTCCTAAAAGCAACTACTACTATTCGCCCACCACCGCCAAAGTCCTGCCGCTCATCAGCGGGCGCGCTACAACCCCGCGGGTGGATGATACTCGCCGAAGACACCGCGCAGCCGGTCCGCAATCTCGCCCAGCGTGGCGTACTCGCGCACCGCGGCGACGATCGGCGGCATCAGGTTGTCGGCTCCCCGGGCCGCGCTCTCCAGTTCGGCCAGGGCGCGCTGCACGGCGGGGTTGTCCCGCTCGGCCCGCAGCCGCCGCAAACGGCTGATTTGCGCCTCCTGCACCGTCGGGTCGACCTTCAGCAGGCCTTCGGGCGGCCGCTCTTCCATGGCGAACTGGTTGACCCCCACCACCACCCGCTCGCCGCGCTCGATCTCCTTCTGGTAGCGGTAGGCGGACTGGTGGATCTCGTCCTGGACGAAGCCGCGCTCGATCGCCGCCGCCGCCCCGCCCATCGCCTCGATGCGGTCGATGTAGGCCTGGGCGGCCCGTTCGATCTCGTTGGTCAGGGTCTCCACATAATAGGAGCCGGCCAGGGGGTCGACGGTGTCGCTGACCCCCGACTCGTGAGCGATGACCTGCTGGGTCCGCAGCGCCAGCCGGGCGGAAGCCTCCGATGGCAGGGCCAGGGCCTCGTCGCGCGAGTTGGTGTGGAGCGACTGCGTTCCCCCCAGCACCGCCGCCAGGGCCTGCAGCGTGACGCGGACGACGTTGTTGTCGGGCTGCTGCGCCGTGAGAGTACAACCCGCGGTCTGGGTGTGGAAGCGCAGCATCAGGGAGCGCGGATGCCGGGCCCCGAACCGCTCGCGCATGATCTTGGCCCACAGCCGGCGGGCGGCGCGGAACTTGGCCACTTCCTCAAAGAGCTCGTTATGGGCGTTGAAGAAGAAGGACAGCCGGGGGGCAAAGGTGTCCACGTCCAGCCCCGCCTTGGTCGCCGCCCGGACGTACTCGATGCCGTTGGCCAGGGTGAAGGCGACCTCCTGCACGGCGGTGGAGCCGGCCTCCCGCATGTGGTAACCGGAAATGGAGATGGTGTTCCAGTCCGGCAGTTCCCGGGCGCAGAAGGCGAAGATGTCGGTTATCAGCCGGAGGCTCGGGCGGGGCGGAAAGATGTACGTCCCCCGGGCCGAGTACTCCTTGAGGATGTCGTTCTGGATCGTGCCGGAGAGCTTGCCGCGGTTCACTCCCTGCTTCTCCGCCACCGCGATGTACATGGCCAGCAGGATGCCCGCCGTGGCGTTGATGGTCATGGAGGTGCTGACCCGGTCCAGGGGGATATCCTTGAAGAGAGTCTCCATGTCTTCCAGCGAAGCGATCGAGACCCCCACCTTTCCCACCTCGCCGGTGGCCAGGGGGTGGTCGGAATCGTAGCCCATCTGGGTGGGGAGGTCAAAGGCCACCGACAGGCCGGTCTGCCCTTGCGCCAGCAGGTATCGGTAGCGCCGGTTGGACTCCTCGGCGGTGGCGAAGCCGGCGTACTGCCGCATCGTCCAGAAGCGTCCCCGGTACATGGTGGCCTGTACCCCCCGCGTATAGGGGTACTCCCCGGGGGCGCCGAGGTCACGCTCATAGGCCGACTGCTCCAGGTCCCTGGGCGTGTAAAAAGTTCGCACCTCGATGCCCGAGGTGGTAGCAAACTTCGGCTTCCGTTCCTTGGGTTGCTTGGGTTTGACGTCGACTTTTGGCTCGGCCAAGGCGCTATTCCCCTCCCAGGTGAAAAAACCCGTTTTGTGTGCAGTTTATCACAAACGAGCCAACCAGGGTAGGCGTTTGCCCCAACCGGTCAAAATACCCCTGCCAGCAGGTCAATGCCGGCAGGGGCGCGGGGGAAAGGGACGTCCTAGTGCAGCCAGCCCCGGACGCGCATGGCGTCGGCCACCCGACGGACGGCTACCCTGAAGGCGGCGTCGCGCATCTTGATGTTCTTCTCCCGGTGCAGGTCCCAGACCGCGCCGAAGGCCTTCACCATGTGCTGCTCCAGGCGCTGGTTGACCTCCTCGGCGGTCCAGTAGTAGCTCATCAGGTTCTGGACCCACTCGAAGTAAGAAACGGTCACGCCCCCGGCGTTGGCGAGGATGTCCGGGACGACCAGGACGCCCTTTTGGTGCAAAATCTCGTCGGCCTCGGGGGTGGTGGGGCCGTTGGCCGCCTCGGCGACGAGCTTGGCCTTGACCCGTCCCGCGTTGGCGCCGGTGATCTGGTTCTCCAGGGCCGCCGGGACCAGCACGTCGCAAGGCAGGGTGAGCAGTTCATCGTTGCTGATTTCCCGGGTGCCAGGCAGGCCGCGAACGCTTGCGGTGCGGCGCTTGTGCTCCTCGAGAATCCCGGGGTCGATTCCCTCCGGGCGGTGGATGCCGCCCTGGGAGTCGCTCACCGCGATCACCCGCGCCCCCCGCTGGTGGATCAGCCGGACCGCGACGCTGCCGGCGTTGCCGTAGCCCTGAACCGCCACCGTGGCCCCCGCAAGCTCCAAGCCCAGGCGCCGGGCGGCCTCCGCGGCGGTGACCACGCAGCCCCGGGCGGTGGCCTCACCGCGGCCTTCGGACCCGCCGAGAATCAGCGGTTTGCCGGTCATCAAGCCGAAGCTGTTGTGTTCGCGGAGGCGGGAAAACTCGTCCACCATCCACGCCATGATCTGGGGGTTGGTGTAGACATCGGGGGCGGGAACGTCCTTTTCCGGCCCGATGAGCTGCGAGATCGCGTGGATATAGTTGCGGGACAGCCGCTCCAACTCCCCCTCGGACAGCTCCTTGGGGTTGCAGCTGATCCCGCCCTTGGCCCCCCCGAAAGGTAGGCCCAGCACGGCGCACTTGAAGGTCATCCACATGGACAGCGCCCGGACCTCGTCGGCGGTCACCTTCGGGTGGAAGCGCAACCCCCCTTTGGTGGCGCCGACCGCGTCGTTATGCTGGGAGCGGTAACCGGTGAACACTCTCACGCTCCCGTCGTCCATCCGCACGGGGATGGCCACCTCGAGAAAGCGTACCGGCTGTTTGAGGATTTCATAAACGGCCGGTTCCAGGTCCAGCGCCTCGCAAGCTTGCCGGACCTGACCCTGCGCGATGCGGAAAGGATTAAGACTCGTCTCGACCATGGTTCGTCGCCTCCCCTTCGGAAAGTGAGCCCTCCGGTACCCCGGTCCTTGGCATTCATTCTCATCGCGCCAGTCGTCTTCCTGCTGCTGCGGGAGGCTTACCAAAAAGGAAAACTCCCGGAAGGGAGTTTTCCCGAAAGGCAGGGGGGTCAGTCGCGGCCCTGACGAACCGCGCCGGGCCTCGGCCGGCCTGCTTTCAGCGGAGCGAAGCCACCGCTTGAAAACCGGCCTCCAGGGCCTTTTGGTTCATTTCCTCGGTCCCTTTGGGTACCCTGGCCAGCACCGCCTGGGTGATGGCTTCCCGGGAAACGACCCCGGTCAAGCCGACGATCGCTCCCAGGGCGACGATGTTGGCAACGATGGCGCGGCCCGCGGCCTCGACGGCGACGTCCGTGATCCGCAGCGGGCAGACCTTCGCGGGTCCTTCGACGGTCTTTTCGACAAAGCCGCTGTCCACGACCACGAGGGAGCCCTGCCCCAGCCCGCCGGAGTACTTGTCATAGGACTCCTGGTTCATCGCCAGCACCACGTCGGGCGAGGTCACCTTCGGATAGTCGATCTCCTGCCCGGTGCGGGAGACGATCACCTCCGCCTTGGTGGCGCCACCCCGGGACTCCGGGCCGTAGGTTTGGGTCTGCACGGCGTCCAGGCCGTCATAGATGGCTGCCGCCTCCGCCAGGATAATCCCGGCCAGGATCATCCCCTGGCCCCCGGATCCCGCCAGGCGGATCTCCAGGCGCTCCTTGGGTCGCGCGCTCATTGCGACACCCCCTGGGTCTTCCTGAGCTTGGCTTGCGCCCGCTCGATCACCTTGTCGTACTGCTCGCAGTACTCGGGCGCTTCCCCGACGTACAGCTCGCCGATGACGGCCTTGCCCTCTCGCTGTTCGGGCGGGGTCTTGTCCCAGAGCTTCACTGAGATGGTGTTCTTCCGGTACATTTCCATCATCGCGGGGCCGTCGCCCTGCTTGTTGCGGCGCCCGTAGTAGGTCGGGCACTGGGAGAAGGTCTCGACGAAGGAGAAGCCCTTGTGCTTGATAGCCCGGGTGATCAGGTCAATCATCGCCTGCACGTGGTAGGTGGTGCTGCGGGCCACGTAGGTGGCGCCGGCGGCCTTGGCCAGTTCGCACAGGTCAAAGGACCGGTCGGCGTTGCCGTAGGGAGCGGTCGTGGCGAGGGCTCCCTGGGGCGTCATCGGCGAGTACTGCCCGGAGGTCATGCCGTAGATCGAGTTGTTCATGCAGATGGTGGTGATGTCGATGTTGCGCCGGGCGGCGTGAATGAAGTGGTTGCCCCCGATGGCGGAAAGATCGCCGTCACCCGACAGCACGATCACGGTCAACTCGGGGCGGGCCAGCTTAACCCCCGTGGCGAAGGCCAGGGCGCGGCCGTGGGTGGTGTGCAGGGTATTAAAGTCCATGTAGCCCGGGGCGCGCGACGAGCAGCCGATCCCCGAGACGATCGCCGTCTTGTCGCGGTCCAACCCCAGTTTGTGAATCGCGCGGATGGTGGACTGCATCACGATGCCGTGGCCGCAACCCTCGCACCAGATGTGGGGCAGTTTGTCCAGCCGCATGTACTGGTGGGCGATGGTCCCCGCTTCAGGAAGAGTTCCCACGGACATAACCTACGCCTCCTTGATGGCCGACAGAATCTCGGCCGGAGTAATCGGTTCGCTGTCAACCCGCGACAGGCCCCTCACCGTGGCCTTGCCGGCGGCGCACCGCTCGACCTCGTGGACGATCTGGCCGTAGTTCATCTCGGGGACGATGAAGGCCCGCACCCGCTCGGCCGCCCGGCGCACGATCTGCTCGGGGAACGGCCAGATGATCGCGGGGCGGATCAGGCCGGCCTTGATTCCCGCCTCCCGGGCCAAACGCACGGCGCGCAGGGCCGCCCGGGAAACGGACCCGTAGGAGAGCACGACGACCTCGGCGTCCTTCAGGTAGTGTTCATCGCAGAGGGTCAACTCGTCGCTGTGGTTCTCGGTCTTCCGCATCAACCGCCGCACCAGCCGGTCGGCCTCAGCCGGCTTCGAGGACGGAAAGCCGGTCTGGTCGTGGAAAAGACCGGTGACGTGGAAGCGGTGCCCGTCGCCGAAGGCGGCCATCGGCGGGACATCGTCATCCTCCGCGGCGAAGGGCAGGTACGGGCCATCGCCCCGGGGCTTCTTCCGGTCGACGATGGCGATGGTGCCCGGCTCGGGAATCTCCACCTTCTCCCGCATGTGGGAGATGATCTCGTCGGTGAGGACGATTACGGGAAGGCGCAGCCGCTCGGAGACGTTAAAGGCCTTGATGGTGAGTTCGTAGCACTCGCGCACCGAGGCCGGGACGATCGCCACGATCGGATGATCCCCGTGAGTGCCCCAGCGTGCTTGCATCACATCCCCCTGGGCGGGAGAAGTGGGCATCCCGGTGCTGGGGCCCACCCGCATGGAGTTCAGGACCACGCAGGGAACCTCGGTGAGGGCCGCGTAACCGATGTTTTCCTGCTTGAGGGAAAAGCCCGGGCCGCTGGTCGCGGTCATCGACTTGACCCCGGCCAGCGAGGCGCCGATGATGGCGCCCATGGAGGCGATTTCGTCCTCCATCTGGATGAACTTCCCACCGACCTGCGGCAGCCGCTCGGCCAGGATTTCAGCCACCTCGGAGGACGGCGTAATCGGGTAGCCGGCGAAGAAGCGGCAACCGGCGGCGAGGGCCCCCTCGGCGCAGGCCTCGTTTCCTTGCCAAAGCACCACTCTACCCTTGGGCATGGCGATCACCTCGCAGGACAATTGCAAAGTCCGGGCACTTCAGCTCGCAGAGATCACACCAGGTGCAGGCGTCGCCCCGGACCACCAGCGGGAAGCCGTCCTTCTTGGCCTCGAAAACCTTGGTGGGACAGGTGGCGATGCAGATGCCACACTTCTTGCACCAGGCCTCGTTGATCACGATCTCCGGGATGGCCCGTTTCTTGGTGGCTACTACCAAGCTATCTCACTCCCCCACAATGTGAGCGTATTAACGAATTACCGCGCCGATCGCGCTGCGGTTGAGCTTGATCTCTACCTTCTCGGCGATCCTCAGCGTCACGACGGACTCGTCCAGGTCGACGACAGTTCCGTGGATACCGCCGATGGTGATCGCCCGGTCGCCCTTCTTCAACGCTTCCAGCATCGCCCGCCGCTCCTTCTGCTGCTTTTGCTGCGGGCGAATCATCAGGAAATACATCACCGCGAAAAGCGCAACCAGAGGCAACAGCCCGGTCAATTGCGGACTAAGGTTCATACGTGCCCCCCCTTTCCCCTCGCAGGCTATCCAGCCGGTCCTCGCGGATCGCCAGCCGAATCTCTTCCATCAGCCGGAACAGGTAGCGCAGGTTGTGGATGGTGACCAAGCGCAAGGCCAGGAGTTCCCCGGCCTTGTAAAGGTGGCGCAGGTAGGCGCGCGAATGCTGCCGGCAGGCCAGGCAGTCGCAAGCGTCGTCGAGCGGGCCGAAGTCCCTCGCGTGCTTGGCATTGCGCAGGTTCAGCCGACCCTGGCTGGTGTAAGCGGTGCCGTGGCGCGCCGCCCGGGTTGGAAGTACGCAGTCGAACATGTCAATTCCCCGAAGGACACCCTCCACCAAAGCGTCCGGAGACCCGACGCCCATGAGGTAACGGGGGCGCTCGCGGGGAAGTAGCCCAATAGTTTCGTCTAATATGCTGTACATCAACGATTTTGGCTCTCCGACCGATAATCCTCCTATAGAATAGCCCACGAAGTCCAGCTTGACAAGTTCCTGGGCGGATTTGTACCGCAAGTCCGGGAAAGTGCCTCCCTGAACAATCCCGAAAAGCGCCTGGTCCGGCCGCCGATGAGCCTCCTGGCAGCGGGCCGCCCAGCGCGTCGTTCGCTCGACCGCGGCCAGCGCCGCCTCGTGGGTGCACGGATACGGCGCGCACTCGTCAAAGGCCATGATAATGTCCGCCCCCAGGACGTTCTGCACGGCCGTCGCCTTCTCCGGGGTCAGGAGGTGGGGCGAGCCGTCCAGGTGCGAGCGAAAGGCGACCCCTTCGTCCGTGATCGTCCGCAACTTCGACAGGCTGAACACCTGGAAGCCTCCGCTGTCGGTGAGGATGGGGTGTGGCCAGTTCGTAAAGCGGTGCAGGCCTCCGGCCGCCTCCACCACCTCGGCACCCGGGCGCAGGTAGAGGTGGTAGGTATTGGCAAGGATGACCCGCGCCCCCACCTGCTCCAGCTCCTGGCGGGTGACCGTCTTCACCGCGGCCTGGGTACCCACCGGCATGAAGACCGGCGTCTCGAAAGAGCCGTGGGGGGTGTGGAGGAGCCCGAGCCTGGCTCTGCCCGATTCCTTCAACAAATCAAAACGGATCGTCATCGGTTCCTCCAAGACCAGCGGGTGGGCGCATTGCGCGCGCCGCGCGCTTTAGGCGGCGTGCGCCTAGAGCATCAGCATGGCGTCGCCGAAGGAGTAGAAACGGTAGCCGTGGTCGACCGCCTCGCGGTAGGCCTGCAAGACCCGCTCCCGGCCGGCGAAGGCGCTCACCAGCATCAGCAGCGTCGAACGCGGCAGGTGGAAGTTGGTCACCAGCGCGTCGACCGCCTTCCACCGGTAGCCGGGGTAAATGAAGATATCGGTCCAGCCCGAGCCTGGTTGCACGGTTCCCCCGGGGGTGGCGGCGGTCTCCAGCGTCCTGGCCACGGTGGTGCCCACGGCCACGATCCGGCCGCCCTGCGCGCGCGCCCGGTTCAAGACCGCCGCCGACCGCTCCGGCAACTCATAGTACTCCGCGTGCATCCGGTGCTCCTCGACGCGCTCCGCCTGCACCGGGCGAAAGGTGCCCAACCCCACGTGCAGGGTGAGGGGGACCACCTCAGTTCCGGCCGCCCGTACCCGGTCCAGCAACTCCGGCGTGAAGTGGAGGCCGGCGGTGGGAGCCGCCGCGGAACCCGGGGCGCGCGCGTAGACGGTCTGGTAGCGCTCCGGGTCCTGCGGGCGCCGGGTTATGTAGGGCGGAAGGGGAACGTGGCCAAGGGTGTCCAGGACCGCCTCGAAGGTCCCCTGGCAAGTGAAATCGGCCAGGCGTACGCCGTCCCCCACCTCCGGACCCAACCGGGCCCGCAGGAGGGCCCTCCCCTCCTCGCCGAAAACGACTTCCGTCCCCGGCGGCAACCGGCGCCCCGGGCGGCAGAGGACCTCCCACCGGTCGCGCTCCAGGCGCCGCAGGAGCAGGAGTTCAGCCCGCCCCCCGCTGCCGGCCTTGCGGCCCAATAAACGCGCGGGGAGCACCCGGGTGTCGTTGAGGACCAGGGCATCGCCGGGGTGCAGGTAGACGGGCAGGTCCGCAAAGCGCCGGTGCTCCAGCGGCCCCCCGGCTCGCCGGAGCACCAGGAGCCGCGAGTGATCCCGCGGCTCCACCGGTTCCTGGGCGATCAGTTCGGGAGGCAGTTCGTAGCCGAAATCCTTCAGTTCCATAACGATTGGGGGTCATCCGCCACCGGGTGCCGAGCCCTGGATAATGGCCGTTCCCCGGTAGTAATATCCCAGGATTTGCAGGTAGGTATTCCCCTTTGAGGCCATCCTCCTGGCCCCCCACTGGGAAAGGCCCACGCCGTGGCCCCAGCCCCTCCCGTCCAGCACCAGGGCTGCCGGGACGTCCTGCCGGGCTACGACCACCCGGGCGGCGTTCCCGCCGGTGGACCGGCGCCCGGACCCGTTGAGGGCCACCAGCGCTCCCACCGGCGCCACAGCCCGCCCCCGCGCCCCCAGGACGCTGACTCCGTCGGTGGAGCCGAAGCTTCGGGTCACGGTCTGAACCCGCGGGTCCTGCCTGACGATCTGAAACAAGGTGCTCTTGAGCCCGAGGACCTCCCGGACCTTGCTGGATTTCAGAACCGTCGTGCCCCGGCTGCCGACGAGGGCCAGGGTCGTCCAGCGACCGGAGACC
>JAJYMS010000054.1 GCA_021786825.1 Bacillota bacterium | reverse complement strand
TGGTTTCGGTCTTGCTGCAGGCGGTCAGCAACAACGCGAAGGCGAGCATTGCAACCATAGCCACGGCCAGACTCTTACGGAACATCGCAATCCTCCTTTTGAGCTAGCGACTTCGTTCCTCAGGAGCGGGAAACTGACGTGACCCCCAGTCTAGGTCATCACCCCCGTGGCTATCGGTTGTCAGTGACGGGTATCTACAATTGCAGGCTCAGTCGTAGTCCCCCACGGCCGCCGGGCGGCGACCGGCGCTGACCAGCTCCCGGGCGTAGACGCCACTCAAGCCGGCCTCTTTGACGCGCTGCCGAATGAGCTTGCGATCGGTGGTATACAGCCCCAACTGCTGCATCCGCTGGAAGAAGACCGAACCGGAGAAAGTATACTTTTTGTGCAGCCCCTGCACCGTCTGCACCTGCTCGCCAACGTGGGCGACGGCCTCGCCGATGGCCAGGGTCCGCGGCAGCACCAGCGGCTCCACCCCCAGGGCCCAGCGCACCGCGTTGTGGCCCGCCAGGGTACCGGTGACGATGGCCTCGGTGTGGCCGACCAGCGGGCCCGCCTTCTCTCCGCCGCAGAACAGGTTGTCCAGACCCCGCACCTTGAGGGTATCGTCCCGCGGGGAAATCGCCAGGTAGCGCATCGAGTTGCCGATCCCGCCGGAGTACGGGTCCTCGTAGCGGGCGTTCTCGAACCCCGGGACCTGGCGAAGCTTGTCCAGCGGAAAGTAAGACGTCATCATCTTGGCGTGGCCGGTGTCCAGTAAAATGATGTTCTCGCCGAACTCGGGCAGGTTGTACTGCTGGCAGCACTTGAGTTCCAGGGACTCCGGCTTGCGCAGTTCGGCGGGAATGGGGACGATCGCCACCCCGGTGCGGTTCAACCGGGAGACAATCTGCCGCGAGAGGGAGTCCTTGAGCAACTTGCAGGAGCCGCTCATCGAACCGAAGCTGCCGGCCGAGGTGCCGCCGATCATTTCCTTGACTCCGCAACGGCCCGCCAGGCTCACCCGGGGCCCGAAGGTGGGGCACCGCTGAACGCACATGGAGCAGCCGTTGCCGTACTTGATGCAGTTGGCCTGGGGACCCGAGGTGCCGGTCGCCTCGACGAACACGTCGGCCTCGAAGATCAGTCCCTCGCCTCTCACCCCGTAGCTTTCGGCCTTCACGGCCTTGAGCCGGGCGCCTTCCCGGATCACGTCGGTCGCCCTGGTCTTGAGGTGGATCTCCACCCCCGCCTCCAGCACGGCCCGGCGCACCGCCGGCTCGATGCTGCTGACGTCGTAGAGCCAGACGTGCCGGTGCCCCGGAAATTCAATGTTGCGGTGTCTGGAGTGCTTGTCGGCGATCTCGAAGAATTCGCCCGCGCCCAGCGCAATCGATTCTTCGGTGGCGGTGTAGCGCCCGTTGTTGCGCATGATCCCGCCCACCAGGCCCGTCCCGAGCAAAGCGTCGGCCCGCTCAAGTAACGTCACCCAGGCGCCGGCCTTGGCGGCCGCCAGGGCCGCCGCTGATCCGGCCCACCCCCCACCAACCACTAAGACACGCGGCCTTTCCTTCACACTTGCCACCCCCAGCCTGTCCAAGCTTCGCTTTGCAGACATTATAAGCGATCTTTCGCGGTTTCAGGCGATTTTCTGGTGTACAGATTTTTCCGCCCCTGAATGACTTCGAGCAGCCGCGCGCCACCTTGCCGCACCACATCGTGGACGGGGCGGTCCACCGCCCTGGCGACCGCCGCCTGCAACTCCCGGGCGGCCACCCAGTCCGGCCGGTAGCGCTCCTCTTCCAGCCGGGGGAAGAAGGGGTTGACGGTTACCGCCACGATCGGGATGCGTCGCGTGGTGCGAACCCTGGCCCCGGCGGCGGCCATCTCCTCCAGCGCGGTCCAGAGCCCCCGCGGCTCGACGCCGGCCACCAGTCGCGGCCCCACCGGCAGGACAAGCGTCGTGCGGGCCAGCCTGGCTCCCAGCAGGCGGGCGAGTTCCCGCAACCCCGCCTCGGTCACCGCCCCCCGTACCTCGACGGTGAGCCGGCCCCGCGTGCCCTCCCCCGGCACCCGTCGCGCCGCTTGAGCCACCGCCTCGGGCGTCAGCAGCGAGCCCACCACCAGCCGCCCTTGCTCCTCTGCGGGCTGCTCCGGACCCGGCCGGGGCACCCGGGCCAGCGGAAGGTCCAGCAGGTGAACCAGGGCCGCCGCTTCCGCCGCGAGGGTGCCCGGATCCGGCTGGCGGGCGGCTCCGGTGGCCATCACCAGGCCGTCGACCACCGCCATCGGCGAAAGCCGGTTCAGAGCCCCGTCCACCAAAACCAGTCCCGGCTGGCTGGCTTGCATTCTCTCCAGCACCTGCCGCAGGTCGGTGCCGCGGTTGGGGCCGGCCAGCAGGGCCAATCCGGGGCGGGTCACGCGGGCGACCACCACTTCTCCCAGGGCGGTCGTGATACCTGTTTCGGACAGGATCTCCAGCCCGGCCGTGGCCAGCTCCAGGGTTCGGCGGGCCGTGGCCACAACGGTCCCTGCGGGGCACCACAGGCGCGGTTTCGGCAACCCGGTGACGTTGTCCACCGCTTCGCCGTCGTAACCGATCCCCGTCAGTCCGAGGGACAGCCCCTGCGCCGCCGCGGAGCGGATCAGGGCGTTGACCGTGGTCGTCTTGCCGGTGTTCTTGGCCGTGCCGAAGATGCCGATCGACCGGGTTCGACGATGGGTTCCAGGGGGGCTCATCCTACACCACCACCACCGTCCCCCGCCCTGCCCGGCCCGGATAGGCGCCGTCCGCGGCGTCGCCCAGGACGCCCTGGTAGATGGCGGCGACCAGGGATTCGGACTGGGCCACGTCGGCTAGCACCGCCTCGACGCCGCGGGCCAGTTCCTCAGCCCACACCTGGGCCCGCTCGGTCACCTCCATGCCCACCTGGCCGAAGAAGCGCAGGGCTTCGCCGGTGGCCCGCAGGGTGTCGATCCTGGCGGGAACGGTGATCGGCCCACCCGAGTATGCCTCGTCGGCGGAGGCGATGGTCACCCCGTCGACCTTCAATGCCGCCGCCAGGGCGGCGTGCAGCGCGCTGGTGACCGACGACTGAACCCGATCCTCGGTGTGGGTCATGAAGCCCACCGGGGCGCCGGGCCAGATGGGGGCGTCGATGATCTGGCGCAGGGCCAGGATCTTGGCGGTGTTAAAGTCCACGTAGTTGTCCTCCATCAGGCCGCCGATGATGGCCTCGGGCGAGTGACAGAAGAGCGGTTGCAGGATCGGCCGGCCGCCAAGCCGGTGCGCCAGGTAGGCCATCGCCAGCATGCCGGCGAAGGCGCGCCGGGCGGGAACGCCGGCGAGTTCCTCGTTGGTGACCACGTCAAAAGGAAGGTCGTAGCGGGCCGCGATCCGAATGGCCTCCAGGGCGTCCACCACCATCCGTTCCGGGTCGGTGCCCGCGGCCAGCGAGGCGTAGACCGGGTTGATCTTGGTCAGGTCAGCGCCGCGTTCCCCCGCGAGCAGGACCGTCTCCGGCGTGTTCAGCCCCCGGTGGGCGCGGACTTGCCACCAGGTTGCCGGGTCCAGGCCGGAGCGCAACAGGGTGAGGTTCTCGGGCGTGATCACGGTGCCGTCGCCCGGCTGTTCCAGGTAACCCTCCAGCAGGCCCTCCGCGCGGGCCCCCCACGAAGGATCGAAGTGCACCACCCCGTCCGCTCCCCAGGCTTCGGCCGCCTTGGCGTGGGCCAGGTCCATGGCCGGGTCGCCGGTGCCGTACTGCACGAAGATCAGCGGGCGGTCGCGGCCGCGCCGCAGGTCAGCGGGGCGCAGGTGTTCCTGGGCGCGCGCGGCCAGGGCGTGAATGGCATCCAACTCATCGCCGGTCAGAACCCGGACCTGCTCCGGAAGCGTCCCCCGCTCGTAAAAGCGCGCGATCTCCGGGCCGCTCAGCCGGGCGTAGTCGGCACGAAGCCGTCTCCAGACCTCCCCCGCCCGGCCCTCCGGCCGGGGACCCTGCTCCTCCTCCAGGGCCAAGAGCTCGCCGCGGATCCGGGCCCGTTCCAGGGCCGGCGAGGACCGGCCCCTGGCCCACCGCTGCAGCCGGTCGGCGATTTGCTCCAGGTGGGCCTCCACCCGCGGCAGCCGCACCTGGTAGGTGTAGCCCTGGGCGAAGCTCGGGCGAACCCGCCGCGAGTTCTCCTGAGAGAACCGGGCCGGCCTCCCCTCGACGAAGGCGACCGCCTCCTCCACCGTCGTCCCCGGGCCGAAACCGGCGTCAAATCCCAGCTCGGCCGCCAACTCCGGGCGGATCGCCATCCCGCCCACCGCCAGCCGGACCACTCGCCGCAGCCCGGCCGCCTCGGCCAAGTCCACAAAGCGGGCGAGGATCTCGGCGACCTGGTACCCCAGGGTGCGGCCGATGAGGACACAGTCCACCTCATGATCGAGGGCGGCCTGCACCACCTGCTCCGGCGGCAGGTCGGGAGGCAGCAGGATCGTCGTGTGCCCCGCCTCTTCCAACCCCCGCCGGATCGTCTTCAGCCCCACGTCGTGCACGGGGTCCAGCGGGGCCAGCAGTACTCGCTTCAGGTCGCCCATATCGATCTCCTCGCCTACCTGCCGGCTGCCTTCTCAACCGTCGCCGCCGGGGCTTCATCGGGTGGCGGCCCCAGGGCCTTGCCGCCGCCCGGTCGCCGCACGTAGGCGCGGCCGCGGACCCGCGCGCCCGGTCCCCGCTGCTCCACGAAGACGACGTCGACGTCGGAAAACCCGAAGGACCGCAGCAGCGCAAGGAGGGAGTCCCGGGCCTCCTGCTCGCTGCCGCAGAGCAGGAAGGTCTCCACGTCAAGGCCGTCCAGCACCCGGGCGCGCGCCTCGTCCGCCTGAATCCAAGTCTGATCCTCCATGGCTAGTCCCTTTCCCGGCGTTCCGCCAAATCCCAGTACCGCTCCACGTCCTCGATGACGTTCTCGATGTGGTGAACCATGGCGTGTTCCGCGGCGGCCGAGTCCTTCTTCCCCAGGGCCTCGACGATCCGCCGGTGGTCCGTCGCCACGGAGCTCTTGACCTCCTTGCGAATGTGCTCGAGCACCGGGCTGAGCTGCCCGTCCTGGCGGATCAGATCGAAGGCGGCCTCCAGCACGCGGTTGCCGGAGAGCTGGGCGATGTAGCGGTGGAAGGCGGTGTCGTCTTCCGCCGCCACCCCCGCCCGGCTGTGCTCCTCGTGGCGTTTGACAATCGACATCAGGTACTCGATGTCCCGCGGCGTTGCCTGCAGCGCCGCCAGGCGCGCCGTTTCCCGCTCGATGGCCCGCCGGGCCACCAGGACCTCAACCAGTTCGTCGCGGCCCCTGGCCTTCAACCGCTTGATCAGTTCCTCTCCCTTGCTGGTGCGATCACGGTCGAGCTCCAGTTCCTGCAGCCGGAACTGACCGGCGGCGGTCAGGGTGCGGCCGCGAAAACCGTCGCGACGGGTGTAACCACGGGTGTCAAGGTCCTTCAGCAACCGTCCCACCGTCGCCTCGCTGGCCATCTCCCCCGCCTGGCGCAGGGCCTCCGCCATGGCGCCCGCGCCGAGCGGTTCGGGGCCCGTGGCCAAGGCATTCAGGACAACGTATTCCTGCGTCTCCCGCCGGGCGGCCAAACTGATCACTCCCATGGCAGCATCTTACCCATCCCCCCGCCCGGCGGGGAACGGCCGGTCTATCCGATCAGGCCGGCGTTCTTGCCGATGATCTCGATCAGGCGAACCAGGGCGCGAACGCCCCAGCGGGCGCGCTCCTCGATCAGGGCCCCGTCGGAATCGGTGGTCCCGAGGCCCGGCGAGATGAAGATGTTGGCGTCATAGGCGATGGTCGGGATGACGCCCATCTGGGCCAGGCCGGTCTGCAGCAGGTGGCTGCCCGCGTACATATCCTCGATGGAGAAGATCGGGAAACCCATCCCGCCGGATTTCCAGGTGGCCTCGTAGTTGATCTCGACGGCCCCGGAGTTGTAGGACTTGCTGATGGAGAAGCCGCTCTTCAGCGATGAGGGAAGGGCCGCGAACTCCTCGACGACCACCCGGTGCAAGGCGTCCACCGGGGCGGTGAGCACCTGGGGCCGGTCGCGCAGGACCTGGAGGGCCACGATCTGGGTCAGCAGGGCCTCCTTGCCGGGGTCCTGGGTCACGTAGGCCGCCTTGCCGTAGGAAGCCGTGGTTCCCCAGCGGTCCCCGTGCATCCCCAGGGCCCGCCGGACGGTCACCATGACCTCCTCCCGGCCGATGATCAGGCCGCTGGTGGCTGAGCCGGTGGCCTTGTCCATCGAGTACACGATCACGTCGGCGCCGATCTTGCGAATGTCCGTCCCGACGAAGGGCAGACCCCAGGCGTTGTCGACGATGTAGGGGACGTTGAAGCGCCGGGCGATCTCCCCGATGTGCCGCTGCAGGATCGGGGTGCCGTCGGCGTCCTTGGCGCCGTAGCCGTAGCCCGGCGTGTCGTAGGCCAGCGAAGAAAAACCGGTCAGCAGGCCGGCCTGTTGCTCGGCAACCTGGGCGATCCGCTTAGCCGAAGCCTCCGGGTCTACCCCGGTTAGCAGGGGAACCGGCCAGTACTTGATCCCGTGATTGGGGTACTCGGCTCCCTCCAGCGGCACGACGACGGCATCGAGGTTGTTCTGCCGCTTGCCGTAAAAGCCCATCTCGCCGGCGGTGCTCCCGCGGTCGGCCAAGATGTCCTTGTACTTAGGGGGAAAGGGCCGGCCGTAGCCCCCGTGGTGGTGCAGGTGCTTCTCCCACGGCACGATGTAGCGCGCGCGGTAGTTGTCGCCGCGACCCAGGAAGGGCGGCGTGCAGAGGGCGTCGAAGGACACCCAGAGGCCCCCTTCGCAGGTATTGACCGGCGCCACGTCGTAAGCGTCGCCGTAGTAGTCTTTCACGATCTCCCGGATCTGCTCCACCAGGCTGGCCAGAGGGATGACCTCGGCGCCGCCCTTTTCAGCCGCCTCCTCGATGTCCCGGCGCAACGGGGCCGGCATCCCGGAGATCGCCCCGGTGAGGCCGAACTTCCCGCGCAGCTCCTTGGGTATCCCGATCTCGTCGGCCGCCTGGCGGGCCTCGGCGTAGATCTTTTGGGTGTTGGCCTGCAGGGCCTTGTACATCTGGAACTTGTACTTGTAGCTCATCTTTGTCCTCCCTCATCTGTCTCGCCGATGCTGATTTCGTCTCCCAGCGCCAGGCCCCGTTCAAAGCCGGTCGCGTCGTCTCCCACCAGGACCAGATTGAGATGGTTGGGGTGGTGGGTCTCGTCAAAACCGCCCAGGCGCCCCACCGGCCGGCCGTCCACCCGGACGGAATCACCGGTTACCGCCATGCCGCCCTCCTCCACCTCGAAGAAGCCCAGATAGGTGACCTGATTGACCGTGGTTCCCGGGCCGGCGTCGGCCTCGGCGGTCACCACCAGTTCGTGGATCTCACCCCGCCGGAGGGCCCGCGAGATCGGCCGGATCAGCTCCAGCCCCCGTCCCGACAGCCGCCCGTCCAGCACCACCACCAGGCGTCCGCGGACCGGACGCTTGGAGCGATAGGGGTTGGATGGGAACATGCCGGCGGTGTAGGGGTCCACCCGCTTGATTCCTCCTGAATTCAAGTCGGCGGCCGAAGAAACGTTCTTCCAGGGCGGGGCTCATCGCCGGCCAAAGCCGCTCATCATTGATGAGGAGCTCTGTGGAATAGGATATTCCACACCGCTCCCCGAATTCCTGCTTGGTTGTCAATGGTTTTTCTTGCTCTTCCGGGCCGGTCTCACGGCCCGGCCAACGCCGACAGTTTTTGCTCAACCTGCCGCACGTCCGCGGCCGCCACCGGATAGAGCAGGTCGGAGCCCTGGGGCTGCACCCACACCTGGTCTCCGCCGGCCGTCCCGACCGTCAGTTCCAGGACCGACAGCGGCGCCGCTTGACCCGAAGACTGGTCCTTGGACTGGTCCTTCACGCTTACGGAAATGCGCCAGACCTGTTGGCCGAGGCCGGCGGAGGTCCCCCCGGCGGCGGTGGCGGCCCCCGCGGCCGGCTGCGGGAGGTCGGCCGCCCGGAAGGATTGCAGGGTCTGCAACAGGTCATCCACCTGGTCGGCCTTCAGTTGCCGGTCGCCCAAGCGCCACTGGTTCCCTTCCTTGCTGATCTCCACCTTCCGACCGCCGCGTTCCGCGGTGATCTTGACGGCATCCCCAGGCGAAAAATCGATCACGTTTCGTTTCATCTGGTCCACCGGCCGGGCCAGAAAATCGGTCAGCTGCGACTCGTCAGTGATGTAAACGGCGGGGTCGCCCTCCACCCGGACGTAGGCGGACCCCGGCACGGGAGTGGAACCGCCGATCAAAACGACCTTTTTCGCCGCCTGGCCCGCCAGCCAGACCTCGACCACCGCCCGGGGCCGGTCGAGTCCGTAAGGGGCCAGCCCGGCCGGGCGCTCATCGACCTTGCGGCGGTAGCTCAGGTCGGCCAGCGCCCAGGCCATCCCGTCCGTACGGTAGCCGTCGACCGGTAACCGCAGGGCGGGGCGGGCGGCGGCCGAGGGGATGAAGGTCAACTGCCAAGCCCCCCCGGTGTTTTTCACGAAGCTGGCAACCCCGTCCGCCGATCGCACATTGATCCCGCGAATGGCCTGCTGATCGAGGGTCAGGAGCGGCGTGGCCGCCGGCTGGTCGGCCGGGGGCTTGGCGTGCCTGGCCGCGTATAGGTTGTAGCCGAGCAATCCCACCAACACGAGTAAAGCCAGGTACGTGGCCCCAAACTTCTTCACCGGTTCCGCCTCCTCACCCAGACCGCGCCGCCCGCCAGAAGCACCGCCAGGGGGAGCACCAGCACGGTCCCGTAAAAGACCGCCCGGGCCTGCGACGGAGTCATCAACAGCTGGTCGAGCTCCTGGGTCTGGGCCCGGATGGAGATCAGGGCCTGGTTTCCGGCGAGCCAGTTGACGGCGTTCAGGAAGAAGTCGGCGTTGCCCTGGAAGCTGATGGCGTCGGTCGTGAGGAAGGAGGAGTTCCCGATGACGACCAGCTTAGGCGCCGGCGGGGAGTCCTTCGCCGCGGGGTTGGAAACGGCCACGGCCAGGTCCAGGGGGGGCTTGATGTCGGTGGGGTCCTGGCGCACCTGGCGTTCCTGGAAGTCGGTCTCCCCCCAGGCCTTCTCGCTGGCCGCCAGCAGCGGCGTCACCACCGCCGTCCCCTGGTAGCCCGGGTCCGGGACCATGCTACGGGCCCGGGGGAGCACCATGGCCAGTTGCTTGTCCTGAAGCGGACTGGTAATGTCGTGGACCTGGTAAACCGGGACCGGCGATAGCGGGTCGAAGAAGTAGGAGCGCTGGGGGTCGACGACCACGTCATCCTGGATCCGGACGCCCCACCGGACGGCCAGCTTGGTCAACTCGGGGAAGG
>JAJYMS010000191.1 GCA_021786825.1 Bacillota bacterium | reverse complement strand
CGGATCGCTCCACCCGCCGTTCGGGCACCGGGTTGGCCATGATGACGTTCACGTGGCAAAGCATCCCCCGCAGCCGCTCCGCCAGCCGGGCGGCGTGCCCCGGCGAATCGTTCAGATCCTTCAGGAGAACGTATTCGAAGGTGACCCTCCGCCCGGTGGTCTCGGCGTACTCCTGGCAGGTGGAGAGCAGCTCGTCCAGGGGGTAACGCCTGGCAATCGGCATGATCGACCGGCGGAGTTCGTCGTCGGGAGCGTGCAGCGAAACCGCCAGGGTGATGGGCAACCCCTCCCCCATCAGGCGGTGAATCCCCGGAATCAAGCCGGCGGTGGACAGAGTCAGGTGGCGGTATCCCAGGCGGATGCCGGGGGCGGCGTTCAGCAGCCGGACGAACTTGAGCACTTCCTCGTAGTTCTCGAGCGGCTCGCCCGTGCCCATCAACACCACGGTGGAGACTCGCTCGCCCGCGGGCAAGGCCCGGGTGGCGTGCACCACCTGGTCGATCATCTCGCCGGCGTCCAGGTTGCGCACCAGTCCCCCCAGGGTGGAGGCGCAGAAACGGCAGCCCATCCGGCAGCCGACCTGGCTGGAGACGCAGACGCTCCAGCCGTAGTCGTGGGGAAGCAGCACCGTCTCGATCGCCGACCCGTCCCGGCACTCCAGGAGGAACTTGCGGGTGCCGTCCTCGGCCTGCTGGACGACCGCCTGGCGGAGGCTGTCCACCAGCGCCACTTCCTCCAGCCGCTGCCGCAGGGCCAGCGGGAAGTTGGTCATCGCCGCGAAGGAATCCACCCGCCGGGCGTAAAGCCATTCCTGCAACTGGGAGGCGCGGTAGGGCGGTTCGCCCAACTCCGCGAACAGCCGCCGCAGTTCTTCCAGGGTCTTCCCCTTCAGGTCCAACTTGCTCATCTCAGGTATTATCTGCCTGCTTCGCCCCCCTTGATACCACCGGCATGGATAAGTTATGTTCGAGCCCGGTCTCCCTTTATCCTGCCGGGTCTACCGCTCGCGGCGGAGCCTGGCCACGTAGAACCCGTCCACCCCATGCCGGTGGGGCAGCAGTTGCAACTCGCCGGCGCCCGGGCCGAGGTCCGGCTCGAGGGAGGCCGGCAGGTGGGGCCGCAGAGGGTCCAGGCTGAAGCCGGGCTGTTGGGACAGCAACCGCCTCACCACCGCTCCGTTCTCCTCCGGCTCGATGCTGCAGGTGCTATAGACGAGGACTCCCCCCGGCCGCAGGCAGCGGGCCGCGGAGACCAGGATCTCGTACTGCAGCTCCGGCATCTCATCCAGCATCGACTCCCGCTTCTTCCACCGGGCATCCGGCCGGCGCCGCAATACCCCCAGCCCGGTGCAGGGTGCGTCCACCAGGGCCGCGTCGGCCCGGCCCTCCAGTTCACCCCCCAGTTCCCGCGCGTCGGCCCGTCGCGCCTCGACGATCCCCACGCCGAGCCGGGCGGCCGCCGCGCGGAGTTGCTCCAGCTTGTAGGGGTGGATGTCGGTGGCGATCACCCGGCCGTCGTCGCCCATCAACTCGGCCAAGTGGGTGGTCTTGCCGCCCAGGCCGGCGCACGCGTCGAGCACCGTGTCCCCGGGTCGCGGGTCCAGGGCCGCCGTCGCCAGCATGGAGGTCTCGTCCTGCACGGTAAACAGCCCCCGGCCAAAGGCCGGAATCTCCGTCACCGCCGGGTGCTCCAGGAGGTTGAGAGCCTGCGGGTGATAGCGCCCCGGTTCGGCCGCCACCCCCTCCCGCCCCAGTTGGGCCAGCAGTTCCTCGCGGCTGGTCCGCAGCCGGTTGGCCCGGATGGTGAAGGGAGGAGCCGCGTTGTCGGCCTCCAGCAGGGCGACGGTCTCCGCCCAGCCGAAGCGAGCCAGCCAGCGCCGCACCAGCCATTCCGGATGGGAATGCCGCAGCGCCAGGTGGGCCACCGGGTCGGTCGCCGGGTCCGGGTAGGGCAAATCCGGTAGGCGGCGAGCCAGGCCGCGCAGCACCCCGTTGATCAGCTTGGCGATTCCGGCGTGGCCGTACCGCTTGCCCAGCTCCACCGCCTCGTTCACGGCCGCGTGCGCCGGGATGGCGTCCAGGTACAGCAACTGGTAGGCCCCCAGCCGCAGCGCGTTGCGCGTCCACGGGTCCAGCCCCTCGAGCGGCCGGGACAGTACCAGCCCCAGGGCCCAATCTAAGGTGTTGCGCCGCCGCGTCGCCCCGTAGACGATTTCGGTGGCCAACCCCCGGTCGGGCGGGGAAAGCTCGTGGCGAGAGAGCGCCCGGTCCAGGGCCAGGGCGGGGAAGGCGCCGTAAAGATCGATGTCCCGCAGGGCCTGCAAGGCGGCGGAGCGGGCCGATCCAGGGCGGGTGGCGATGCTCGTAACCCCCTCAAAAAAGCAGGGAGGGGAACCTCCCTCCCTGCTAAAGGTCCTCTTTCATGTGGGCGTGCCCGACGACCGGCGCCGGGGTCGCCCCCGCGCGTCTCAGTCGTCGCGCGAACCGCGCAACATCAACAGCCGCAACAGCTGCAGCACCGCCATCAGGGCCGCGGCAACGTAGGTCATGGCGGCCGCGTCGAGCACCTTCCTGGTTCCCCGAACCTCCTCGTGGGTGACGTAACCCTCGGAAGCCAGAATGGCGACCGCCCGACTGGAGGCGTTGAACTCCACCGGCAGGGTGACCAGGTAGAAGATCACCGCCAGGGTGAAAAAGATGATCCCCAGGTCCATCATGAACCCGCTGCGCATGAACAATCCCAGGATAAAGAGCAGCGGGCCGCCGTTGGACCCCAGAGCGGCGGCCGGATACATCGCGCTGCGCATGCCGAGGAAGAGGTAGCCGTCGGCGTGCTGCAGGGCGTGGCCGGTCTCGTGCGCCGCCACCCCCAGCGCCGCGAGCGAAAAGCTGTCGTGGACGTCCGGCGAAAGCCGTAGGACGCGTGTCCGTGGGTCATAGTGGTCCGCCAGTGTGCCTCCCACCCGCTCGATCGCCACATCGGTCAGCCCGTGGCGGTCCAGGATGTCTCTGGCCACCTGGGCCCCGGTCAGCCGCGCGTCGGCCGCCACCCGGGCGTAACGGGCAAAGACCCCCTGCACCCGGAACTGGGCCCACAGCGACAGCAACAGGGCGGGAAAGATCAGGATATAGGTCCAGTCTCCCCAGAAGTACACCGCCTTCACCTCCAAGCCTGAGTGCGGTTGATGGACTTATTATAGCATTTCTCCCGCAGGCTAGCCACCCAAGCGGATCCCGGGCCTGATCGCGCGCCCGCGGGCGTAAGCGTCGGCCGGCATGCGACGGCCGCCCGGCGGCTGCACCTCGGTGAGCCACAACTGACCCTGCCCCGCCTGAACCAGGATCCCCCGGGAGTCGGCGGCCAGAACTTCCCCCGGCGACCTTCCCCCGGCGGGAGTGAGGGGATCGGCCAATCGCGCGGCCCAGAGCTTGAGCCGCCCTTCCGGGGCGGTCGTGTGCGCCACGGGCCACGGGTTCATCCCGCGGATGTGGTCGCGGATTGCCCTGGCCGGGCGGTTCCACCGAATGATCTCGTCCTCGGGCCGCAAGAGTGGAGCCCGGGTAGCGAGCGAGGCATCCTGGGGGATTCGCGGGCAGGTCCCGTTCTCCGCGCGTCGCACGGTCTCCACCAGCAGGTCGGCGCCCAGGGTCGCCAGCCGGTCGTGCAGGGTTCCGACCGTCTCGTCCCAGGCGATGGCGGTTGCCGCCTGCAGGGCGGTGGGGCCGCTGTCCATCCCTTCGTCCATCCACATGGTGGTTACTCCGGTCTCACCCTCGCCATTGATGATGGCCCAGTGGATGGGCGCCGCGCCCCGGTAGCGGGGCAGCAGCGAGGCGTGGACATTGAGGCAGCCCAGCCTCGGGATGCCAAGCACCGAGGGCGGCAGAATCTGGCCGTAGGCCACCACCACCGCCAGATCGGGCCCGATCCGGCGCAGGCGGTCCAAAGCCTCCTGGCTCCTGATCCGCTCCGGCTGAAGGGTCAGCAACCCATGGCGTTGCGCCTCCCGTTTGACCGGCGGGGAGGTGACGGCGCCGCCGCGACCGCGGGCCCGGTCAGGCTGGCTCACCACCGCGTCGACCTCGTGCCCGGCCGCCAGCAGGGCTTGCAGGCTGGGGACGGCGAACTCCGGGGTCCCCATGAAGACGATCTTCACCGCGGCTGGACTCCTTCCGCCGGCGCCCGCGCCCGTCCGTCTCCTCCGGTCTCCGGCCAGCCTCCGTCCTCGCCTTCCTCGACGGCCCCATCCTCAATCGCGCCATCCTCATCCCCGCCCTCTCCCCGGCCATCCTTCTCGGCTGGCGCCAGCCTCAGGGCGCGGTCGGGGAGCAGGATCCCGTCCAGGTGGTCGATCTCGTGCTGAAGGGCGCGGGCGAGAAAGCCCTCGGCGCTTATCCAGCGGGGCCGGCCGTCCCTGCCCAGGCCGCTCACGACCACCTTTTCGGCTCGCGGAACTTCGCCGACGATGCCGGGGAAGCTCAAGCAGCCCTCCCAGGCGGTGACGGAACCTTCCTGCGAAACGATCTCGGGGTTCACCATCTCGATCAGGCCTTCCCCGATGTCAACCACGATGACGCGCTTGGAAACCCCCACCTGCGGTGCCGCCAGCCCTGCCCCGTGGTTGGCGTACATCGTCTCGGCCATGGACGCCAACAGACTCTTCACTGAAGGCCCTGTTTTTTTCACCGGCTTGGCCTTCTGGCGCAAGACCGGGTCGCCTTCCCGTCGGATCTCCAGCACCGTCTCACCTCGTCCCCGGGGCATTTCGCTAGATTATAGCATGCTCAAAGGGTTAACGTCGATTGTCAGCCGCAGGTCGCCCCGCGGCCTGGTCGCCTCCCACGCCCGCAGGACGGACCTGGCCCGCCGCAGGGCCGGCTCGCCCTCGGCTTCGAGCAGGAGCGCGCGCCAGCGGAAGTGGCCCCGCAGCCGGGCGATTGGGGCGGGCGCGGGCCCGATCACAGCGGTGGGATCGCCGTCCGAGCGGAGCCGCTCCACCACCCAGTGGGCGGCCCGGGAGACCTCCTCCCCTTCCGTGCCCCAGACGACGAAATTGACCAGGTGGGAAAAGGGAGGGTAGCCGATCCCCTGCCGGACGGGCAACTCGTGACGGCAAAAGGCCATGAAGTCGTGCCGCTGGGCGGCCTGAACGCTGTAGTGCTCCGGGTTATAGGTTTGGACGACCACTTCCCCCGGGTCCGCTCCCCTGCCCGACCGGCCTGAAACCTGGGTCAGCAACTGAAAGGTACGCTCCGCGGCCCTGAAATCCGGAAAGTTGAGGGCCACGTCGGCCGCGATGACGCCCACCAGGGTGACCCGGGGGAAATCCAGCCCTTTGGCCACCATCTGCGTCCCGACGAGGACGTCGGCCTCCCCGCGGGCAAAGTGATCGAGAATTCGTTCGTGAGCCCCCTTGGTCCGGGTCGTGTCCACATCCATCCGCAGGACCCGGGCTCGGGGAAAGTGCTCCCTCAGTTCCTCTTCCACCCGTTCGGTGCCGGAGCCGAAGTGGCGGATTGACTTGCTGCCGCACACCGGGCAGATCGCCGGCACCGCCTCCCGGTACCCGCAGTAGTGGCACTGGAGGACCCCCGGCGCGGCGGGGGCCGTCCCGTGCAGGGTCAGGCTGACGTCGCAGTCGGGACACTTCATTGCCGCCCCGCAACTCCGGCAGAGCACGAAAGTCGAGTAACCACGCCGGTTTAAAAAGAGGATCGCCTGCTGCCCCCGCTCCAGGCAGGTCTGCAAGCGCTCTTGCAGGTAGCGGCTGAGGACGCTCCGGTTGCCCGCCTGCAACTCGGCCCGCAAGTCGACGATCTTCACCGGGGGCAGCGGACGCCGGTTGATGCGTTCCGGCAGTTCGGCCAGGGCCAACTCCCCGCTGGACGCCCGGTGATAGGTCTCCAGCGACGGGGTGGCGCTCCCCAGCAACAGCAGGGCACCGTGCCGGTCAGCCAGGTACTCCGCCACCTCCCGGGCGTGGTAGCGGGGGTTGTCCTCCTGCTTGTAGGTGGTCTCGTGCTCCTCGTCCAACACGATCAAGCCCAGCCGGGTGAAGGGCGCAAAGATCGCGGAACGCGCGCCCACCGCCACGGCGGCCCTTCCCTGCTTGATCTTTCGCCACTCGTCAAAGCGCTCCCCGGCTCCCAGGCGGCTGTGGAGGACCGCCACCTGTTCACCGAAACGGCTGCGGAAGCGGCCGATCATCTGCGGCGTGAGGGCGATCTCCGGGACCAGCACGACGGCCTGGCGCCCCCGGGCCAGGACCGTCTCGATGGCCCGCAGGTAGATTTCCGTCTTCCCGCTGCCCGTGACGCCAAAAACCAGCATCGCCCCGGGGCGCTCCCGGGCCAGCAGCCTCCGCACCTGTTCCAGCGCGGCCGCCTGGTGGGGCGTCGGCTCCGGCCATGCTCCCGGGACCGCCGGGCGGAGAGCCTGCGGATCGCGGGCCACTTCAACCGGTCGCGCCGCCAGCAGTCCCCTCTGGACCAGGGCCCGGACCGCCGCCGCGCCACTACCGCTGCGGCGCGCCAGTTCGGCGGCCGACAGGGACAAGCCGTTGGCCGCCAGCCACCTCAACACCCTGGCCTGGGAGGGGGCCACCCGGGCCATCCCTTCAGACGCCGAAAGGGCCTCCGCCCGAGTCAGCCGGAGGTCCAGCACGGTGATCACGCGGGGGTTCACGGAGGGGCCGTATTCCGCCTCAACCCGGACGAGTTCCCGCCGCCGCAGGCTTTCCAGCGCGGCGGCCAGGGACCGGTCGTCGGCGACCAGCCGCCGGAGCCGCCGCCAATCGAGGGGGGTCTCGGCGGCCAGGGCCGCCAGGACCTCCCTTTGCGCCTCCGAACGCGCCTCCGCGAGCAGGGCCTCCGCCGGAGGCGCTCCTCCGCCGGAGGCCAGCAACTGGGCCCCCCGGGCGGCCAGCGTCACCCGGCGGCGGCCCGAACGGCGCACCCCGGGGGGCAGCAGCGCCCGCATCGCTTCCCCGACCGGGCAGAGGTATCGGTTCGCCAGCCAGTGGCCGAGTTCGAGCATCCGGGGCGCGAGCACCGGTTCCTCGTCCACCATCCCGAGAACGTCCCGCACCCCGGTCCCGGGGGGGACATCCGGCGCGTCAACCAGTTCGATGACCAGACCCTCGACCCGCCGCCGGCCCAGGGGAACCTCCACTCGCTGCCCGGGTTGAACGCTGTCCGCCAGCCCGGGGGGAATCCGATAGTCGAGGGGTTTCTCCAGCCCAACCACCTGCGGGTCGAAGACGACCCGCGCGTACAAGCAGGTCACAGCAAACTGACCACCCGGTCCAGGACCCGGTCGGCCACCTCCCGTTTCCCCAACAACGGCAACTCCTCCACCGCGTCCCCGGGGCCGCAGATCCAAACGCGGTTGGTGTCCGCGCCAAACCCCGAATCCGGGTCGGAAACGTCGTTGGCCACGATCAGGTCGAGCCCTTTTCGCCTGAGCTTGCGCAACGCTTCCGCCACCGGGTTCCCGGTCTCGGCGGCGAATCCCACCAGGACCTGACGGCCCTTGCGGTGCCCCAGCTCAGCCAGAATATCGGGGTTCAACTCCAGTTCGAGGGTAGTTGGCGCCTGGCCCTTCTTGAGCTTGCCCGGCGCGGGGCGGGCGACCCGGTAATCCGCGACGGCCGCCGCCTTCAACACCACCCGCACGTCCGCAAAGCGCTCCAGCACGGCATCGTACATCTCCTGGGCGGTCTGCACCGGCACGACTTCCACGCCCGGGGGAGGGCTCACCGTCGCCGGGGCGGTCACCAAGGTAACCTTGGCCCCCCGGTCGCGGGCTGCCGCGGCCAGGGCGAAGCCCATCTTGCCCGAGGAGTGGTTGGAGATGAAACGAACCGGATCAATGGGCTCCCGCGTCCCGCCCGCCGTCACCAGGATGGGTACCCCGGCCAGGTCCTGCCCGTGGCCGGCCAACAGCGCCATCGCCCGCGCGACGATCGCCTCCGGGTCCGGCAGCCTTCCGGGCCCCACCGCCCCCGTCGCCAGGCGCCCATGGTCCGGTTCCAGCACCAGGTAGCCCAGGTCGCGCAGGGTCTGGAGGTTGCGCTGCACCGCCCGGTGGGCGTACATGTCGGCGTTCATGGCGGGGCATACGAGCACCGGGCAGGTGACCGCCAGGGCCTCGGTGGTCAGAAAGTCGTCGGCGATGCCGGCGGCCAGCTTGCCGATCACGTCCGCCGTCGCCGGGGCGATCAGCAACAGATGGGCCCGCCGGGCCAGGGCGATGTGCTCCACCGCCTCGCGGCGCGGCTCCTGCAACAAGTCGGTGTAGACCGGCTGCCCGGTGATGCTTCCGAAGGTGAGGGGGGTGACCAGTCTGGTGGCCGCCGCGGTCATGATGACGTGCACCTCGGCTCCCGCCCGGCGCAGGCGCGACGAGACCTCGACCGCCTTGTAGGCGGCGATACCCCCCGTCACGCCCAGCAGGACCACCGTGTCGGCCGGCCGGTCAGACATCACTTGATCCCCGTTCGGGCGCGCTCGTAGAAAAGCTTTCCGGCCTCGAGTTCCTCCAACGCGAGGGTGACCGGCTTGTTGGAGTCGGACTCCACCAGCCTTTTCTTGCCGGCCAGCAGGTCCCTTCCCCGCTTCGCGGCCGCCACCACCAGGGTGTACTTACTGTCCACTTTCTTGATCAAGGAATCCAGCGAGGGGTTAATCAAGTGGCTTCACTCCTTCGGCAAAAAGCGTCCACCCACCCCGGCGCCTGCCGGGAGATGCGGCAATGCTCGGCAACAATGATGGCGCGGATGCGATCCAGCGCGTCCTCCAGCCGGTCGTTGACGACGACGTAGTCGTAGTGGTAATCGGGTAAGCTCTCCAGTTCAGCGGTGGCCTTCTGCAGGCGCCGGAGCTGCTCCGCGGGGCTCTCGGTGTCCCGGCCGGCGATGCGCCGCTTCAACTCCGCCACGGAAGGCGGCAGCACGAAGATGAAAACACCCTGCGGGAACGCCTCCTTGAGCTGGCCGGCTCCCTGCATCTCCTTCTCCAGGAGGACGTCCCTTCCCTCCGCCAGGAGTTGTTCCACCGGCTCCCGGGGGGTTCCGTACAGGTTGCCCACATACTCCGCCCACTCCAGCAGCCCACCCGCGTCGCGAACGCGCTCGAACTGCTGGCGGGTCCAGAAGAGGTAGCTCTGGCCGTGGGTTTCGTTGCGGCGGGGTGGCCGGGTCGTGGCTGAAATGCAGAAGCGCAGGTTTGGAAAGGCCGCCAAAAGCCCCGGGCGCAAGGTCCCCTTCCCGGCTCCTGACGGCCCCGACAAGACCACTAGCAGGCCTTCACTCATCTTCCTCGACAGGCACCTCCGCCGCCTCCTTGCTGCTCAGACGGTTGGCCACCGTCTCCGGCTGCACCGCGGAGAGGATGACGTGGTCGGAATCGGTGATCACCACCGCGCGGGTGCGCCGTCCGTAGGTCGCGTCGATCAACATCCCCCGGT
>JAJYMS010000164.1 GCA_021786825.1 Bacillota bacterium | reverse complement strand
AAGTCGGGGGTGGAAGGTTACACCTCCTACGCCGCGCTTCTGCAACGCGATCCGACCGCGTTGAAGGATTTCGTCAACTTCATCACCATCAACGTCTCCGAGTTCTTCCGGAACCCGGAGAAGTTCGAGGAACTCCGGCAGAACGTGCTGCCCGAGTTGCTGCGGCAGCGCGGTACCCTGCGGGTCTGGAGCGCGGGGTGCTCCAATGGCGCCGAACCGTACAGCCTGGCCATCCTGCTGGACGAGATGACGGGGCCCAGGAACCACTTCCTGCTGGCGTCCGACCTGGACGCGCAGATCCTCCGGGCGGCCCAGGCGGGCTTCTATCTGGAGAAGGATCTCAAGAACGTTTCCCCCCGGCGCCGGCGGAAATACTTCAACCCCCGACCGGACGGGGAGGAGGTGCAGGACTGGCTCCGGTCCCGGGTGACCTTCCGGCGGCACGACCTGCTCAAGGATCCCTTCGAGTCGGACCTGGACTTGATCGTTTGCCGCAACGTGGTTATCTACTTCACCGAGCCGGTCAAAGAGACGCTCTACCGGCGCTTTGTCCAGGCCCTGCGGCCCGGCGGGATGCTCTTCGTGGGGGGAACCGAAAGCATCCTGAAGGCCAGGGACCATGGGCTGGAACCCATCTACCCGTTTTTTTACCGGAAGGCCCTGCAGGGGCCACAGGGGGGAGCCGCGAAGATATGATTGACGAGGCCGTGAAGCGGCGCATCGAGAACGAGGCGGATACCCTTCCGGTCTTGCCCCGGGCCGTTGGGAGGGTGATTGAACTCATCAGCGACCCGGGCGTGTCGGCGGAGGCCGTGGCGCAGGTGGTCGTGGGCGACGTGGCCCTGGCGGCGAAGGTTCTCCGGCTGGCCAACTCGACCTATTACGGGTTCCCGCGGCGGGTGGGTTCGATCCGCGAGGCGGTGATCATCCTCGGGACCCGGGCATTGCGCGAGGTGGTGATGGCCGCCGGGGCCCACGGCTTCCTCAGCCGCGAATTGCCCGGGTACATGCTCAAAGCCGGCGAACTGTGGCAGCACTCCATCTGCGCGGCGATGGCCGCCGCCCGGCTGGCCACCCGGAGCACCCTCGTGGAGGAGGGAGACGCCTTCACGGCCGGCCTGGTGCACGATGTCGGCAAACTGGTGCTGGCTAAGCATGTCGGGGAGCGCTACCAGGAGGTCCTGCGGGGGGAGGAGGGGCTGCCGTTCCTGGAAATCGAACGGCGCCTGTTCGGCACCGACCACGCCGAGGTGGGCGCGATGATCGCCCGGCGGTGGTCCTTGCCGGGTCGGCTGGAAGAAGCCATCGCGTCGCACCACGACCCCGGCCAGGCCAAATTGGATCCAGCCCTGGCGGCCTTGACCCACGTGGCCGACTGGGTGGCGATGATGCTGGGGCAGGGAGTGGGGGCGGACGGGCTGGCCTACCGCTTCGACCCGGCCGCGATCAGTTCCCTGGGGCTGGACGAGGCGGAGATCCTCCGGGTGGCAGGCGAGGTGGCCGACCTCAGCGGTTCAATACCGATGCAAATCTAGGGTCAGGTCGAATGAGGTACGGTCAGGGAGTGGAGGATCTGCAATGAAAGCCGAATTCGTCAACCCGTTCCTGAAGGCCGCCTACAACGTGCTGCAGCAGGAAGCCCGGTGCGAGGTCAATCGCGGCCCCGTGACGATCCAGGAATCGGCCCTGGCTTCCGATGAGGTGACGGTCCTCATCGGGGTCACGGGAAAGATTCAGGGCGTGGTCATGTACTGCATGTCCGAACGCACCGCCAAGTCCATCGTCAGCGCCATGACGGGAGAGATTACGCCGGTCTTCGACACGATGGTGGAGAGCGCCGTGGCGGAGATGGGCAACGTCATTACGGGGGTGGCTTCCACCCTGCTGGAGAAGCAGGGGTACGACTGCACCATCTCGCCCCCGTCCGTGATCAGCGGCCGCGGCGTGGTTGTTTCCACCCTTTCTATCAAGCGGCTGGTCATTCCGGCCGAGACCGCCCTGGGTACGGTCACGATTCACGTCGCCCTACAGGAAAATTCGCGCCCCTGATGGCGAACTATTGACAACCCAAGCTTCGCTGTGCTACGGTGCTAAAAAAGAATATAGCGAGACTGCCTCATCTCGTTGAGGTGAGGTAGAGGCGCGGAAGCTCAAGAGTACCCCGGAGGAGAAGGGCATCGAAGAGACCTGGGGAAAGGGAGTTCCGCCGAAGTCCTGGTTTCAGCCGTGAGGCCAGGGCTGGGGTTGCATCGAACAGGTGCAAGACTGTCACTGGGGTCCTTCCCTTGGGGTCCCGGTGGAGCGCTATCTCACAACAAAGGGCGAAGATGGGGTGTTGGTCGGCCACCTTGAACGATCGGCACCGGTGTTCGTCGATCGTTTTTGTTATGCACGCCAGAAGTTCCACAGGGGGCGTACAGGAATGGCAGGGGTGATCAAGGTGGCCGTAGCCGGGGCGACGGGCCGGGTCGGCCGGGAACTGGTCAGGGCGGTGGCCCGCGAGGCGGACCTTGAACTGGTAGCCGCGACGGGCCGGCGGGCGGTTGGAGAGGACGTCGGCACGTACCTAGGCCTTGGGGCGCTGGGAGTGAAGATTGCCGGCAGCCTTCAGGAGGCTTTGGGGTTTGCCCCTCCCGACGTGGTGGTCGACTTCACCCGGGCGGAGGTGGCCAGGGAGGGCATCGTGGCTGCCCTGGAGCGCCGGATCCACGTTGTGGTGGGCACCACGGGCTTCAGCGCCGCCGACTTGCAACGGTTCGAGGAACTCGCCTACCGCTACGGCGTCGGGGCGGTAATCATCGCCAACTTCGCCATCGGGGCGATGCTGCTGGCCCGTTTCGCGGAGCAGGCGCGTCAGTTCTTCCCCCGGGTGGAGGTGGTGGAGACCCACCACGACGCGAAGCTGGACGCCCCTTCCGGGACCGCCAAACGGATCGCCCAGCGGCTGGAGGCGGCCGGCGGGGGGCCTGTTCCCGTCCACAGCCTCCGGCTGCCGGGAGCGGTGGCGCACCACGAGGTGGTGTTCGGCGGTCCGGGGCAGTTGCTCACTCTTCGGCACGATAGCCTTTCGCGCGAGTCCTTCGTGCCGGGCGTGCTGATGGCGGTTCGCAAGGTCCAGGCCCTGCGGGGAGCCGTCTACGACCTGGACGAACTGGTGAGGGCGTAGCCCCCCGCGCCGCCCGGTCGCACCGCCTCATTCACCCCCTCATATACTGGAGCGAGAATCGGGCAGGCAGGGGGTTCGCGGTGAAGCTGGTGGTGGCGGTACTGGGGGGTGACCGGCGCCAGGAGTGGGTCGGCAGGCGTTTTGCCGACCTCGGCGCTCAAGTCCGGGTGACGGGGTTGAACCTTGAAAAACCAGATTCTTTGACGGTGGCGGTCTCCGGGGCGGCCGAGGCCCTCGCCGGTGCCGGGCTGATCATGGCCCCGGTGCAGGGCATCGACGCCCTCGGAGACATATGTACCATGCCCGGAGCCGGGCGAGTACATATAGGGCCGCGGGAGTTGCGGGAACTGGCGCCGGATGCGGTTTGTTTCGCCGGGGCGGTGGCCCCGCCGACCAGGGCGCTGCTGGCCGAGCACGGGGTCGACCTCGTGGAGTACCGGGAGATGGATGACTTCGCCATCCTGAACTCCATCCCCTCGGCTGAAGGCGCCATCCAACTGGCCATGGAGCGGTTGCCCATCACCCTGCATGGCTCGCGGAGCCTGGTGCTGGGGTATGGGCGCACCGCCCGAACCCTGGCGCGAATGCTCCGGGGCCTGGGAGCCCACGTCGCCGTCGCGGCCCGGCGCCCGGCGGACCTGGCTCGCGTCGAGGCCGACGCCCACGAGGCGATTTCCTTCGCCGGGCTGGACGCCCGCCTCAACCGGATGGAGGTCGTCTTCAATACCGTGCCGGCGGTGGTGCTCGATGCCGGGAGGCTCGGGCTCCTCACTCCCGGGACGGTGGTAATCGACCTGGCTTCCGCCCCGGGGGGCGTGGACCACGCTGCCGCCGCCGGTCTCGGGGTGACGGCTGTCCTGGCCCCCGGGTTGCCCGGCAAGGTCGCCCCCCGGAGCGCCGGTCAATACATCGCGGACCTGGCTGTCCGATACCTCAAGGCCAGCGGCTCCCCCTGGGCGGAGTACCTGGCCGACCGGGGAGGTGGACGCCAGTGACCCTAGCCGGCAAGGTGGTCGGATTCGCCATCACCGCCTCGCACTGCAACCACGGTCGAACGCTCCGGGCGCTCGAGGAACTGTTGCAGGCAGGGGCCCGGGTGGTGCCGATCGTTTCTTACAACGCGGCCGAACTCGATACCCGCTTCGGCCGGGCGGAGGATTGGGTGCGGCAGGTGGAGGAGTTGGCTGGGACCAGCGCCATCCGCACCATTCCGGAGGCCGAACCCGTCGGGCCGAAGAAACTGCTTGACGTCCTGGCGGTAGTCCCGTGCACCGGCAACACCCTGGCCAAGCTGGCCAACGCGGTGATCGACACGCCGGTCCTGATGGCCTGCAAGGCGCACCTGCGCAACGGCCGTCCGCTGGTGCTGGCCGTCAGCACCAATGACGCCTTGGGCTTGAACGCCCGCAATCTGGGTGCCCTGCTGGCCGCCCGCCACGTCTTCTTCGTGCCCTTCGGGCAGGATAACCCCTTCGACAAACCCACCTCGTTGGACGCCAGGTTTGACCTGCTGGTACCAACCCTGCAAGCGGCCCTGGAGGGCTTTCAGCTTCAACCTGTGCTTATCGCCTACCAACCCGTCCACTAGGGTGGTCGGGAGCCCGGGGAACCGGGTCGAAATCACAAGTTCCGGGAGGGATTCACCAGATGAGCGGTTATCGTGTTGCCGTCCTTGGCACAGGCGCCGTGGGACAAGAACTGCTGCGCATCCTGGAAGAGCGGCGCTTTCCCGTCGCGGAGTTGCGGCTGCTGGCCACTTCGCGGTCGGCGGGGCAGAAGGTTACCTGGAAGGGCGAGACCCATACCATCAAGGAGGTCGAGCCCGCCGACTTCGAAGGCGTCCAGGTGGCTTTCTTCGCCGCCAGCACCGGCGCTTCCAAGGAACTGGCCCCCGAGGCCGCACGGCGGGGGGCGGTCGTGGTCGACAAGTCCAACGCCTGGCGGATGGACGACACGGTGCCGCTGGTGGTCCCCGAGGTGAACGGGGAGGCCGTGGAGAAGCACCGGGGAATCATCGCCTCCCCCAACTGTTCGACGATCCAGATGGTCGTGGCCATCAAGCCGATCCATGATGCCGCCCGGCTGACCCGCGTGGTCGTCTCCACCTACCAGTCGGTCTCCGGTACCGGGCGTGAAGCCATGGAGGAACTCAGCCGGCAGACCCGCCAGATCGTCGACGCCGAGCCCGTCACGCGGAGCGTGTACCCCTACCAGATTGCCTTCAACCTGCTGCCGCACATCGATGCCTTCGAACCCAACGGCTACACCGGGGAAGAGATGAAGATGACGCGGGAGACGCGCAAGATCATGGGGCTGCCCGAACTGCCCGTGGCGGCGACGACCGTCCGGGTGCCGGTGTACATCAGTCACTCCGAGTCGGTCCTGGTGGAAACGGAGCGGAAGCTCACGGTGGCGGAAGCGCGGGAGATCCTCTCCCGGGCGCCGGGCGTGACGGTGCAGGATGACCCGTCGCGCAACGTCTACCCGCTCCCGCTCGACGCCGCCGGACAGGACGACGTCTTCGTGGGGCGCATCCGCGAGGACCTGTCCTCGCCGCGGGGTCTGCACCTATGGGTGGTTTCGGATAATCTCCGCAAGGGGGCGGCCACCAACGCGGTCCAGGTCGCCGAGGAACTCATCCGCAGGCGCCTCCTCTGATGGCCCTCGCCGCGCCGCTTACTCTCAGCTCCTCGGAGATTTCTTCGCAGGAGGAGCGGGATTTGCGCATTATCGTTCAGAAGTTCGGCGGCACCTCGGTTTCCACGCCCGAGCGACGCCAACTGGTCGGCGACCGGGTCGCCCAGGCCCTCCAGGAGGGCTACGCCCCTTGCGTGGTGGTCTCGGCGATGGGGCGGGCGGGCGATCCCTACGCCACTGATACCTTCATCCAGATGGCCGCCGGCATCTACCCCGACACCCATCCGCGCGAAATGGATATGCTGATCGGGTGCGGGGAGCTGATCTCCGCCGTGCTGGTCTGCAACACCCTGAAGGCGCGCGCCATTCCGTCGATGGCCTTTACCGGGGGGCAGGCGGGGATCGTCACCGACGCCAACTTCGGCAAGGCCCAGATCCTTCGGGTCAACCCGGAACACCTGCTGCGCCACCTGCGGGAGGGCAATGTGGCGGTGGTGGCAGGCTTCCAGGGGTGGACGGAGGCGGGAGACATCGCGACCCTAGGCCGGGGCGGGTCCGACACCACGGCGGCCGCCCTGGGCGCGGCGCTGCGCGCCGAAGTTGTGGAGATCTATACCGACGTGGACGGGATCAAGACCGCCGATCCCCGGATCGTTCCGGAGGCCCAGACCCTTTCGGTGACCACCTACGATGAGATTGTGGAGATGGCCCACCAGGGCGCCAAGGTGATTCATCCCCGGGCGGTGGAGATCGCCATGCGGCGCAACCTCCCGCTGCGGGTGAAGAGCACCTTCGACGACTCCCCGGGTACGCTGATCACCTACTCCATCGAGACCACCCTGGGCATGACCGAGAAGATGAACGGGCGGGTGATCACCGGCATCACCCACCTGCCGCGGATGGCGCAGTTGCGAGTGCTCCCCGGCGGCAAGAGCGAGGCGGACATGGATCTGCGCCTGTTCCGCGCCTTGGCGGACGTGGACGTCGACGTGGACCTGGTCAACGTCTCGCCGCAGCAGAAGTCCTTCATCGTGCCGGAGGGATTGGGGGAGAAGGCTGCCCGGACGATCGAAAGCCTCGGGTTCCAGGTGCAGGTCAACAAGGGGTGCGCCAAGGTCTCCATCATCGGCTCGGGCATGCGCGGCGTGCCCGGCGTAATGGCCTCGATGGTGGAAGCCCTGCACCAAGCCGGGGTTTCGATCCTGCAAACCGCCGACTCCCACGTTACGATCTCCTGCCTGGTGCGTCAGGAAGACATGGAAGCGGCCGTCCGGGCACTGCACGCCAAGTTCGGCCTGGACCGCGGCGCCGCGGCCGACGACTGAGGGTCAAGGTAATAGGGGAGGTGCCTCATGACGCTGAGCTTCGGGCGGGTCGTCACCGCCATGGTAACGCCCATGGATGGGGACCTGAAGGTCGATTACGGCCGAGCCGGGGAATTGGCCCGGCGGCTGGTGAACGAGGGCTCCGACGGGTTGGTGGTGGCGGGGACGACCGGAGAATCGCCCACGGTCACGACGGAGGAGAAGCTGGAGCTCTTCGCCGTGGTAAAGGAGGCGGTGGATCGCCGGGTGCCGGTGATCGCCAACACCGGTTCCAACAGCACCGCCCAGAGCGTGGCCCTGACCCGGCAAGCCGAGGCGCTTGGGGTCAACGGTATCATGCTGGTGGTACCTTACTACAACAAGCCATCCCAGGAAGGGCTGTACCGCCACTTCCGGCTTATCGCCGAGTGTACCCGCCTGCCGGTCATGCTCTACAATGTCCCGGGCCGCACCTCGGCCAACCTGCTGCCGGAGACGGTCCTGCGGCTGAGCCGCGACGTGCCCAACATCGTAGCGGTCAAGGAAGCCTCCGGCAACCTCGACCAGGCCTCGGAGATCCTCCGCGGGGCCCCTCCGGGCTTCCTGGTGTACAGCGGCGACGACAGCCTGACCCTCCCGATGCTCGCCATCGGCGGCCAGGGAGTCGTCAGCGTGGCCTCCCACCTGGTGGCGGGGGAACTGGCGGCCATGGTTTCGGCCTACCTCGACGGCAGGGTGGCCGAGGCCGCCCGGTTGCACACCCGGCTGTTCCCGCTGATGAAGGGATTGTTCCTGACTGCCAATCCCGTTCCGGTGAAGACCGCCTTGCGGTTGCGGGGATTTGACGTGGGGGAGGTGCGCCCGCCGCTGGCCCCCTGTACCGACCGGGAGGTTGCAACCCTGTCGCGGCTCCTGGCTGACCTTGAGCCGGCCTAGGCCCACCGTGCCGAAGCCCTGCGCACCCTGGCGCGGGGCTTTTCTATTGCATGTCTTCAGTTGATAGGGTATAATCTTTCCCAGCGTTCATGATCGGGCCAAGGTTTCCGTGAAAAACCAGGAACCGGCAGATCGGAGCGGCCGGTTCGCCGTTACACATGCCAGTCGCGCGCAAGGCAGCGGCCGTTGTTGCCGTTTTGCGCGAAATTCGACTGAGCCTTTCGGAGGTGCTTTAATTTAATTGGCAAAACAACGTAACCACGGGAAACTTCTGATTATCCCCCTGGGTGGCCTGGGAGAAATCGGCAAGAACATGACCGTCTACCAGTACGAGGACGAGATCCTGCTGGTGGACGCCGGCTTGGCCTTCCCCGACGAAGAGATGCTCGGAATCGACATCGTGATCCCCGACTTCACGTACCTGCTGGAAAACCGTCACAAGGTCAAAGGAGTCGTCATCACCCACGGCCACGAGGATCACACCGGGGCCCTGCCGTACCTGCTGAAACAAATCGACCTTCCCATCTACAGCAGCAAGCTGACCCTGGGGCTGATTGAGGGCAAGCTGGCCGAGCACGGCATGGTGATGAACGAGGAAAGCCGGGCGGTCAAGCCCGGCGACAGGGTCGCGCTCGGCAACTTCTCCGTGGAATTCTTCCGGGTCAACCACTCCATCCCCGATTCCCTGGGCCTGGCCATCCGAACCCCGGTGGGGCTGGCGGTCCACACGGGGGATTTCAAGTTCGACCACACCCCGGTAGACGGCGACGTGGCCGATTTCCATCGCCTGGCGGAACTGGGCAACGAGGGTGTGCTGGTGCTGCTCTCCGACAGTACCAACGCGGAACGCCCCGGTTACACGCCCTCCGAGAAGGTGGTCGGCGCGACCCTGGACGAGGTCATCGCCCGCGCCAAGCAGCGCGTGCTGGTGGCCAGCTTCGCCTCCAACGTGCACCGCATCCAGCAGGTCATCGAGGCGGCGCGGCATCACCGCCGCAAGGTCGCGGTGACCGGACGGAGCATCGAGAACACCGTCCAGGTGGCCAACGAACTCGGCTACCTGCACTTCCCTGAAGGCACGCTCATCGACGTGGAGGAGATCGACCGGGTTGCCCCCCACCAGTTGGTCATCCTGACCACCGGCAGCCAGGGGGAGCCGATGTCGGCCCTCACCCGGATGTCCGTCTCCGACCACAAGCGGGTGGAGATCGTCCCCGGCGACACGGTGGTCATTGCCGCCACCCCGGTGCCCGGCAACGAAAAGCTGGTGTCGCGCACCATCAACAACCTCTTCCGCCGCGGGGCGGAGGTGATCTACGAGAAGGGGGCCGGGGTCCACGTTTCGGGCCACGCGTCGCAGGAAGAGCTGAAACTGATGCTCAACCTGATCCGGCCGCGCTTCTTCATCCCCGTCCACGGGGAGAC
>JAJYMS010000133.1 GCA_021786825.1 Bacillota bacterium | reverse complement strand
GGAGCACCCCTCCGGTGGGGCCCTCGACGCCCTGACCGGTGAGCCCCTGGACGCGGGTGGCGGAGGCAATTACTACGGGCCGGGGGGCATGGGGGCCGCCGAGAAGATGGCGATGGACCGGGGCGCCGCCGGCGCGCCCGCTCCCCAACTGACGCCGCAGGAGATCAAGGAACTGCAGGAGGCCGCCAAGATCCTCTCCCAGGAGGCGGCCCTGAACGTGGCCAAGAAGTGGCTGGTGATCCCTGACGGCCTGACCCTGCGCAGTGTTAACCTTAACAGCGAGTGGCAAGACCCGCGGCTTAGGACCTGGAACTTCTACTGGAGCACCGAGGGGAAGACGAACACCCAGGACACCCAGCCCCGCTACCTGAACGCGAGGGTGAACGCCGTTACCGGAGAGTTGATCGGTTTCAACCGGGAACAGTCCGGCAACGACTCCGGCAAGGAGCGGATGACCAGGGAGCGGGCCCGGCAACTGGCTGAGGACTTCCTGCAAAAGATCCAGCCGGAGCGCTTCAAGCAACTGAAGCTGGCGGCCACGGCCCAGCCGGTCTACGGTCCGGCAAAGGCCCCCGAGTTGCCTCGCTACCAGTATTTCAACTATCAGCGGGTGGCCAACGGGGTGATCTTCCCGGGCAACGGGGTGTACGTGATGGTTGACGCCATTACCGGGGAGGTAAACTCGTACAACCTGATCTGGTGGGACCTGGACTTCCCGGCGGTGGCCGGCGTCCTGGATAAGCAAGGGGCCACCGACTACTATCTCGCCCCCCAGCCCCTGACCCTTCAGTACGTCCAGATTTACCGACCGGACAGCACCCGGGAGATCCGGCTCGTCTACCGTCCCGTTCCCACGCCGGGTGAGGCGATGGGTGGGTTCATCGACGCCAGGACCGGCGAGTCCCTGGATTGGAATGGGCAACCCCTGAAACAGCGTCCGCGCCCCTATCACTTCGACGACATCGCCGGCCACTGGGCGGAAAGGGAGATCTCCTTGCTCGGCCAGGCGGGAGTCTTCGGGGAGTACGGCGACGCCTTCCACCTCGGGGAGCAGGTGACCGCCGCCCAGTTCTTCCGGGCGATGCTGACCGCCAACGACGGGGTCTGGGGGATCGCCAACCTTACGGATGAGCAGGTCCTGGAGCGGGCCAAACAGCGCGGCTGGCTGAAGGAGGACCGCAAACCCGGCGATAGCCTCGATCGCCTGGCCCTGGCCAGGTTCCTGATCCGCTTCCTCGGGCTCGACCGGGCGGCTCGAATCGAAGGGATCTACACCGTGCCCTTCACCGACCTGGATGTCTCCAAGCCAGATACCAAGGGCTACGTGGCCCTCGCCTGGGGGCTGGGAGTCCTGAAGGGGGACGCCAACCAGTTCCGCCCGACCGACGCCGTCTCCCGGGCTGAGGCGGCGGTGGCCCTGGTGCGGACGCTGACCGTGGAACGCTAGGGGGAAGGGGATTGACTCCCCTTCCCTCTATCGCTACCCTTGGGAGTATGGACGAGCGGGAGGCGATCATTGGCGATGAAGGTGCTGCTGGTTATCAACGACGCTCCCTACGGAAGCGAAAAGGCCTACAACGCGCTGCGCCTGGCGATGACCTTGCAGAGGGAGTACCCCGGCGTACAGGTTCGCATCTTCCTGATGGCCGACGCAGTGCTCTGCGCCCTGCCCAACCAGACGACACCCCAAGGGTACTATAATCTTGGGCGCATGCTCGAGTCGATTCTCCGCAAGGGAGGAGAAGCGAAGGTTTGCGGAACCTGTTCCGAGGCTCGCGGAATCAAGGCCCTCAGCCTGATCGAGGGCGTCGAAATGGGCACCATGAGCCAGTTGACGCACTGGGTGGTTGAATCGGACAAGGTTCTCACTTTCTGATCAGCGCCTGCCCCGGCCCACCCCCCGGCTGGAGGATTCCTGTATCCCCTGGCGTATTTACCGTAATGATAAGCACCGGTGGGCGACCGGTGGCCCGCTGGGGGACGAAGGGGGGCTTGCGGCACGGGCATCTACGGCATTGGGATTGACCTGGTGGAAGTCCGGCGGTTCGAGGAGGCCGCCGCCCGGCGCGGGCAGCGTTTTCTGGACCGGGTTTTCACCGCCGCCGAACTGGCTTACTGCGGCCAGGGGCCGCAGCGGTTCCGCCGGCTGGCCGCCCGTTTCGCCGCCAAGGAGGCGGTCCTGAAGGCGCTGGGCACGGGGTTGCGCCGGGCGTCCTGGACCGACGTCGAGATCGAGCACGATGAACTGGGGCGGCCGCTGGTCCGCTTGGGGGGCGGGGTGGCGGAACTCGCCGGGCGCGCGGGGGTGGCCCAGGTGTTGCTGACTCTCAGCCACACCGATCAATACGGGGCGGCCCAGGCGGTTGCCCTCCGGGGGGGAGAGTAGTTTGCGCCTGGTAGCCACCACCGCGCAGGTGCGCGCCATTGACCGCCGCTGCGCCACCGCTTACGGCCTGCCGACCCTCGCCCTGATGGAAAACGCCGGGGCGGCGGTGGCCTCCACGGCGATGCGGCGGTTGGGCCGCGGCGGGGTTCGCGCGGCCAGGGGCCGGGCCTCCGGCCAGGAGGCTCCTCGTGTCGTGGCCGTCTGCGGCAAGGGTCAAAACGGTGGCGACGGCTTTGTCGCCGCCCGCCATCTGGCCGGGGCGGGTTGCCAGGTGGCGGTCTACCTCGTCGCGGCTCGCGAGCAGGTGGAGGGAGACGCCCGGGTCAACCTGGAGGTCCTCCAACGGGCCGGGCTGACGGTGCGCGAACTCGCCCCCCCGACCCCGGCCGAAGCCTCACCGGTAGCGGAATTTTGGGGAGCCTTGCAAAGGGACCTGGCCGGGGCCGACCTGGCGATCGACGCGCTGCTGGGCACCGGCTTTCGGGGGCCGGTGCGGGGCGACTACCGTCAGGCCATCGAGGCGATCAACGGCGCCGGCTGTCCGGTGCTGGCGGTGGACCTTCCGTCGGGCGTGGCGGCCGACACCGGCCAGGCCGGGGGAGAGGGCGTGAAAGCCACGGTAACGGTGACCTTCGGGCTGCTGAAGCCGGGCCTCCTCTTGCACCCGGGGGCCGGCCTGGCGGGCCAGGTGCGGGTGGCCGGAATCGGAATCCCACCTCAGGCCGTTGTCGCCGAGGAAATCGACCTGGCGCTGATCGACGCCGGCCTGGTGGGCCCCCTCGCCCCGCGCCGGGCGCCCGACGCCCACAAGGGTACGGCCGGTCACCTGCTGGTCCTGGCTGGGTCGCCAGGTTTCACCGGGGCCGCGGTCCTTTGCAGCACCTCCGCCCTGCGGGCGGGGGCGGGGTTGGTGACCCTGGCCATTGGCCAGAGCCTTGTGGGGCCGATGGCCGCCAAGCTGACCGAGGTGATGACCCTGCCCCTGCCCGAGCGACCGGCCGGAGGAGCGGCGGTGGAACTGGCCCCGGAGGCTGCCGCCGGCCTGCTGACCTTTGCGGCCCGGGCGCAGGCGATGGCCATCGGTCCCGGGCTGGGCCTGCGGGCCACCGCCCTGGTCCGCGAACTGCTGCCCGCCCTGCGCGTGCCGGTGGTGTTGGACGCCGACGGCGTGCGCGCTTACGCGGGGGAGCCCCACGCCCTGCGTCACGCCCTGGAGGCCGGACTGCCGTCCCTGGTGCTGACCCCGCATCCGGGCGAAATGGCCGCCCTGTTGGGTACCACCACCGAGGAGGTGCAGGCCGACCGGCTGGCCGCGGCGCGGGAGGCCGCTCGCCGGACCGGAGCGGTGGTGGTGTTGAAAGGAGCCCCGACGATTGTGGCCGACCCCGGAGGGAACAGGCCGCATTGCTACATCAACACCACCGGTAACCCAGCCCTGGCCACGGCCGGCAGCGGTGACGTCCTCACCGGCCTGGTGGGGGCCTTGCTGGCCCAGCGGCTGGGTGCCCGGGAGGCGGCGCTGCTGGGGGTCTGGGCCCATGGACGGGCCGCCGACCGGCCGGGCCGCGAGGTGGGAACGGCGGGGCTGCTGGCGGGCGAGGTGGCCACGGCCTTGCCGCGGGTCCTGAAGGACCTGCGCAGCGGTGGATCCACTGGAACGGGGTGAAGAAGTGCGCTACACCTGGGCGGAGGTAGACCTGGACGCCATTGCCGCCAACCTCCGGGCCCTGGGGGAACGGGCGCGCTCCGGTTCGCCGGGCCGGCCCGGCGGGCCCCGGTTGATGGCGGTGGTAAAGGCTGACGCCTATGGCCACGGGGCCCTGGAGGTTGCCAGGGCGGCCCTGGCCGCCGGCGCCAGTTGGCTCGCGGTGGCCATCGTGGAAGAAGGGGTCGCCCTGCGCCAGGCGGGGTTCGAGGCCCCCGTCCTGGTGCTCGGCTTCGTCCCGCCAGAGCAGGCCGGGTTGGTCGTTGAGCATGGGCTGAGGACCGCCCTGTACCAGGTCGACTTGGCGGCCGCCCTCTCCCGGGAGGCGGTCCGGCGTGGTAAGCCTGCCCGGGTGCACGTCAAGGTGGATACCGGAATGGGTCGTTTAGGCCTTACGCCCTCGGAGGTGATCCGCTTCATCAGGGCGGCTCGCTCGCTGCCGGGACTGGAGGTCGAGGGACTCTTCACCCACTTCGCGACCGCCGACAACCCCGACCAGTCCTACGCGCGGGAGCAGGCTTCCCGCCTGGGGGAGGTCGTCAGGGAACTCGATGCCCGGGGGCTGCGGCCCCTTTTTGTCCATGCCGCCAACAGCGCGGCGGCCATCGACTTGCCGGAGTACGCCTTTGACCTGGTGCGGCTGGGGATCGCCATGTACGGCCTGAGCCCCGCCGGGGTGCCGGCGGCCCCGACGGGCGGCCTTGTCCTTCAGCCGGCTTTGAACTGGAAGGCGCGCTTCAGCCACGTCAAGGTGCTTCCCCCGGGAAGCTGCGTGAGTTACGGCTGTACCTACCGAACCTCCCGTTCCACCCCCATCGGCACCCTGCCGGTCGGCTACGCCGACGGCTTCTCGCGGCGCTGGTCCAACCGGGGGGAGGTGCTGGTCAGAGGCGCGCGCGTGCCGGTGGTGGGGCGCGTCTGCATGGACCAGTTCATGGTCGACCTCTCCCCCGTGTGGCGGGAGGGCGATCCGGTCCGGGTGGGCGAGGAGGTGGTGCTGCTGGGCAACCAGGGGGCCGAGACCATCTCCGCCGAGGCTTGGGGCGAGGCCCTGGACACCATCAACTACGAGGTTGTCTGCCTGATCTCCCCGCGGGTGCCGCGCGTCTACCGGCGGGGCGGGGAGTTCCCGGAGGCGGGCGGTGGTGGGCGAGGTTGATTCTGCACCACGTTCTCTCAGGCGCGTATGCTATACTAGGCATGACTTTGGGGGCCACGGAGGTGACCCTGTGTCCGGTACCAGGAGGATCGTTGTCAGTCTTCCCGTCGCACTGCTCGAGGAAGTGAACGGGATCGCCGCCCGGGAGAGAAAAAACCGCAGCGAGTTGATTCGCGAGGCCATGCGCCGGTACATAACCGACAAAAAGCGGTTGGAGCTTCGCGAGCAACTCAAGCATGGGTACCGGGAGATGGCGCCCTTGAACCGCCTCCTCGCCGAGGAGGGGATTCATCTCGCCGGGGAGTCGCTGGCTCTGGCCGCACAGGGGTCGAAGGCCAAATGAATCGTACGATCAACATCAAACGGGGGGACGTTTTCTACGCCGACCTGAGCCCGGTGATCGGCTCGGAGCAGGGAGGCGTCCGGCCGGTGCTGGTCCTCCAGAACGACATCGGGAACCGGTATAGCCCTACGGTCATCGTTTCGGCCATCACTTCCCAGATCGAGAAGGCCAAACTCCCCATCCACGTGGAGTTGGGCGCGGACGTCGGACTTGAGCGGGACTCGGTGATCCTGCTGGAACAAATCCGCACCATCGATAAGAAGCGCCTGCGCGAGAAGGTCACCCACCTGGAGGGCGTAATCATGTCCCGGGTGGATGAGGCGCTGCTGATCAGCCTCGGTCTGAAGGAACTTTAAAGGAGGGCTCGCTTACGCGTCCACCCATCGGTATCATGACCCGCCCGAACTACCACAAGGACACCTACTGGACGCCGACGCAGTACATCCGGGCGGTGGAGAAGGCGGGCGGCCTGCCGATTCTCTTCCCCCTGTCGACCGACGAGGAGGTCTGGGACGAACTCCTTGACCAGGTGGCCGGCCTGCTCCTGCCGGGCGGAGTCGACCTGGACCCGCGGTACTGGGGGGAAGAGCCGCTCCCCGGCACGGGCGAGATTCACCCCGAACGGGATCGCATGGAAATCTACCTGACCCGTGCCGCCCTGGAACGCGACATGCCCGTGCTGGGCATCTGCCGGGGATGCCAGGTACTGGCCGTGGCGGCCGGGGGTTCGCTTTACCAGGATCTCGGCTCGCAGGTCAAGGGGAGCCTGAAGCACGACCAGGAGGCGCCGGTTTGGTACCCGACCCACACCGCCCGGCTGCACCCCGGCACGCACCTGGCAGAGTTGCTGGGCCCTGAGGTCCGGGTCAACAGCTCCCACCACCAGGCGGTGAAGACCCCCCCGCGGGACTTCGTGGTCAGCGCCAAGGCTTCGGACGGGGTCATCGAGGGCCTCGAGAGCCCATCTCGCCGCTTTGCCATCGGGGTGCAGTGGCACCCGGAGTGCATGTGGGACCGGGAGTTCAACTACGACGCCTTGTTCTCGGCCTTCGTGGGCTCGGCCCGGCAGTACGCGGTTCACCCACCGGGCCATCCCCGTTGACCTCGCTGCCAGTCTGGCATGAGAAAACAATACAGTGCAAACAACTAATCATCCTATCCTGACCCGGAATTATTGACATCTCCCCCGCCTCCCCATATACTGGAGGCGAAAGGATGTGAATGAGTTCACAAGATCGGACGCTGCCGCCAACGAAGCACCATACCTGGCCATGGCGGAGGGGGGGGTGATCCGTGACTCCGGATCCTACCAACGTACGATGTAAGTGCGGCAAGATTGTGGCCCAACGCGCAGACCGACTGATAATCGTAAAGTGCCGGCACTGCAAGCGGTATGTCATCATCGACGCAAGCCCGAAGGCTAAAAGCCCTGAGGCCATCGAAAGCCCTGAGGCCAGCTTAACCTAAGCTGGCCTTATCCTTTGCCTCCCAAAAACTGAACGATGGCAGCCAGGGTCCGGAGGCGTAGAGCCCGGAGGCCAGCACAGGAGAGTGCTGGCCTTTTCATATGAAAGGAGGTCGCCTGAAGATGCCGCTCGTTATCGGAGGTTTTGTGGTCAGCCTGCTGCTGAGCCTGGTGATCTCATGGACGGTCGTCTACTGCAACAAGCGGCTCCACTACCTGCTCCGGCTGGTTCTCTTCCCGGCCGCCGCCGCCTGCCTGTCCATCATCTTCCTGGCCGCGATCCTGTTCCTGCTGTGGCCACCGGATATTCTCAGCGCCTTCCTCAGATGGTGAGGTGTTCTCCTCCAATACCCCGAGAAGGGAGCTTGTCCAGTGCGCCACGGAACTACCACCGCCAGGATCAGGCCGTTGCCGCTGCTGGCCCTGGCCGCCGCCATCTGGCTGGGGGGCGGGACGACGGTTAAGGCATCCCAGGCCCCCAGGGGGGCGTCCGTCCAGGAGTGCCTGGACTGCCATGGCCGGCAGGGTTTCTCCGCGTCCTTCGCGGGTCAGCGGCTGAGCCTGTACGTCGACCCGCAAGCGTACACCGCCTCGATCCACGGCACCAACGCCTGCACCACCTGCCACCCTCTCGGCGGGCTGCAGCCTCACGTCAAGAGCTACTCTCCCCGGGCCACGGCCCGGGCCGTGGATGATAACTGCCGCCACTGCCACAAGGAGGTGGCGGGCCAATACCAACAGGGAGTTCACGCCAGGGAGTTCTACGGTGCCTCCGCGGCGTTGTGCAGTGACTGCCACGGCAGCCACGACATCCGGAAGAAGACCGATTCCCGCTCGCTGGTCTACCCGACCAACGTGCCGTCCACGTGCGGGCGCTGCCACCAGGGCGAGGAGATGAAGACCTACCAGGAGAGCTTCCACGGGCGGGCCATCTCCCTGGGGACCGCCAAGACCGCCCAGTGCGCCAGTTGCCATGGTTCCCATGACATTCGGGGGCCCGAGGATCCGGCATCGGCCGTCGCCGAGGTCAATCTGCCCCAGACCTGCGCCCGGTGCCACCTTTACCCGCGGGAGAACTTCACCAAGGGGAAGGAGCACGCGGTGGTGGTGAGCAAGGGTCCGGGAGCGCCGATGTACTACACCCTCAAGTTCTTTACCTGGCTGACCATCGTCACCATGGTGGCCCTGATCCTGCACATTGAAGTCGAACTTCTCGGCAAGCTCAAGCGGTTGGGAGGGTAATCGCATGCGCCAGGAGCATGCCTACGAGCGTTTCAACATTCACCATCGGTTACAGCACATGATGATGTTCTCCAGCTTCATCCTGCTGACGGTCACCGGACTGCCGATCAAGTACAGCGAGGCTGGTTGGGCGGCGGTCATCACCGGGCTCTTTGGCGGCTTCGACCGGATGTTCACCGCCCACCTTATCGGAGCCTCGGTGATGATCGCCAGCGCGGTGTACCACGTGGTTTACCTCATCCTCTCCGCCCTGCGCGGGCAACTCTCCGCGGCCATGTTCCCGACGCCGGGGGACGTGCGGGACTTGCTGGAGAACGTGGCCTACCACCTCGGCCTGAGGCAGTCCCGGGCCCAGTACGACCGTTACTCCTACAAGGAGAAGTTCGACTACTGGGCGGTATTCTGGGGGATGGCGATTATGGTCGGCTCGGGACTGATGATGTGGTTCCCGGACTGGGCCACCCGCTGCTTCCCCCGCTGGGTGATCGACGCCTCCCGCTTCGCCCACAGCGACGAGGCGATGCTCGCCATTCTGGCCATCTTCGTCTGGCATTTTTACAACGTTCATGTCAACCCCGACTGCTTCCCCATCAACACCGTCTGGCTGACCGGCAGGATGTCCGCCGGGCTGATGGAGCACGAACATCCCCGGGAACTCGCCCGCTGCCGCGACCGTCTGCTGCCCTCGTCCGGGGTCATCGCCCCCGCGGCGTCGGGGCGCTTCAATGGCAGCCGCCGCCTGGTGATCGTCCAGATGGTCGCCTATGCCGCCGCCCTGGCCTGGTTCCTGTGGGTCTTCCTGCCCGTCGGACTGAAGTAGAGCTGCCGCTGGAGAGGTGATTTACCGCATGAATGCCCCCGATGCCGGACCCAAGCCGAGGAGCGGCTACTGGCCCCTGGCATTGCTGGGAGGGCTGCTCGTACTCCTGGCCACCGCCTTCAGCTTCCGCTTCGTATCCTACCGCGTGGGGGAGCCGGTGGTCTGCGCCAGTTGCCACGAAATGAAGCCTTACGTATCAACGTGGAGCCTGACCTCCCACAACACGGTACGGTGCGAGCGGTGCCACCCGGATGTCTCCCTGGCCCAGTACAGCCTGGAAACGGTGACCGGCCGCTACCGCCGCCCAATCCAGGTCAACACCCAGGTCTCCGATCAGGTCTGCCTGGGTTGCCACGTGGTGGACCGCCCGGTCACCCCGCCCGAGGGCCTGCTGAT
>JAJYMS010000267.1 GCA_021786825.1 Bacillota bacterium | reverse complement strand
GCCGCGGACCGCAAGATGTTGGCGGCGAAAGAACCGTGCCCCGGCGAAGCGATCAGCACCAGCGAACGCACGTCGTTCCGATAAGCGGGGCTGTTGATGTAGTAGCGGCAGACCAGCCCGCCCATGCTGCTGGACACCAGGTCCACCTTCTGGCTGCCGGTGGCCGCCTTGGCGCGGTCGATCAGGGGAAGCAGGTACCGGCGATAGATCGAGGTGTAATCGCCGTTGCTCTCCTCGCCGTAGTCGGCGGTAAAGAGGGTGTAGCCGTCCCGGTAACCTGCCTCGCGCAGCCCTTGTACCATCCCCCGGTCGGCGTCCCAGGCGTTGGCTCCGCCTCCCAGCCCGTGGACCAGGATCACGGGCACCGCTATCTCGCCCGGGCCCTCCCCGGGCTCCGAAGCTTCCTGGACGGCCGATCGCCCGGCGGCGGCCTCCGCCACTCCCGGCGCCGGCACCAGGCCGCTCCGGCTCGCCGGCCAAGCTTGCCCACCCACCAACCGGACGGCCAGCACCACCGCCAGGGCCAACCGCCCCCGGCCCGCCCTCCCGGCCGTCCACCGAGCAAAGCCTCCCGGACCGATCATCGCCTCCACCTCCGTCAGGGTCGCCCCAGTTGGGCCCCGGACACCGGCCACCTACCTTCGTTGTAAATGGCCACCGTGCTTAGCTCCTCGCCGCGAGCCAGGGCCTCCTCCACCATTTGCTGCCAACCCTCCCCGTCCGCCAACGGCACGGACGACCCCGCGCGGCGGACCCGGCCCCACCGCCACCGCTCCCCCGGACCGAGTTCGATTCGCTCCCCCGCGTAGAGAAGCACCACCGAGCCGTCGGCATGAGCCTCGAGGACTTGCGATTCCGGGGGCGGCGCGTTGCCCGCGCCTCCACCCCCGATCCCCAGGGGCAGCGGGGCCGGGAGCCGGTCCAGCCGGACCGCCTCGCTCAGCAGCGGAATCGTGGCCGCCGCCACCTCGTGCACCACCAGTACCCTGGTACGGGGCCCGGGCAAAGCGTCCGCCCGGCTGACGGTAAGCCGGTGGGTCCGGGTGTTCCAGGACGCGACCGGAGCGGGTCGCTCGGCTTCGTACCGGAGGTCGTGGGTGCCATATTCGTTGATGTGCAGAAACACGTATTCAGCGGTTGCCGCGGAACGCCGGGCGGCCACGATCCACCAGGTCAAGCCGCCGAGCATCACCGCCACCGCCAAGGCGAACAGTGCCCACCGGACGCGCCAGTTCGACATGCCGATCCCTCACCGTACATCCATTTTCTGGTGTTATTCACCATTAATTGCCATAATCCTCCTGGTTGTCGAAGAAAAACTACCCCGGCGGTCGTCATGACCGCCGGGGGCCGGCGCCAGGGCCGCCGGATCAGCGTCAGGGTTCGATTTTGATGGTGACCTCGGAGACCCGCTCGCCGGCGATCCGGAAGGCCCGCACCTCCGCCCCGTCCAGGAGGGACACGATGACGTACAGCGCCTCCGGGTAAAAGGCCAGGCTCACGTCCTTGGCCGACGGGAAGGGCCGGGACCCGGGATGGGAGTGGTAGATCGCCAGTAGCTCCAGGCCCTTCTCCTCGATTTCCCGCAGGGCCTTCAGTTGCTCGTTGGGCTCCATCATGTAGGAAACCGGGGTGGGTTCGATGTTCTTGACCGGATACACCTGGGAGACGCGCTCCCGGCCGCCGGCCAAAAAGCCGCAGGCCTCGTAAGGCGCCTCTCGCTGGCAGTGGGCGATGACCCGGTTGACCTGCTCACGGTCGATGCGCAGCATCACCGGGCGCCGTCCCCCGCGCCGCCGCAGGCCGGGCAGGCGGCCGCCCTGTCCCAGCGCCTTTCGCCGTAGCGGTGTTCCCGCCCGTAGAACTTCAGCAGGCGGCCCGCCAAGGGCTGGCCCAGGCCAAGGGCGAGCTTCAGGGCCTCGGTGGCCAGGGCCGCCCCGGCCGCCAGGGCCACCGCCCACGCCGCCACGACCTTGTCATCCGCGCCTCCGGGGGGCACTCCGTCGTCCGCGCCGCCCGCTGGACCCACAACGGAGGCCCACCCCGGGAGGCATTCCAGGCATGGGCCGCCGGGCAGCAGCGACGTCAGGGCGAAGTCGTAGCCGCGGGCCTGGGCGACCGCCGCCGGGCGGCCGGCGCCAAGCATGATCGCGTTGGCTTCCTCCCAATCGGCCGGACCCGCCGCTTCCCAGGCCACCAGGTCGTAGCCGGCCGCCAGCCCGGGCGACACGGGGCCGTTGCAGGGGCGCACCTCCACCCCCGGGTTCAGCTCCTGGAGATCGGCCCGCAACTCCTGCTGGGACGCCGCCTGCGGCGCGGCCGCCGCGCCGGTGCCCAGCGGTGGCGCCAGCCCGATCAAGCCGACGCCCGCCGCGGCGAGGTAGGTTGCCGCGGCGGAGGCCACCGGCCCCTCGCCGGATACCAGCACCCTGGTCGCCCGCAGCCGCTCCTGACCCCGGCCGCCCACCTCCGGCAGGATGATGTGCCGGCTGTAGCGGATAACCTCCTCGCGGGTGAAGTTCATGGGCGCACCTCCCCGCCGGGGGCGAGGCCGCAGAAGGCCTCGTAATCCATCAGTTCGGTGACGGTGGGCCGCTGGCCGCAGACCGGGCAGTGGGGGTCCGCCGCCAGCCGGACCTCGGAGAACTCCATCGCCAGGGAGTTATAGATCACCAGGCGCCCGATCAGCGCCGGCTCATCCAGCAGCAACTTGATCGCCTCCACGGCCATCAGGCTGCCCACCAGCCCCGGCAGCACCCCGAGGACGCCGGCCTCGGCGCAGCTCGGCACCGCGCCCGGGGGCGGCGGGGCCGGGAACAGGCAGCGGTAGCAGGGGCCACGCCCGGGGTAGAAAACCGAAAGCTGCCCGTCGTACCTGAAAATGCTCCCGTGCACTACCGGCTTCCGCTCCAGCACGGCGGCGTCGTTGCACAGGTAGCGGGTGGGGAAGTTGTCGCTGCCGTCCAGAACCACGTCGTAAGCCCGGAACAGCTCCCGGGCGTTGCCGGCGGTCAACCGTTCCCGGTAGGTCACCAGCTTCAACTCCGGATGGAGCCGGCCCAGCCGGGCCGCCGCCACCTCCACCTTGGGACGGCCCACCTCGGAGGTGCGGTAGAGCACCTGCCGCTGCAGGTTGGAGAGATCCACCACGTCCCCGTCCACCAGGCCCAGGGTTCCTACCCCGGCGGCGGCCAGACCCAGGGCGGCCGGGGAACCGAGCCCCCCGGCGCCCACCAGCAGTGCCTTCGCCTGACTCAAGCGCGCTAGAATTGCGTCAGCCACAGTCCTCACCGTTTCCCCAAGGCCGTTATCGCTCCCGTTTATCCTGCACTGACCGCCGGGGACCTGTCAAGACGAAACCGACCGCGCGGCGCGGGGGCCGCGCCACCCTACCGCAGGCGCACCCTTTCCCACAGCAAGCACTGCTCCCGGCGAAGTTGCTCGCGGCCGAGCTCCCGCTTTAACTCCAGGCGGCGCCTGATCTCCCCGGCCACCTCTTCCCAAGCCTTCCCCGGCGGCGTCAGACGATGGACGGAGATGCGCAGGCTGCCAATCACGATTTCCACGGACCCTTCCCCCTCCCAACAAACAAGCCACGGTCGCCCGGCCGTGGCCCCAGCGCGTCCGCCTCCCACCGGGCCAAGCCCCGGCGGGTGGGAGGGAAAAACGAAGGGGCCACCGGCCTGCGCTTCGGCCTGTGACCCCGGCACGGACATGCTACCTCATCCGGTCACCGGGTCAGGCCGTCTCAGGACGTTGGAAATCACGTCAACACGGGTGAAGCCAGCAGGGTACCCGGTGGCAAATCGTAGCATCCTTCACGGCCTCCTTTCAATGGGTAAATTGGCTATGCCGTCACTATACACCAGCGCATACCAGGGGGTCAAGAGCGATCTCGGCTTTTTCGCCTAACGTCCCGGCGAAGCGGCGGGCTCGCTGCCGGGGCTGCCCTGGGGGCGGCCGAGGTAACCCGCCCACGGCCAGTAATCAGGCACTTCGCCGTTGATCACCGCCGAGGTGAGCGGCGTCTGAAAAGACACATCCACCTCCCGCGAGACGGCGGGAGCGACCATCCGCATCGCCACCGTCGTTTCAAGGTAGATGAGGTGGCGCGTCTGGTTGATCCCCGCGGCCTCGAAGCGGTCGCGCACGTTGGTGATCGGCAGTCCGATGGGTTCGATCCGGAGGTGCAAGGCCGGGCCCCGGCCGGCGAAGATCGACCACCCCAGCACCTGCGCCAGGGAAATGGCCACCGGCTGGCCGTCGAGCGCCGCCAGGCGGGCCCGCACCGCCCGGGTGGCGCGGTCGGCGATCAAGTTGATGCCGACCGTGTCCGGCTGCATGTACAGAACCCGGTCGCCCCGGGTGTTCAGTTGAAAGTGCACCAACCGGTCGTACTTGACGTCGCCCAGAACCTCCGGGCTGATGGCCTCATTGACCGCATCGGCGGCCATGGCCTTGGCCTTCATCTCGGCGATGGCCAGCAGCGACGGGCGAAAGGCGCGGTCCACCCGCCACAGCGACCACCCGGCGCCGACCAGCAGGATCAGTAACGACAAGACCGCCACGGGCCCCCGGCCGAGCCTGGGAAACCTCAGCCGGGGCAGCGCGAGGGCTCTCAGCCGGAGGCGAGAGCGCCGGTGGCGTCGGTAGGTGCGCCACCGGCGACGGCCAATCCCCTTCCACCTGAAGCGCACGTCCCCCACCCTCCCCCGGGTGGAGTATATGTGCGCGGCCGGCAGTTAGTGCTAGGGACGCGGCGGCGCGTCTCAGGTGGTGCCCGGCCCCGGCGGCGCCCCCGGCCCCGCAGGGACTCCCTGCGCAACCCCCTGGACGCCTCCCCGGGCACCCCCTGGGCCGCCCGGCTGCGCCGCTTGCTGGCTCATCTGCCGCCCCTGGGTACGGCCCTCGTTCTGCGCCTTGGCGACGTCCTGCGGGTTGGTTTGCAAGGGCGATTCCCAACCTCGTTGGGACATCGCGTCCGTGTAGAGGTGGATGTGCACCTGCTCCTCGGCGTGGATCTTGTTGAAGAGCTCCACCAGTTGCTTGTTGGACGACTGCGAGGCGCGGATATTGTAGTCGCCGGCCTCGTGCATCTCGCTGACCATCGAGTCGAAAACCATCATGCGGTCGTCTAGCCGCTCGAACGGCATCTGTTTCCCTCCCTGGGTTTGGGTCGGTGCGCTACTGCAAGGTGCCGCCGTGCTGGTTCAGGAACTGTGACAACATGTCGTGGTGCCGCTGCTCATCGTCGCGCACCCGCTGGAAGATCTGCTGGAGCTGCGGATCGCTGGCTTGGGCGGCGTAGTGGCCGGACTTCTCGAACAGCCACTGTTCGGCCTTGAGCGCGGACTGGATGGCCAGTAGCTCCTTTTGATTGAGCACCCTCGAACCTCCTCGGCGTGGTTTGCCTCTATTATCCCGCTCTGGAGATGGCGGCATGCGCAGAGAACGACCTGAGTAATACCAAAGGGAGGCCCGAGGATGGCCACCCCGAGCCCCGTCACCGCAAGCGCCTCGCCGACAGCCGTTCCGGTCCGCCGGCCGCTAATTCCCTACGACGATTCGCGCGAAGCGCCGCTTGCCTACCCGCAGCACCTGCCCGCTGCGGACGGCGACCGGCGCCCGGTCGTCTTTCACGATCTCCCCGTCCAGGCTGACCCCGCCCTGCTGGATCAGCCGCCGGGCCTCCGAGTTGGAGTCCGCGAGCTTCGCCAGGGTTACCAGGCGCGCCGGCGGAATCCTGCCGTCCGCGAGTTCAGAGGCCGCGATGACCACCTCGTCCATTTCTCCGGGCAGGTCCCCCCGCTGGAAGACGCGGCGGAACTCCTCCTCCGCCGCCTGCGCCGCCGCCGGCCCGTGGTAGAGGGCGGCCACCTCCCGGGCCAGGCGCATCTTGGCGTCGCGCGGGTTCAGCGAGCCGTCGCGCATCCCCGCCTCCAGGCGGCGGACCTCCGCCAAGGGGACGTCGGTGGTCAGTTCGAAGTACCGGATGATCAGCGAGTCCGGGATCGACATGGTCTTGCCGTAGATCTCCCCGGGCGGCTCGTTGATGCCGATGTAGTTACCGAGTGACTTGGACATCTTCTGCTGCCCGTCGGTGCCCTCCAGCAAGGGCACCGTCATCACCACCTGCGGCTCGAGGCCATACTCGCGCATGATGTCCCGGGTCATCACCAGGTTGAACTTCTGGTCGGTCCCGCCCAGTTCAAGGTCGGCCTTGACGGCCACCGAATCGTAGGCCTGCGCCAGGCAGTACATCAACTCGTGAATGCTGATCGGCCGCCCTTCCGCCATCCGCTTGCTGAACTCGTCTCGCTCCAGCATCCGGGCGACGGTGTACTTGGCGGCCAGGCGCACGACGTCGGCGAAATTCATCGGCGAGAGCCAACTGCTGTTGAAGACCACCTCGGTCTTCTGGCGGTCGAGAATCTTGTAGAGCTGCGCTTCGTAGGTTCGGGCGTTGGCCCGGACCTGCTCCTCGGTCAGCTGCGGGCGGGTCAGCGACCGGCCGGTGGGATCGCCGATGCGGCCGGTGAAGTCTCCGATGATGAAGATGACGTGGTGGCCAAGGTCCTGAAACTGCTTCAGCTTGCGGATGGGAACGGAGTGGCCCAGATGCAGGTCCGGAGCGGTGGGATCCGCCCCGTACTTCACCCGCAAGGGCCGGCCCTCCCGCCGGGCCAGCTCCAGCTTGCGTTCCAGTTCTTCCGGAGCGATCACATCGGCGGTGCCGCGCAGCAGTAGTTTCATCTGCTCCGCGACGCCGAGGGACCGGACGCCGTCAGGTTGCTTCACCGCTAAATCACCCCGGAATGGCCTCCGTTGCCCCAGGGGCGAGGCCGGGCTAAACTGAACAGGGAACCGCCGCGCGAAAAACGCCGTCCAAACGGGTGTGGCAAATCGCGGTTCATTATAGCCTTTTTGACCCAAAAGGAAAAGCCCTCCCGCAAGGCGAACCTTGTTGGCAAGGAGGCTGGCTGATGCCGACACAGGGAAAGAAGAAGCGCCGCTTCAACTGGTTTCGCTTCATCATCCTGACCGTTCTGCTGCTGGGCGTGGTGGGTTTCGGCACCGGAGCAGGCTTTGTGTTGGGCGTGCTGCGAGACGCCCCGACCCTGGACGAAATCGTAGCCCCCAAGCCCACCCTGAGTTCCATCATCTACGACCGCAACGGCGTTCCGCTCAAAGTGCTGCACGGAGCCGAGAACCGGATGCACGTGGACATCGACAAGGTGCCGGAACATTTGAAGGACGCCTTTATCGCCATCGAAGACCATCAGTTCTACCAGCACCGCGGCGTGAACCCGCGGGCCATCCTGCGCGCCGCCTGGGTCAATCTGACCGGGCACGGGTTGTATGAAGGCGGCAGCACCATCACCCAGCAGTTGGCCAAGACCGCCTTTTTGTCCCCGGAGCGCACCATCCGCCGCAAGCTGCAGGACGCGTGGCTGGCGATCCAGCTTGAACGGCGTTTCACCAAGAAAGAAATCCTGGGCTTCTACCTCGACCAGATCTATCTCGGCGACGCCTCTGGCGTGCAAGCCGCAGCCCAAGTCTATTTCGGCAAGGATATTACCAAGGACAAACTTACCTTGGGCGAGTGCGCCCTGCTGGCGGGGCTCACCCGCTCCCCCGGTGCCTACTCGCCATATCTGCACCCCGACGCCGCCCGGGCGCGGCGCAACCTGGTGCTGGACAAGATGGCGGAGTACGGGTACATTACCCCCTCCGAGGCGGACCAGGCCAAGCAGGAGACGATCAAGGTGGTGCCGCCCAAGAAGGAGGACCCCAACTACCCCGGCGCCTACTTCGTGGATTGGGTGATCCAGCAACTGGTCCCCAAGTATGGCGAGCGCAAGGTCTACGAAGGCGGCCTGAAGATCTACACTACCCTGGACCTGAAGGCTCAGCAGGCGGCCGAGGGCGCCTTGCACCTGCTGGATAAGCAGTACCCCCTGAACAAGTACGCCAACGTGCAGGCGGCGGCCGTGTTTATGGACGCCAAGACCGGCCAGGTGATGGCCATGGTGGGCGGCCGCACCCACGACGGGGAACTGGTGCTCAACCGCGCCCTGACGCCTCACCAGCCGGGATCGGCGATCAAGCCGCTGGCTGTCTATTCGCCGGCGCTGGAGAACGGCATCACCCCCGGCACTGTTTTCGACGACGTCCCCTACGCCAAAATGGTGAACGGGCGGCCCTGGCGGCCAGACAACTGGAACTTCAAGTACGAAGGGTTGGTGACCGTCCGCAAGGCCCTCACCGACTCGATCAACACCGTGGCCCTGCGGATAGCCGACCAGCTTGGGCCGGAGAAGGACTTCGACTCCGTCAAGCGCTTTGGAATCACCACCCTGGTTGAATCGGGACCCAACAGCGACCGCGGCAACCCCGCCTTTGCGATCGGGGGGCTGACCTACGGGATCACTCCCCTGGAGTTGACCGCCGCTTACAGCACCTTCGCCAACAACGGGGTGCGATCCAAGCCGCTCTCCATCCTGAAGGTTGTGGATGCATCCGGCAATGGGCTGGAAGAGAACGTGCCCAAGCACTTCAATGTCCTCTCTCCCCAGGTGGACTACCTGATGGTGGACATGCTGAAGAGCGTGGTCCGGGAGGGCACCGGCGGAATGGCCAACATCGGCCGCCCGCAGGCCGGCAAGACAGGAAGCACCGACAACTGGGCCGACGTGTGGTTCGTCGGCTTAACCCCCGACACCGTCGGCGGGGTCTGGGTGGGATACGACAAGAAGCTGCCCAGCCAGCCCAGCCTGATCGGCGGCGGCGGGTTCTGGCCGCACCGGATCTGGCGGGCAGCCATGCTGGAGATGACCAAGGGCACGCCGGCCACCGACTGGAAGGAGCCCTCCGGCATCGTTCACGTCGCCATCGACTCCAAGTCCGGCAAATTGCCCGGCGAGTGGACCCCGAAAGAGACCATCAGAACGGAGCTCTTCCTGGCGGGGACCGAACCGACCACCAAGGACGACGTGCACGTGCCCGCGCTGGTCTGCGCCAACGATCCGAAGCTCCTGTACACCCCCGACTGCGTCGGCGAGGTGCCGCTGCTGCGGGTCTTCATCAAGCGACCTCACCCGTGGACGCCCACGCCGGACGGCCGGGGCCCGGCCGACGCCAAGGACGAGTTGCCGACCAAGTACTGCGACCCGCACAGCGCCATGCCGGCGGGACCGCCACCCGCCGCGCTGCCCGGCAGCCCGCCGCCGCCGGGTGCCACCCTGCCCGGCACTGCGCCAGGCACGACTGTCCCCGGGATCAGTCCGCCCGGGAGCACTCCACCGGGTGGCACCGTGCCCGCCGTCCAGCCCGCGCCCTAGAGGCGGGGCTCGATCGCATCACTCGTCGGGGCGGGGTCGTCTAAGAAGCCGTTGCGGACGGCGCTTTGCCGGCGCCGGAGGTCGGTCAGGCGCCGCAGGTCTCGCGCTTCATCGTGATCGCCGGCGAGCCGGCTCAGGTATTCCAGTTCCTCCTCGGTCAGGACTCGCTCCCGCCAAGGGTTAAGGTTGT
>JAJYMS010000258.1 GCA_021786825.1 Bacillota bacterium | reverse complement strand
CCAGGTCCCAGTCGGCACCTTCCACCAGCTTCAGTTCGCCGAGTGCCTCCACGTCCTGGAGCCACTGCCGCAGGTCGGGTACCGCCACAACAGTCACCTCCGCTTCTATTCGTTGCTGAAAACCGCAATGCCAGCCTGGGAGAAAACGCCCCCGGTGTTGGACGCCACGGCGTGCCTGGCGTTCGGGACCTGGCGCTCACCGGCCTCGCCGCGCAACTGGATCACGCATTCGGCGGCCTGAGCAACCCCTTTGGCCCCCGAAGCGAAACCAAAGCGAACGTTGCCGCCGTCAGTGCAGGTCGGGCAGCGCCCGGTCACGCCGGTCTCGCCGTCCATCACCGCGCGGCCCGCCTCCCCGCGGCCAAAAAGACCCATCGACTCCAAGGCCACCAACCCGGCGGCCTGGCGGTCGTAGACCTGGGCCAGGTCCACCTGCTCGGGGGTGATCCCGGCCATCTGGTAAGCCTCCCGGGCGGCGACGTGCATGATCTGGGAGAAGGTCAGGTCGTTGACCTCGTTGCCCGGCAGCCCCCGGTCCTGGTAGTGGACGTGGTGGCCGAGGTAGTGGGAGGTGTTCTTGAAGCTGATCCCCCGGATGTAGACCGGCTTGTGCCGCTGGAAGCGCCTGGCCCGCTCGCCGGGGACCAGGAGGACGGCCGCCGCGGCCTCGCCCCCGGCCGACTCGCGCAGGTTCTCGCCCGCCGGGGTGTCGGCGATCACGTCCTCCCGGGCCAGGGGAGGCAGTTTGTACGCCATCGCCTTCGGGTTGCGCTTGGCGTACCAGTCGCACTGCATCGCCCACCTGGCGTAGGGCTCCAGGGTGTAGCCGTAGCGGCGGCGGTAAGCCTCGTTGACCAGGGAAAAACCGTCCGCGTGGCTGAAACCGAGCATGTAGTCGTAGTCCGTGTCAAAGCTGACGTTGATCAGTTCGAACCGGTGAATCGGGTCGGTCAGCTTCTCGAAACCGCTGACCAGCACCGTATCGTAGAGCCCGGAGGCCACCCAGCCGAAGGCGGCGGTCAGGCCCATCGAACTGGAGCAACAGTTGGCGCTGATTTGGGCCACCGGCGCCGGGGAGATGCCCAGCAGGTCGGAAACGATGGGGCCGATACCCCCCGTTTCGATCGCGATCTCGCCCTGGTATCCGACGGTCGCCGCCTCAACCTCACGGGCATTGATCCCGGCATCGGCGAAACACTCGGCCGCGGCCTCCAGGAGGAGGTTCTTCCAGCCCTTCTCCAGATGTACCCGCCCGTGCGGGGTGATGCCCACTCCCACGACCGCCACCTCGCGTAGCGGACGTCCCATACGCAAACCCTCCCCACGACTGCGGTTCGCTCGAGAAGCTAGAAGTTGGGGGCCAGGGGGAACTCCGGCCGCACGTACTTGTACTCGAACTTGTTGGCCAGGGCGTAGTCCACGTAGCGCTTGTCCTGGATCAGATCCTGGACGCTGCGGCCCGGCCGCTCCTGCCAGTCCTTGATCTCGCGGGTGACGGTCAGGGAGAGGGCGTCCGCCCCGGCCCCGAAGCCATAAGCCACGAGCAGGACGCGCTGCCCGGCCCGGGCCTGGTCCAGGACCTGCGCCAGGCCGAGGAGGGTGCTGGCCGAGCCGCAATCCCCGATCCGGTCCGCCACGGCTCCCGGGGCGATCCGCTCCCGTTCAAAGCCAAGCCTTTTCCCGACGGCGTAGGGGGTGTTCCCATAGGGCTGCTGCAGCACCACGTAGTCGTAATCCCGTTCGGTGGTGCCGGCGGCGTCGAACAGTGCCCTGGCGGCGGCCTCGGAGTCCTGACCGAGGCCGAGCTGAAAGACGTCTCCCCCAAGGCCGGATCCGCACCGAATCCAGCGCTCCCCCTCCAGGCGGAAGAAGTCGGACAGTTCCCGGGCGACCGAGGCCGTATGGTCGATGGTGGCGATGACCCCCTCCGTCCCGAGGAGGAAGGCGGCGGCGCCGGCGGACGCCGTGTACTCGTAGTTGTCGCCGGGCGGCACGTGGCGGTTGACCGTGTCCGAGGCGATGACCAGAGCGTTCTCGACCATCGTCGCCTTGATCATGGCAAACCCCGCCTGCATCGCGGAGGTCCCGGACTTGCCGGCGAACTGCACGTCGGCGGCGAACAGCCGGCGCGGCAAACCCAGCATTTCCGCCAGGGTGGTGCAGGAGGGGCGGGAGTCCCAGGGGTTGGTGTAAGTGCCGAAGTAGAAGGCGCCGATCTCCCCTCCGGTGAGGCCCAGCCGCTCCAGGGCACGGGTGCCGGCCTTGGCCGCCAGGGTGAGGGTGTCCTCGTCGGGCCGCAGCACGCAGCGTTCGGTGAGTTGCAGGCCTCCCTTCAGCACTTCCAGGGTGGTGTTGCGCCAGACGGCCTGGATCTCCTCCACCCTGATCCGCAGCCGGGGAACGGCCGCTCCGTAACCGCGAATCCCGATGGCCACTCAGGCGCCCTCCCCTGCCGCGGGCACGAACTTGTACCCGTACATCCAGTTGGAATTCGACTCCCGGCGCAGCTTGCGCATCTCCGCCCGGACCCGCAGGCCCACCCGAACCTCGTCCGGCTCGACCTCGACCAGGTCGGTGAGCACGCACGGCCCCTCATCCAACTGGACCAGGGCGACGACCCGCGGATGCAACTCCTGCAGGCCCATCACGACCTGGGCAGGATTCAGGTGCCGGTACACCTCGTGGACCGTGCCGTAGGGCTTCAGCTCGCAGGGCTCCAGGTTCCGCCCGTCACAACCCGGGCAGACGGCGCGGTGTGGAAAGTAGAGGGAGCCGCAGTCCTGGCAGCGGGACCCCTCCAGGCGGTACCGCACCTTGCGTTCACGCCAGGCCTTGACCGTGCTGTACGTCGCGTGGCGATAGATCTGCTCAGCGGAAAAGTCCCCCACCGGCGCGCCTCCTCTCCTTGCGGATCAGCGGTCGAGATCCCCCGACCCGGCCCTCCTGGTCCCGGCCGCCTTCCGGACCGCCCGCACGATCTTGTAATAGCCCGTGCAGCGGCAGAGGTTTCCATCCATCCCCCGCTTGATCTCCTCTTCGGTCGGGTTGGGGTTCAACTCCAGCAGTTCCCGGGCGGCCAGGACCATCCCGGGGGTGCAGTAGCCGCACTGGAACGCCCCCTGGTCCACGAAGGCCTGCTGGATCGGGTCCAACTCCTCCGCGGCGCCGATCCCCTCGATGGTAGTGATCTCTTTGCCCTCGGCCGTCACCGCCAGGGTCAGGCAGGCGCTCGCCCGCCTGCCGTCGATCAGCACCGTGCAAGTGCCGCAGACGCCGATGGAACAGCCCTCCTTGGTCCCGGTGAGGCCCAGCCGGTCCCGGAGCACGTCCAGGAGTAATTCATTCGGCTCCAGCTCGAGGCAGTGATCCTCGCCGTTGACTCTCAGGGTGACGGAGCGCTTCATTTCCTGGTTATCCCTCTGGCTCTAAGCGCCGCGCTGGACGGAGCCAGCCGCGGCCCGCAAGATTGTGCGACGGACCATGACCTTGACCATTTCCCGCTTGTAGCCCGCCGAGCCGCGAACGTCGCTCGCCGGGCGCACCTCCGCGGCCACGGCCGCGGCCGCGGCGGCGGCCCGGTCGGCGGTGACGAGCCCCCCGGCCAGGAGGTTCTCGGCGGCGCGGGACCGCCACGGCACGCTGTGCACGCAACCGACCGCCAACCTGGCGGCCCGGCACACCCCGGTGCCGGGATGGACCTCCAGGGCGGCGCAACACGTCACCGTGCCGAAGTCGTCCGCAGTTCGCGGGGAGAACTTGGTGTAGGCGGTATGGACCCTCTCCCCCGGCGCCGGCAGGTGGATGGAAACCAGGACCTCGCCTGGCTCCAGGGCGTTTTCGTAATAGTCCCGGAAGAACTCCTCGGCCGGGATGAACCTCTCCCCCCGCGGACCCATCACCCGCAGCCGGCCCCCCAGGGCAATCAAAGCCACCGGGGGGTCCTGGTTCGGGTCGGCGTGACAAAGGTTGCCGCCCACCGTGGCCATGTTCCGGATCCGCGGGTTGGCGACGCCCGCCTCGGCGGCCCAGAGGGACGGGTAGATCGCCTGCACCGGGCCGGACCACTCCATTTCCCGGTGGCTCACCATGGCGCCGATGCGCAGCCCGCCGTGGTCGGGTTCGACGCCTCGCAACTCGGCCAGCCGGCGCAGGCTGACAAGCACGGCCGGCCGGACCAGCCCTTTTTTCAAGAACTGCAGCAGGGCGGTGCCGCCGGCGAAGAGCCTTGCGTCGTCCCCGTGTTGACACAGGAGAGCGGACACCTCGTGCAACTGCGCCGGCTCAGCGAAGTCAAACTTCTGCACGTCCGCACCACCTCATCCCTGCGTTACTCGTTCAGTGTACCTGGGTTTGCAATTCTGAACATCATGCAGGGTGCTTAACTTGTCCTGTACCTGACTGTGCAGCGTGCATAGTTGAGGTCACCGGCCCGGTGGTCCAGATAAAGGGAGCCCGGGAGCTACCAGCTCCCGGGCCTCGATGCTCTGCCCCCGCCGCTTTCGGCGTCCCTTAGTTGGCCGTACCCTGGTCCTTTTTCGTCAAGGAGTGGATCTTCAGCGCCACTTGCCAGGTCAGGCAGGCGTCCATATCGCCGAAGTCCAGGCCGCTCAGGTTGGAGATCTGCTCCAGGCGGTGGTTCAGGCTGTTGCGGTGGAGATACAGCACCTCGGCGGTCCGGCTGATGTTCTTGTCACACTCAAAGAACACGGCGACAGTCTTCAGCAGTTCGGTCTGGCGCTTGCGGTCATACTCCAGGAGGGGCGCGAGCGTTCGTTCGCAAAAGCTGGAAAGGTAGGCTGGGTCCACCTGGCCCAGCAGGTCGCTCAAGTCGCTGTCGTAGCGCTGCTTGAGCCGGCGGGCGTTCTCCACCGCGCTGCAGAGGTTCAAGACCTTGAGGGCTTCCTGGAAGCTCTGCCTGACGTCCGCCAGGCTGTAACAGCAGGAGCCGACCCCGACCAGGACCCTCTCCCCCAACACCTCCTCCGCTACCAGGCGCAGCGGTTCTGACAGGGCCTTAAGTTCCAGCAGACCGCCCTCACCCTTGCGCGGCTGGCTGACGGGCAGGAAGACGATGACGTCGCACATCTTGCAACCGACCAGCACGTGGCGGTTCAACTCCCCAAGGGTAGCGCCGGTCCGCGTGAGCAACTCAACCTGGAGTTCCCGGAGCCGCTCGTCGGAGACCCTTTCCGCCGCGCTGGGGCGCATCGCCACGACGAGGCCCATCGGATAATCACCCTTCTGGACTTTTTCCGCGCCCCCATCCTCGTTGGCCAGCAGGTACCCCAGCAGGCGTTCGCGGCTTTGCAGGTCGACGGATCGAGTCAGGCTCTGGCGCATCAGTTCAATGCCGACCATCGTGGCGGCCTGCTGCAGGGACTCCCGGTCCGCCGCGGCGTAGGAGCCCTGCTTGCTCCTGAGGGTCAGGTAACCCAGGTGATCCTGGTCGCCGGTGACGGCACAGATCAGCCGCGCTCCCCCGCCGACTCCTCCGGGGGGAACTACCTCCGCCACCGTGCGGTCGGCCACCAACCCTTGCGCCAGGCGGCTACCCCGCAACCAGCGCGCGAAGTTGTCTTCGTCCTGCCTCTGGGCCTCTGAGGAGCCCGGCCCCGTTCCGGTCAGCAAGCGCACGTTGCGGTCGAAAAGCGCCACCTCGGCCTGAACCGACTCCTTGAGCACGGCCAGCCCTTGAGCCAGGCTCCGCCCTTCGAGCAACGCCCGGCTCAAGTTGCGCTGGAGCTTGTTCCCCTTGCCCGCGATCTCCTGGACGACTTCGTGAATGATCTCGCTCCACCGGACGGAAAACGGCACCTCGATCACCGGCAGCGGGATGCTCTCCGCCACCTTGATCGCCTCCGCGCCCAGGTGGGAGAGGTACACGCCCGGTTTGAAGGCGACCGCCGCGGCCCCTCGCTGGGCGTACTTCTCGATCGCGGAGGCGACGACGGCCGGGTCATCCCGGAAAGCATAGAGAGCCGTGAGGATGATTTCCCCGCCCCGGAGGTATTTCTCCTGGTCGGGCACCTCCCCCACGGTAATAGCCGACACGCTTCGCCCCAGTCCTTCCGCCCCGGCAACGACCTTGGCCGGCTGAAAGACAGGTAGCTGCAGAAGATCCTTCACCGTCACCATTTCGTCCCCTGCCCCATCGTCCCCCTGGCCACCCCTTGCGGCCACCTCCGTCGCGGACTGAAAGCGATTTTCGCGATCAAATCTAATTTTTCCTTCCATGTCCCCGCCCCCGAGGACAATTTTGATCACCGGCCGTCCGTTTCGATCCTCACACCTCGCGGCCGCGCTCCACTTCCGCCAGAAATTGGCCCACCTCGGCCAGGAGGACCGGCCGTTGGGCGGCCGGGAAGGTCCAGATCCACCGGACAAAGTCCCAATCGATTTTCTCGGGACAACCCGGCCCCACGTCGGGCCTGGACCTCCCGGCGTACTGGAACCGGCGTCTCACTGCCCGCCATAGGCAGAGGCTTCGCGGGAAGTCCAGAAAAACAAGGGTGTCGGCGGCCTCGAAGCGGACGTCCATGGTATCGCTGTAGTTCCCGTCGATGATCCAGCAGTCCCCCTTCACCAGGTCCTCCTGGATGCTTCTCCATTCCCCTGTTTCCGTCTCAACCCACCCGGGCTTCCAGAAGAGTGAGTCCAGATGAATTACGGGTATGCCAAGGAGAGCCCCCAGCCGGCGGGCGAGGGTTGACTTCCCCGAACCGCCCGATCCGATGATGGCGATTTTACTCATCTCAAAGCCCTCCGCAGGACCACCGCGACACCTACCCGCCTTTCCGGGCGGATAACATTATGTACCAATGATTGATGTGAAGTTGTCCGTCCACCTCGACCAGTTTCAGCACCTCCCGCTGCGAGGCGTTCAGGCGTTCCAGCAGCGCGTAGACCCGGCGGACATTCTCGGGTGAGACGCCGTCGGTCAGCGATGTCAACGGCCGATGTTTGACGTAGGGCTCAACCGCCTCCGCGATCAGGCCGGCGCCGTCAAGCAACTTTCTCCACTCGCTCGGGCGATACTGGCGAACGTGGGATTCATCGTGGTAGCGATCAAGCGCGTTCATGCAGTCGTCCACAAAGTCGTCTTCCGGCACGCTGCGGTCGTCGATGACCAGCCTGCCGTCGGGGCGCAGCACCCGTTTCATCTCTCGCAAGGCCTGATCGATATGGGAAAAGTGGTGGGCGGCACGGCGGCAGGTGATCAGGTGAAAGCTGTCATCGTCAAAAGGCAGGTGGTGGACGTCAGCGAGGAGAAATCCCACGTTGGCAAAGGACCGGTCGGCGCGGAGCCGCTCGGCTTCCGACAGCATCTCAGGGGTCACGTCGATCCCGATGACGGAGGCGACCTGGGGTGCCAGGGCAAAAGCCGTATGCCCGGTGCCGGTAGCCACATCCAGGACCGACCAGTCCGGGTGGGGTGAGGCGAGCCCGACAACCTTGGCCAGGACCTGGGAATCGATATGGGCGGCGCTGGTCGCGTACATCGGCGCCCGCTCGCCGAAGACTCGCCGGACCGCGTCTTCAGGTATCTCCATGGATCGTCCTCCCGTCACCCCAATCCTTCTTCGCGCCGTTCGGCAGCGGCCCACCGTCCTGTTCCGGCGCCCGGTTCCAGTTATTCGACGGTCAGGTCCGCGTGGGCCAATGCCCCCAGGGGCCCCCCGGCCGGCGGAGCCAAAGCTGAAGGCCGGGATCCGGGATGAGACTCCCGGCCCGGCCTCTCCCTACGGGACGGCCTCTCGCTAAGGCGCGGCCTTTCTCCTTTTTCCGGTGAGGGTCCGCACGGCGATCCCGATAATCGTGGTCTTCCCCCGGTTCGCGTATTCCCGGCTGCCGGCGGGGGCGGGGGTCCCGTACTTGTCCATCAACAAATCCAAGGCCGCCTGCCTCTCCCCTTCATCCACCACCACGGCGGCGGTGCCGAAGCAGATCGCGCTGGCGAAGCCCGCGCTGTAGCCACATGGCTGGTCCCCGGCGATAACCCCGTGGTGGGCGTCGACCTCGAAGCAAACCTCGGGATTGGCCGCCAGGTTGGACCGCACGTGCCCCGTCGCCGTCCCGTGGAGGTAGATGGCCCCCCGGTCATAGGCGAAGTAGAAGGGCGTGACGTAGGGGCGGCCCCGGGCATCGGCGGTGCCCAACCGGCCCACCTCAGCTCCCGCCAGGAAAGCCTCCGCCTCGGACGGCTCCATGGCCCGGTCCCTCCGGCGCAGTTCACCTTCGCCCATGTTGCTGCCCCCTCCTTCACCGTGTCCCGGTCGCCCTCCGCCGCGCCGGTCGCCACCGGCTAGATTTCCAGGATGATCGGCAGGATCATCGGCCGTCGCCGGGTCCGGTCATAGAGCACCTTGCCCAGCACGTCGCGGACGACCGACTTGATCTGCGACCACTCGGTGATCTTCCGCTGCTCGCACTCGGCCACGGCCTCGCGGACCTTGACCCGGGCCTCCTCGATCAATTGCTCGGACTCCCGGACGTAGACGAACCCGCGGGAGACGATATCGGGGCCGCCCGCCAGGTATCCGCCCTCTTTGTCCATGGCCATAACCACGATCATGATGCCATCCTGGGCCAACTGCTTGCGGTCGCGCAGGACGATGTTACCAACGTCCCCCACGCCCAGGCCGTCCACCATCACCTGGCCGGCGGTGACCTTGGCGGCGGCGGTGGCCCTTTGCCGCGTGACCTCGATGACCGACCCATTCTCCGCCAGGATGATGTTGTTGGACGGAATGCCGGTGGCCTGGGCCAGCCGGCTGTGATGGATCAGGTGCCGCGTCTCCCCGTGGACGGGGATGAAGAAGCGCGGCCGGATCAGGTTGAGCATCAGTTTCAGCTCTTCCTGCGACGCGTGGCCCGAAACGTGGACCCCGGCCGCCTTCTCGTAGATTACCTCCGCCCCGCGCCGGAAGAGGTTGTTGATGGTGCGCGACACCAGCTTCTCGTTGCCGGGCACCGGCGTGGCGGCAATGACCACCGTGTCTCCGGGCACGATCTCCACCCGCTTGTGGTCGGAGACGGACATCCGGGTGAGGGCCGACATCGGCTCCCCCTGACTGCCAGTGGTCAGGATGACCAACTGGTGGGGGGCAAGGCGGTCGATCTCCTCCACGTCGATGAGCGTACCTTCAGGGATGTGCAGGTAGCCGAGTTCGGAGGCCACCTGGACGGTGTTCTCGATGCTCCGCCCGGTAACCGCAACTTTCCGGCGATGATGCCGCGCCGCCTCGATGACCTGCTGGATGCGGTGCACGTTGGAGGCGAAGGTAGCCACCAGCACGCGCTGCTTGGCGCGGGCGATGACCTCGTCCAGGGTCGCGCCGACCACCTTCTCGGACGGCGTGTAACCCGGGCGTTCCGCGTTGGTGCTGTCGGAGAGCAGCACCAGCACGCCCTCGTTGCCCAGCTCGGCCAGGCGGTGGAAATCGGCCACATCGCCGTCGACCGGGGTGTGGTCGAACTTGAAGTCCCCCGTGTGGACCGCCAGCCCCACCGGGGTGCGGATGGCCACGCCCAGGGCATCGGCGATGGAATGGTTGACGCGGAAGAATTCCACGGAGAAGTTGCCGAGCACGACCCTGTCGCCAGGCTTGACCGCCCGGCTCTCCTCGTTCATCACCATACCGTGCTCGGCCAGCTTGCCC
>JAJYMS010000251.1 GCA_021786825.1 Bacillota bacterium | reverse complement strand
CGAGGTCGTAGGTGAGGGCCGCGGCCTCGATGTGGGGCTGAAACAGCGGATCGCCCACCACCTGCTCCACCCGCCGGCCGAAGGCATAGACCTGGATCCTGCGCCGCTTTAGGCTTTCGATGTACTGGGCTCCGGTCATCACGCGGCATACCCCCTTTGGGTGTTTTCAAGCACCACGGTACCCTTACACCGCCGTGTTGCCCAAGATGACAACCCCAGCCGCAGCGAGGGAGCGGGTTTCCTCGTCTCCATACCCTATCTCCCGCAACACTTCGGCGGTGTGTTCGCCATAAAGAGGTGAGCGGCGGGCGACTCTGACCGGTGTCTTAGAAAGCCTGACTGCCGGCCTAACCACCCTAACGTGACCCCCTATGGGGTGCTCCACTTCTTCGACCATACCCAAGTCCCTCACTTGAGGGTCGGCGAAAACCTCCCCGTAATTGAGGATGGGCCCGCAAGGGACGTCGGCTTCATCCAGCACTTGGAGCCAATGGGCTCGTGGTCGCGTAACGGTTACTCCCTCGATTTCCCGGGCTAACCGACGGCGGTTTCGAACCCGCTGGGTGTCGTCCACGTACTCTGGACGACTGATGAGGTCGGGCCGGCCGATGGCTTGAGTGAAGCGCTCCCATCCTCGCTGATTGGCCGCACCGAGCGTAATGTAGCCATCGCTGCAGCGAATGGCCTGGTAGGGAGCCGCCATGCGGTGGGCTGAACCCATGGGCTCGGGAATCCCGCGCCCAGAGAAGTATTGGGAGGATTCCCATACGGAGAGGGCAATCCCAGCCTCCAAAAGCGAGGTTTCCACATGCTGCCCCTCCCCGGTGGATAAGCGATGGATATAGGCCGCAAGGATAGCCTGCAAGGCGAAGAGCCCGGCCCCCAGGTCGGTGATGGGGAGGCCGCACTTCATCGGCGGCAGCCCTTCCTCACCGGTGACTGACATTATCCCGGACATTCCCTGGGCCACCAAGTCAAACCCGCCCCGGCCGGCGTATGGTCCGGTTCGACCAAAGCCTGAGATGGAAGCGTAGATGAGCCCGGGGTTCACCTTTCGCAAGTCCTCGTACCCAAGACCGAAGGACTCCATGATTGCAGGTCGGTAGTTCTCCACCAGGATGTCCGTCCGGGCCGCCAGGGAGCGGAGGAGGTCGCGCCCCCGCGGGTCCTTCAAGTTAAGAGCAATCCCGCGCTTGTTACGGTTGACGGCCCAAAAGCCTGGGCTCTCCGTCCCGACGCTCCCTGCCGTCCTTCGGATCGAATCACCCCCTGGCGGCTCCACCTTTATCACGTCAGCGCCGAGGTCACCCAAGAGCATGGTACAATAGGGACCCGCCATCACCTGAGAAAGATCGAGTACGCGCACTCCACTTAAGGCTTGTATCACCGGCCTTCACCTCGCTGAGTCAAGCTGCAGGACCCTCAGCCGTGCCGGTTGAGGAAGGCCCGGACGGCTTCGTGGTGATCAGGACTCCCGTGGAGTTCCAGAAAGTACTCCGACTGGAGGTCCTCGCTCTGGGAAAACGTCAGGTCGCCCGCCTGACCGAGGAGTTGCTTTGCCCGGCGCACTGCCAGGGGCGGTAGCGAGGCGATTTGCTGCGCCATTTCCCGGGAGGCAGGAAGCAGTTCCGCCGGTGACACCACCCGGTTTACCAGCCCGATCGCAACCGCCTCCGCGGCCGCCACATGCCGACCCGTGAAAACCATGTCGCGGGTTCGAGCATCCCCCACTAACCGAACCAGGCGGGGGATGTGATTCACGAGCCCGATGCGCAACGCGATCGCGCCGATTCGGGCCGTCTCGGCCGCCACCCGCAGGTCACAGGCCAGCATCACTTCAAAGCCACCGCCCAGGGCCCAACCATTCACCGCTGCGATAACAGGTACAGGGAAGTCAACCACGGCCCTGTAAAGCCGTTGCCACTCACCCAGAAACCGCCGTAACGCCTCGCCCGCCAGGTCCTCCTCCTCGCGCAGGTCGGCCCCGGCACTGAAAGCCCGGTTCCCTTCCCCGGTAAGGATGAGCGCGCGAAGCGACTCGTCGGTAGCGAGCGTCTCGAGGCTTGTCAGCAGTTCCGAACGCACTGGCCGCACCAGGGTATTCAGCGGCGGGTTGTTGAGGGTGACCAAAGCCACACCATTCGCCTCATATGTAACGCGCAGGAACTTCTCCGCCAAACCCATCCCTCCCGCGGGGTCCCGGAGCCGCCCCTTTCCCCGTCTACCCGCCACTAATTGGCAACAGGAGCGTTACACCATCGCCCTCTCGCAAAGGAAGATCGGGGCGTGCTTCCCAACCGTTCACCACGACCAGCAGGAAATGGGGCAGATCCGAGACTGGGTCCGCAGGGATCTGACCGGCGAATTCCGGTTGGCGGGAGCGAAGCTCGACCAGCAAGTCCCGCACGGTGGGGGCCCCCTGCAACACCACCTCTTGTTGACGCCATCCAACCGTCTGCGCCAGGGCCTGACTGAGTTGAACGCTAACCCGAACCATGTCCCACCCTCACGTTCCCACAGTTCGAGCGTACTCGAGCAGTCCAAGTTCTGCAAGCTTTTTGCGGGTTGGGACACCTTGTTCGTCCCAGCCTCGGATAGCGTAGTATTCCGCAAGCATGCTCTTGAGGTCGGGGACGTAACCCGCTGAGCCGCCTGTTTGAAAGCGCTCTTGCAAAGTTCGGGCGGGCAGCGTGTCGTCGTTTGCGCCGGAGCCCAGACGCAGGTTGTAAAGGCGTTTGAGGTTGTTGTTCCGCTCACCGACCCTCAGGAACTCGGCTACATCCATATCCCACCCCGTGACGGCGTTCAGCCAATCGACCACCTCAGAGACCCGCACTGCTTGCATCAGGAACTGGCAGAGCTTCAGGCAGTTGTAGATCTCCGCGTAATCCTGCATTCGCGCCACCGCCAAAGGTTTGCCCGTCTCGCAAAAGCGGTCGAGAGATTTGTCTAAGCCAAGTTCAGGGAAGGCGTGACGCTCTGTGTATTGGGTATTGCTGCGGTGGCAAGCGCCGCGCGGGTGAGTCGCATAGGCCAGCGCGAGGCTCCCCAGCGCCCGGGGGTCATGGTATGGGAACTCCAGGCCACGAACGTGCATCGCAAAGGACCGGGTGCCCTCGCCCAGCGCCTCAGCCATGGCTTGCACGCCGCGCCCGAGAAATTCTCCAATGCCGTCTTGGCGGGCAATCTTTTCCACCAGAGCGATCACTGCCTCGCCATTGCCCCACTCGATTAGTTCGACGTCAGGAATCCCGGCCAGGTATCCCCGCTCCCGGGCCTCCATCGCAAAGGCAATGGCGCCGCTGGCGGAAATGGTGTCAAGACCGTGGCGGTTGCAAAGGTCATTGACCTCGGCGATCGTGTCGAGGTCGTCCACCAGCATCTCTGCTCCAAAACCGGCCAGGGTCTCATACTCCGGGCCCCCAACTATTTGCCCGCGATGCGGACCGGCCCGAAGTTCCACCTCGCGGCCGCAGCCGACCACGCAAGTGGGGCAGTAGTAGCGCTTCTTTAAAATCGTCTGGTTCATGGCCTCGCCGCTGATGCGCTCGGCGGGCTGAATCCAGTCGTTGATCGTCCAGTTTCGGGCGGTCATGTCGCCGATGGTCGCGTTCCCGACCACGCCACCGGCGGTGCCGTATTCCTTGGAACGGGCCATCTTCTTGACGATATTGGGCAGGCAGGCCTTGAGGGAGGCCTGGAGGGAGGCGGGATCAGCGATTGGCGCCGGAATCTGGCCATAGGCCGCGATAGCCTTGAGGTTCTTGCTGCCCATCACCGCGCCCATGCCGGTCCGGCCCGCGGCCCGAGCCGAGGCACCCTCTGACATGATACTGGCAATGGGAACCAGATGCTCGCCCGCCGTTCCGATGCAGACCACGGCGGCTCGGGAATCAGTCTCCTCGCGCACGGCGTCGTGCGTAAAGTACGTGTCTCTGCCCCACAAGTGACCGGCTGGGCGGATTTCAACTCCACCCTCACGCACAAAAAGGTAGACTGGCGGGGCCGCCCGCCCGATGATCACCATGGCGTCGAAGCCGGCTCCTTTCAGCTCCCCACCGAACGGACTGCCGGAATCGGCCTCGCCCCACTTTCCCGTCAGGGGCGACCTGGCGGCAACGGCATAGCGCCCTGACATGGGCACCTTGGTGCCGGTGAGAGGGCCTGCGGAAAAGACGAGGGGTGTGGCCGGATCGAGCGGAGGAATACTCCATGCCGAAAGGCGGGACAAAAGGTAAGCGGCCAAACCCGAGCCGCCGATATGACGGCGCAGGACCTCCTCGCCAACGTCCTCCACGCGCTGCTTGGAGTGAGTCAGATCCACCCAAAGAATTCTGCGGTCGTACCCCATGCTCATCCCCCCGGCGGGCTCACCCCTTGGAGCAGGCCTTGATCAGCACGCCCATGTCGTCGATGTCCTCGATTTCCCGCACCAGTTGAATGATACGATCCGCTTGTTGCGCGGAGATAATCCCCTCGGTCAAAGACTTAAACTTCTTCCTTAACCCCTCGTCACTCAACGGGTTTTCGCGGCTCCCGGAAGCGTGAACCACGTGGTCTTCCAGCCTGCGCCCGTCACGCAGCAGGATGCTGACTACCGCCTCGTCTTCGCGTACATCCCGGTCCACCTCAACCTTGACCAGGCCCCTTGCGGCGATTATCCGGGGGTCTCTTACCCGGTCGTCGGTGAACTGAGCCGGTCCCACCGTCCCGTCAACGAGGGCGGCGGCCGCACAGTGAAAGATGCTGAACTTGCCCTCCAACCCGGTGGCAGGTTCGGTCTTCCCGGTGAGCTCCAGAACCAGCCGATTAGCCCGGATCTGAATCTCCTCAACAGCGCCGGCCGAAAAGGAATTACCTTCACGCAACCGCAACACCCCGTCAATCCCAGGGTGGGTCACCACACCGCAGGGGTACGGCTTAAAACTGTTCTTCAGAATCTCAAAGGTGCCCCCGAGGTTCCGAGTCAACCACCCAAGGTCAGGGCCATCGGATTGAACGTGACAGAATCCCCTGGGGGCCTCCAGGGCCCGGATGGAGCTGGTGAATCCCTTCGCCGCCAACAATGCTGCGAGAAGGCCGTTGGCCGCAGCCTTCCCCGGGTGGAGCGGCTTGCACATCGTCCCGAACATCTCCCGCATACCGGCCGCTTGAGTCGAGGCGGTTCCCAAGGCGTGGGTGGTCTGCATCAGGTTCAACCCCAACATTTTCGCCGCCGCCGCGGCGGCTCCGATCGCCCCGGCCGTACCGGTGATGTGCCACCCTCGGTCGTAGTGAGACGGGTAGACGGACAGAGCCACCCGGGCCTCAACCTCGTACCCGACCACAAAAGCGGTCAGAAAGGCCGGACCGCTCATCTGCCCGCCCTCTGCCAAGGCAAGAATAGCGGGCATCACCGGCGCGCTCGGGTGCAAGACGGTGTCCAAGTGGGTATCATCGTAGTCATAAATGTGGGACATGGACCCGTTGGTCAAAGCGGCCCAGGTCAAATCGACCCGGGCGTCCCGTCCCAGGATGGAGGCCTGGGGGGACGATCCCAGTTCGCCTGCCGCCTCGAGTAAGATATCCACCATGGTATGTCGTGAGGCTCCCAGGGCTACTCCCAACCAGTCCAGCAGGCACCGTTGGGCCTCGTGCCGAACGGGTGTGGGCAGATCCTCGAAGCGGGTGCGCACAACGAAGTCCGCCAGTTGTTCCGTCAGAGTCACGTCGACATTTCCTCCTTGGCCGTCTCCGAGATGACCCCGAAAACTAGTGGTTAAAATTCAGCGCAAACTGCCGGGCGTCTTCTTCCTGGACCATCCAATGGCCGTCCACCATCTCGGCTGGAAGGTCACCGCGTTCGACCAAGCGCTCCACCGTCTTGACTTTCAGCTGAAGCCTCTCCGCGACTTCTTCCAGCGCCAGCAGCCTGTCTCCCATTGGTTCCGACCTCCTTGTCACATGGCCCTTTCGAAGAGGGCGACGATCTCCTTTTCGGTGACCTGGCGGGGATTGTTCTTGATCCTTTTCTCCGCCGCGGCATCTCCGGCCATGGCCGGGATGGCCTCCGGGGAGACTCCCAGCTCGCGCAGGTGGCGGGGAATACCCAAGTCAGCCAGCAGCCTTCGCAGCAAATTGACTCCGAGGTCGGCGGCCTCGAGGTCGGAAAGCCCGTCGACGCGGCCCCCCAACGCCCGCGCGAGCCGCGCAAAGCGCGGAAGATTTGACGGCAGGTTGTACTCCATGACGTGAGGCAGGAGAACCGCGTTGGCCAGGCCGTGGGGCACGTCGAAGTGGGCGCCGACGGCATGGGACATGCAATGCACGAGGGTGGTGGAAGCCTGGCCGAAGGCGAAGCCGGCAATGGTACTCGCAATCCCCATCAGCCCAATGGCGTGCAGGTCCGCGGGATTCGCCGCGGCCGGTCTCAGGTTGGCGGCGATGAGCTCGATGGCGTAGAGCGCGCCCGCGTCCGTCATCGGCGATCCCGCGTGGGACAGGTAGGCTTCCATGGCATGGGACAAGGCGTCCGCACCGGTGGTCGCCACCACGTGAGGGGGCAACGAGGTCATCAACTCGGGATCGACGATCGCCACCGACGCGCACAGAAGCGTTCCCTGGCGCAAGCTGACTTTCTTCTTGCGCTTTTTGTCGCTGACCACGGCGGAGGTGGTCACTTCACTACCAGTCCCGCAAGTCGTTGGCAAAGCGATCAACGGAGGGTTGCGTTTAGCAATCGGTTTCCCGAGGACGTACTCCTCGATGGAGTCACCGCCGTTGGCCAGCATCAGGCCGACCGCCTTGGCCACATCAATGGAGCTACCCCCTCCGATGGCCACCAGCGCGTCGCAGCTTTCTTCCTTGGCCTGCCGGACAGCGCGATCAATGACTTGGACGTCAGGATTGGCGGAAACCCCCGCGAAGATCTGGACGTCCATTCCTTCCGACGTCAAGATCCCCGCCAGGCGCTCGGGAGCCCCGGTTTTGGCCACCCCCTGGTCGGTAACCAAAAGGATTCTCCTGGCCCCCACCGCCCGTGCTTTTTCACCGATTTCCAGGCTGGCCCCAGAGCCCCAAAACACGGCCGTAGGTACCTGGAAAGAAAAAACCTTACTCCCTTCCAACGCTGCTCTCCTCCCGAGGGCTCAACCGTAATAGTCCGGCGGCGAATGCCTCACGTTCTGCCACCAGTCGGGGTCGTGGCCCGGCATGATGACGGCGTTCTCTTGCTCCGCGAGCCGCCCCAGTTTATCGAGGCTGGACAGTGAAGATTCCGCGCTCCAACAGTTACCCGGGGGTACGCGCCGGCGGATGTTTTCCTCCAAGTAGACCGCGTCCCCAGCCAGAATCACGGGCCCGGACCGCGGCAATTCTACCATTACCGATTGATGGCCGATGGTGTGCCCCGGCGTGGACAGTACCTTTAGCCCCGGCATCAGTTCCAGGTCTCCCTCAACCGGCCAGTAGTCTAGGGGGTACCTAAAATGGTTGCTCATATAGAACTTCTGGAATTCGGCCGGCGGGTTCCAGGCGAAGTCGTACTCCACCTTCTGGACCACGAAGCGGGCCTGCTTGAAAAACCGGTTCGCCCCGGTGTGATCCCAGTGCAAGTGGGTGTTGATCACCCACTTGATTTCTTCCGGCCTGATCCCCAGTTCCCGTAAACGTGACCGGACGTCGTCCGCCGGAGTCATTGACGGGGGAGCCTCCTTGGCCCTGACGCCCCACGCGGACTCCGGGTCCTCAATTCCGGTCGGATTGAGTCCGGTGTCAACCAGAACGTAACCTTCGTCACATTCGATCAGCCCACAGTAAACCGGCGCCCGCACGCGCGTTCCCGGCCGTGACCCGGCGATGAAGACGCTCCTGTCGATGTCCAGGTACCCCGAACCCAACAAAAACAGTCGCTTGGGCCCCATGCGCTCCCCCTTACCCACCGAGCCGAAACGGGGGTGGAGCGCGCCGTAGGGTTGAGCTGCTCCCTTCCGGCGGCGCGCTCCGACCGTTCCGCCCCCGGCTAGATCGTCCGCCCCACCCAGGCGGCCTGGTCCATCGCGTGGGCAAGGCTCCTGGGTTCAATGCAGTCCCCCACTTCGTGGAGCTCGCGCTTGGTCCCGCGCAGTTCAGCCTGGAGCCCTCGGTTGGACCGACGCCCCAAGGCCAGGATCACGCTGTCGGCTGCGAGCGACTCCAGCTTGCCGCCCCGGTCAACCTTGACGCCGCTTGCGGTGATTTCCACCACCTTCGCCTTCCGGACGACCTCCACGCCGGCCTTGTTCAGCATTCGCTTGAGCGGCATGGAACGATTGGCGAAAGGATAAATGTACGACGGCAAGGCGTACCCGTCGCCTTCCGCGACCAGGGTCACCTTCTTCCCTTCCCGGGCCAGGGATAACGCCGTTTCCGCACCCTCGTCGCCTCCGACCACCACGACCTTTGAACCAACGCCGGGCCGGCGACGGAGGTAGTCGGTCAGTTTGAAGACGTTGGCGTTCCCCGCCCCCTTGATGTCCGGCTCCAGGTCCGAGGCGCCGGTGGCGAGCACCACGGTGTCCGGGTTGAGTTCGTCAATCAGCCCCTTCGTGGCGACGGTGCCCAGCTTGACATCCACTTTGAGCTTGCGGATCTGAGTGATCTCCCAGTCAACGATGTTGTTCAGTTCGCCGGTGGGTACGTTGGGAATAGCCCCCCCGACCCGGACCGTTCCGCCCAGGGCGGCGTCTTTCTCGACCAGGGTCACCTGGTGGCCGCGGAGGGCGGCGACGCGCGCCGTCTCCATGCCGCCGATTCCCCCTCCGACCACCAGCACTTTCTTGGCCCGGGCAGCAGGGGTTATGGCGAACTTTTCCTGCCGGCCGTATTCCGGGTTCACGGCGCACCGCACCACGAAGTTCTTGAACAGCAAGTCGAGGCAATAGTTGCAGGCGATGCACTTCCGGACGTCTTCGAAGCGGCCCTCCTTGGCCTTGACGACGTAATCGGGATCGGCGATCACGGGCCGGCACAGCGAGACGATATCCGCCTGTCCCTTCTCGACGATCTTGAAGGCCAGCCGCGGTTCGTTAATGCGCCCCACGCAGATCACCGGAGCTTGGACCTTCTGCTTGACCGCGGTCGCCAGGCGGACGTTCACCCCGGGCGGGTCGTAGAGCGGCGGGAAGGAGTGGTCGGGGGTGATGCCGATGCGGCCCGCCGATACGTCGATGCCGTCTACTCCTGCCTCGATCAACTTGGGGGCGATGATGTTGGCCGTCTCGTCGATGGTTACGCCGGTTTCGCCGATGTCTTCCATAAACTCGTCCGAACTGATGCGGTAAATGATCGGAAAGTCGGGGCCAACGACCTTGCGAATCGCTTGGACACATTCGATGGCGAACCGGTAGCGGTCCCCATACTTGTCGTCGCGGTCGTTGTTGTACGGGCTCATGAACTGGATCAGCAGCGAGCCGTGGCACCCGTGAAGGGTGACCGCGTCGTATCCGGCGTTCTTGGCCCTTACGGCGGCCCGCACGTAGACCTGAACCATTTCCTCGACTTCCTCGGTCGTCATCCCCCTGGGCGGAGAACCCCAGCCGAGGTCACCCTTTGACGAGGCCCCCAACGGCTGAGTGCCAATGATTTCCTTGACGCTCAGGTTCCCTCCGAAGCCGATCTGACAACTGACCTTCGCCCCGTTCT
>JAJYMS010000021.1 GCA_021786825.1 Bacillota bacterium | reverse complement strand
GGGGGTGGGAGCGCGGTCGTCCCGGTGGAGAGCCCCGGTCCAAACGCGCCTTCCGCCGCCGCCGGAGGGAAGGCCGGCGCCGGTCCCGCCGGGCCCAAGGACGCCAAGGAAGCCAAGGACGCGCCGCTGGTGATCCACTTGCTGGATGGCACGGAGGTGCGCGGCACGGAGATTCGCCCGGGGGCGGAGACACGGACCGCCAAGCGCCGCGAGGCGCCGCGCGACACCAGGGGGGAGGGCCCCCGCGCGGAGGGGACGCCGGGGGAGGGAGCCCGGACGGCCGCCGTGCGCCAGGTAACCCTGGACGGCCAGGCGCTGTACCAGGTTCCCCATTCCACCCTGCTGGCCGGTCCCACCCGGCCGCGGAGCGTTCAGGCCCACCGGGACATCAGCGAGCAGGCCAAGCACCTGGAGGAGACTCTGGAGAGCTTCGGGGTGAAGGCCAAGGTGGTGGAGATTCATCAGGGGCCGACCATCACCCGCTACGAACTGCAACCCGCCCCGGGTATCCGCGTCAACCGGATCACCACCCTGGCCAACGACCTCGCCCTGGCCCTGGCCGCGCCGCAGGTGCGGATCGAGGCCCCCATCCCGGGAAAGGCGGCGGTGGGCATCGAGGTCCCCAACAAGGAAGTCACGCCGGTCCTGCTGCGCGAGGTGGTGGAGGCGCCTGAGTTCCGGGAGAACCCCGCCAAACTCTGCCTGGGCCTGGGAAAGGACATCGCCGGGCGGCCGGTGCTGGGCAACCTGGAGAAGATGCCCCACCTGCTCATCGCCGGCGCCACCGGCTCGGGCAAGTCGGTCTGCATCAACACCATCATCATGAGCCTCCTGCTGCGGGCGCGCCCGGACGAGGTCAAGTTCATGATGGTCGACCCGAAGATGGTGGAACTGAACCACTACAACGGCATCCCGCACCTCATCGCGCCGGTGGTGACCGACGCCAAGAAGGCCGCCGGCTACCTGAAGTGGGCGGTTCGGGAGATGGAGGCCCGCTACGAGCTCTTTGCCACCTGCGGCGTGCGGGACGTCGGCCGCTACAACGCCATGAAGGCTGAGGAGAATGGCGACTACTCGCATCCGGCCCTGCCCGCCGTTGTGGTGGTGGTTGACGAGCTTGCCGACCTGATGATGATCGCCCCGGTGGACGTGGAGGACGCCATTTGCCGCCTGGCCCAGATGGCCCGCGCGGCGGGAATCCACCTGGTGGTGGCCACCCAGCGGCCGTCGGTGGACGTCATCACCGGCCTGATCAAGGCCAACATCCCCTCGCGAATCGCCTTCGCCGTAGCCTCCCAGATCGACTCGCGGACCATTCTGGACATGAGCGGAGCGGAAAAGCTCCTCGGCAAGGGTGACATGCTCTTCTTCCCGGTCGGCTCGTCCAAACCAATCCGCGCCCAGGGAGCTTACGTCAACGAGAAGGAGATCGAGGCGGTGATCCAGTTCTGCAAGAAACAGGCTCAGCCCCAATACCGGGCGGAGCCCCTGGCGCTGGAGGAGCGGGAGGAGTCGGAGGAAGAGGCCGAGCGGGCGACCGATGAACTTTTTGCCACGGCCGTCCGAATCGTCATCGAGCACGGGCAGGCGTCAGTGTCGATCCTGCAGCGGCGGCTGCGGATCAGTTACAACCGCGCGGCCCGGCTGATCGACGACATGGAGAAGCGGGGTTACATCGGCGGCTACATGGGATCAAAACCGCGCGACGTCCTGCTGACCATGGAGGACTTCGCGCGGCTCTTCGGGACCGAGGGCGAGTAACCGGGGACGGCCTCACCCCCCCCGGAAGGGCCTCACCCCGGGCGCGGCGGCGCCGGCTCGCAGGCCGAGTAGGTGACCGAGAAGAGTTGCAACCTGGCCGGCCCACCCGTGCTGGTCCGGTCCTCCGGCGCGACGATCAAGGTATCGAAGAGGTACAGGGGGAGATCCCCCCGGTATTGCAGGCGGTAGGTGTCGTGCCAGATGCGGCCGAAGTAGCCCAGCGACGCCCACTCGCCGGTCTTGCTGTTGTGCACCCAGCCCTGGTAGACGTTGTAGGGGCGTTCGGTGGTCGCCTCCATCCCCCACGTGGAGGGGAGCGGGACGCCGCGAATGGTGAGGAGGCAGGTCCCCTGCCGGAAGTTGATGACGGCGTTGGCGGTCGCTTCGTCCAGGCGGTCACGCAGGGGGAAGAGGGCTTCCTGGAATTCCTCGGCCGGCGCGTAACCCGGCGGGCAGACGTGAGGGGGCGGCGGGACCTCGCCGAATTGCCAATGCTGGACGGCGGGCCGCGGCGGCGCGGCAACCGGCGGTGTGGCGGCCTCCGGGCTCCGCTGGGGGGTGGTGGGGAAAGGCACGGTGGGGCCCGTTAAGGCCGCTCGCGCCTCGGTGGCGGGAGGCTCCGGCTGGGGTGGCCCGCCCGGGCCGAGGCTGAGGCCGACGACCTCGGGCACCGGCGCCGGCGCTCCAATCATGCCCAGCAACGCGGGGGCGGTACTGGGCTCGGGGTCCCCGTCGTGGCATTCGGCGGTGACCAGCAGCAGCAGGTCCGGACGAAACTGCAGGCCCGACGCGCGCAGGTCCCGGGGGTCGAAGACGAAGAAGGCCCGGCTCGCGCCGGTCTCGTCGACGTTGAACGCTCCCGCGCTGACCGCCCGGGGAGGGGAGGCCTGCGGGTCATAGAACCAGGCCTCGTAGAAGAAGTGCCCCGGCGGCCGGTTCTCGCGCAGTGGGCGCAAGCCGCGGACATAGAGCAGGAGTTCGCCCCGGCCCTCCTCGAGGGTAATGACGGTGTGCCCGCCGCCGGGCGTGATCGGGTCCAGCCGGAACGAACTGCTCGCTTCCACCAGCAGGGCGAAGCGGACCCCCCGCGTGGTCTCCACAACTGCGGTCATGGCGAACCTCCTCCGGTAACTGCCTTAGGGCAGTGGGCCGTTTGCGGCCATCTCCCTCCGAATCTATATGTAGGCTCGGGTGTGGACTTGCCATTCCCGGGATCATCCAGGGACGGGCGAGAGGGGATGACGGCGGTGATGTCGAAACGTCCACAGGCTGAAGGGGGTGGGCCGATGTTCAGGCGTCCCCGAATGGTCGCGGAACTCTTGCTATTGCTCCGGGGGTGGGTCTTCGCCTGGCTGGCCGCCTTTCTCCTGTTGGTTCCCGGCGCTCAGCCGCTGCGGGACTGGGCTCCCTTTGGCGTGGGTCTGGCCGTTGTCTTCATCCTGGGGCGGTTCTTCCCGGAGGGAGAGCGGTCCAACGCGGCCCACCTGGGGGCCGAAGGGGTCGCCACCGTCCTCTGGGCCTGGTTGGTAGCGCGCACCGGCGGGGGCGCCAGTCCCTTTGCGTCGCTCTTCCTGCTGGGACTGCTGGGATCGGGGGTGCGGTTTCGCTCCAGTTGGGATCCCCCGGCGCTGGGGTGGCAGCTCGCGGTGATCGGCGTCCACCTGGCGGGGTTCCTGGCGGCCCTTGGGATCGGCGGCGAGGCGTGGTTGGCGCGGGACGCGGTGGTTCTGGCACCGGCCGAAAGCCGGGCCGCGGCACTGCTGATCATGCTCACCGCCGTCGGTTACGCCTACGTCATCGCCCGGGCGGAAAACACCCTGCGCCGCCACGCCATCTTTGAGCCGCTGACCGGCCTGTACACGCGCGAATACGTGATCGCCAAACTGGAGGAGGCCTGCCGGGGCCTGGGGGGGCTGCGTCCCCCCTTTTCGGTGTTGATGCTCGACCTGGACGACTTCAAGGCCGTCAACGACCGGCACGGCCATCAGGCGGGGGACTGGGCCCTGGCCGAGGCCTCCAGCGCGATCCGTCAGAACTTGCGAAATTTCGATCTGGCGGGGCGCTTTGGCGGGGAGGAGTTCATCGTCGTGCTGGCCGACACGCTGGAAGACGATGCCCTTGCCGTCGCCCAGCGGCTTTGCCGGGCCGTCGCTGAACGGGGGCGGACTTACTCGGCTACCGGGGCCGATGGCGTCACCCTGGGGCGGACAGGGAGCATCGGCGCGGCCTGCTTCGGCCCCGGCCGGGAGACGGTGGAGGAACTGGTTGAGGCGGCTGACCGGGCCATGTACTGGGCGAAAATCCACGGCAAGAATCAGGCCGCGGGTTACAGCCTCCTGCTGGGCGGAGGGCCGGACGGCGATCGCCGCCGGGGAGCGGGGGCGGAAAAGCGGGCCCACTCGCGGCGGCCCGCCCGCGGGGGGGAAGGAGGCCATGAGGGTTGAAGGATTCGGGTCTGCTCCTGGTCTACACGGGCGACGGCAAGGGCAAGACGACGGCGGCCTTCGGGCTGGGGCTGCGGGCCTGGGGTCACGGCCGGCGCGTGCTGGTAATCCAGTTCATGAAAGGCGATGACCGCTATGGCGAGGTGCGGGCGGCCCGGACCCTGCCTGGGTTTACGGTCGTCCAGGCGGGGCAGAGCAGTTTTGTGAGCAAAGGGGCGCCCTCGCCCCGCGACCTGGACCTCGCCCGCCACGGCATGGACCTGGCCTGGGAGACGTTGCGCTCCGGCGACCGGGACCTGCTGGTGCTGGACGAACTGAACGTGGCCGTCGACTATGGGCTGATACCGGCGGAGGAGGTGCTGCGGTTCGGCCGGCACCGGCCTCGCCCGATGGACCTGGTGATCACCGGCCGCTACGCGGACCCGGGCCTGCTGGCGATCGCGGACACCGTCACCGAAATGGCGGAGGTCCGGCACCACTACCAGGCGGGAGTGGCGGCCCGGGAAGGCCTCGAATTCTAGCCGGGGCTTCGCCCGGGAGCATTTGTGAATAACGTCACTAATGATCTGCCCGGCCCTCCTGAAAAGTGCCCGGGGCGAGATCCGTTTCCATAACGCGAAGGCCAGGCTAGCGGAAAATCGTGCGTGGCCTGGTGCAATAAGGTCCGGAAAAGGCCCTGCGGCGCGGTTCGCAGGGCTTGTTTGGCATGATTTACTGTTCACAAAGGAGACATAAAAGGAGGACAGATGTCGAATGGTGTCGAATAGCTCGTGATACGCGGGGACTCGGCAAAAGAGAAAGGGGAACCAGGATGAGGATAGGCACCGCAAGAAAACCCACCCTGAAGCGCAAGCTGGCCTTGCTTGTCGCCCTGAGCCTCGTTTTGGCGATGGTGCTGCCCACGGCAGCCCCCGGGGCGGCGCAGGGACAGGCGCAGGTCGCATCCATCCTCGCCGGCTACGGCGGAGGCTACCTGCTCAACCTGGGAACGGTCAGTTTCGACCCGCTCTCCGGTACCCCCGCCCTTGGCCGGGGACTCGTGGTCAACGACTACCGCGCCGGGCAGCCAGGGCTCTACCTGGTGCAGTGGGGCGGACCGATCCGCGACTTTGAGAAGCGTCAACTTACCCGGCTGGGCGCCGAAATCGGCGACTACATTCCTGACTTTGCCTTCGTCGTTCGGATGACTCCCGAGGCAGCCCGTCGTGCCCAGGGCCTGAAGTTCGTCCGCGCCGTCGCCATTTATCAGCCCGGCTACAAGCTGGCCGGGGAGTTCCTGGGTCGCGACGGGAGCCCGGTGGCCACCTATGCCGGGCAGGACCGGGTTTCGGTCGACATCACCGCTTTTGACTCCGCCGCGGGTCAGTCGCTGGCAGGGCGGCTGCAAGAACTTGGTGGGCGCGTCCTGTCGAGCGGTGGGAACGGCGTCGTCGCCGAGGTCCCGGCCGGCCGATTGGCCGAACTGGCTCGCTTCAACGCCATCACTTCAATCATGCCGGTCCGTTCGTTTCGCGTCTTCAACGACAAGGCGGCCGGGGTCCTGAAGGTGACCCCGGTTTGGCAGAGCGGTCTGACCGGTCAGGGCCAGATCATCGGCGTTTCGGACACCGGCATCGACAGCGGGAAAAACGACTCGAGCCTGAACCGGGACTTCCAGGGCCGCATCAAGTCCATCTACACCTGGGGCCGCCCCAACGACGCCTCGGATCCAAACGGGCACGGCACGCACGTGGCCGGGTCCCTGGTGGGCACCGGCGCCAACTCCGGCGGTCAGATCAAGGGCATGGCCTACGGCGCGCAACTGGTCTTCCAGTCAATCCTGGACTCCCAGGGCAACCTCGGCGGCCTGCCGTCCGACCTCGGCCGGCTCTTCCAGCAGGCCTATGACGCCGGGGCGCGGGTCCACTCAAACAGTTGGGGTTCGGAGGCCAACGGCCAGTACGACCAGACCTCGGCCGACGTCGACCGCTTCATCTACGAACACCCCGACATGGCGATCCTGTTTGCCGCCGGCAACTCCGGCTACGACCGCGGCAGCGCCACGACGGTCTACAACTCCATCGGCACGCCGGCCACGGCCAAGAACGCGATCACCGTGGGCGCGTCGGAGAACAACCGCCCTGACAAGGGCGCGCTGGGTTCCAACATCAACGCCATCGCCAGCTTCTCCAGCCGCGGCTGGACCGCCGATGGCCGGGTGAAGCCCGACATCGTGGCCCCCGGCACCTGGATCCTCTCGACGCGTTCGAGCCTGGCGCCCGACTCCATCTTCTGGCAGACCTATAATCAGTACTACGGGTTCATGGGCGGCACCTCCATGGCGACGCCCCTCACCGCCGGCACCACCGCGCTGTTGCGCCAGTTCTTCGTCGACAAGCTCGGGGTGACTCCCAAGGCTTCGCTCCTGAAGGCGGCTCTGATCAACGGCGCGGACGACATGGGCTACGGCTTTCCCAGCCGCGACCAGGGCTGGGGCCGGGTGGACTTGCGGAACTCCACCACGCCGGCCGACGGCCGCCAGATCAAGTTCGACAACGAGTCGACCGCGCTGAGCACCGGGGACCACCAGGATTACCAGGTGCAGGTGAAGGGGGACCAGCCCTTCAAGGTCACCCTGGTTTGGACCGACTACCCGGCCAGCCCCTCGGCCAGCAAGACGCTGGTGAACGACCTGGACCTGCAGGTCACCTCGCCCTCGGGGGCGGTTTACAGCGGCAACGACTTCCAGGCTCCCTACAACGCCACCGTCGACCGTACCAACAACGTCGAGAACGTCTTCATCAACAAGCCCGAGGACGGTACCTACACCGTCAGCGTGAAGGGTTATAACGTGCCGCAGGGCCCGCAGCGCTATGCCCTGGTCGAGTCGGGGGACCTCTCGGGCGGCTCCAATCCGCCCCCCACCCCCCCGCCGGGTGACAAGACGCCGCCCAGCGCCGGCATCACCGCCCCCCTGAACGGGGCGACCGTCTCCGGCAGGGTCAACGTCAGCGTGAACGCCACCGACAACGTCGGGGTGACCGGGGTCGAGCTGTACGTCGACGGCGTGCTGCGGGGCACCGACCACACGGCCCCGTACAACTTCACCTGGGACAGCACCCAGGTCGCCGACGGGAAGCATCAACTGGTGGCTGCTGCCTACGACGCGGCCGGCAACGTAGGGAAGAGCTCCGCCGTAACGGTCAGGGCCGCCAACCAGGTCCAGCCGCCGCCGACCAACCCAGGCTCCACGGTCAGCCAGAGCTTCACCGGTTACGCCGGCTGGTGGAGCGCCGGCAACGCCTACCTGGACGTGGGAGCTCCCGGGATCGTGAACCTAAAGCTGTCCTGGCCCGACTCTTCGGACCTGGATATGGTCCTCCTCGATCCCAACGGCTACCAAATCGCCTCCAGCGACTCCTACAACAACCCCAAGGTGTTGTCGGCGAAGGTCACCGCCCCGGGACGGTACCGGGTCGCGGTGTACTCTTACTGGAGCGGTGCCGGCTACCGCCTGGACGCTGCCTATCCGGTGGACGCCGGCCGGACCGCGATACAAGGCAGGACCGGCAACCTTCAGGCCTGGAACTCCGACCTCGTCAACCTGCGGGTCGGCGGACCGGGTACCGTCAACCTGACCCTGGACTGGAGCGACCCGGACGCGAACCTGTCCCTGTACCTCTACGACGCCAACTGGAACCTGGTTGCGTACAGCGCCAGCAGCGGGCGGCCGCGGTCGATTTCGCTGCCGGTATTCGGCGCCGGCTCGTACATCGCCCAGGTAGCCGCCGGCGGCGGGGGCGGTGCCTACCGACTGCAGTTGGTCTACCCGAAAGGGTAGGGACAACCCGGATCGCCAGCCAAAGAGGTCCCGGCCGCAGTGTGCCGGGACCTCTTGCCGTTGGCGCAATTGGGGCAAAAGGAAATAGGAGGAGTTTGCGGGCTTGCGGCAGAAATTCTTCACCCGGCTGGGACGCGACGAGCGCGCCGGCAGCCGAGAGTTCTGGTGGGGGGGTGAGGACGGTTGAATTTCGAGCTTTCCGAAGAGCAGCGGATGATCCAGAAGCTGGCGCGCGACTTCGCCGAGGGCGAGGTCGCCCCGGGAGCCGCCCGGCGCGACCGCGACGAAGAGTTTCCGCGGGACCTGTTGAAGCGAATGGGGGAACTCGGGCTTCTGGGACTCCCTTTCCCCGAGGCGTACGGGGGCGGCGGCGGCGACTACGTGAGCTACGCCCTGGCGGTGGAGGAGGTGGGCCGGGCGGATGCCTCCCTGGGCATCACCTACGCCGCCCACGTGTCCATCGGCACGGCGCCCATCCACCTGTTCGGTGACGAGGCGCAAAAGGAGCGGTGGCTGACCCCCTGCGCCCGCGGGGAGACGCTGGCGGCCTTCGGTTTGACCGAGCCCAACGCGGGTTCGGACGCCGGCGGTACGCAGACCACCGCCGTCCGGCGCCCGGACGGCTGGGTCCTGAATGGTGCCAAGTGCTTCATCACCAACGCCACGGTCGGCGGGGTGGCGGTGGTGACCGCCCGCGACCGCCAGAGCAGGGGCTCGCGCGGCATCAGTTCCTTCATCGTGCCGAAGGGCACGCCCGGTTTTTCGGTGGGTCCCCGGTACGACAAGCTCGGGCTGCGTTCCAGCGACACCGCCGAATTGCTCTTCAGCGACTGCCGGGTGCCGGAGGAAAACCTGCTGGGGCGCCCCGGCGACGGGTTCAAGCAGTTCCTGACCGCCCTGGACGGGGGGCGCATCAGCATCGGCGCGCTTTCCGTGGGCATCGCCCAGGCGTGCCTGGACGCCTCGCTGCGGTACGCCCGGGAGCGCGTCCAGTTCGGCCAGGCGATCAGCCGGTTCCAGGCCATCCAATTCAAGCTCGCGGACATGGCGGCTGAAGTGGAGCTGGCGCGGCTGGCGGTGCTGCGGGCGGCCTGGCTCAAGGACCAGGGCCGGCCCTTCACCCGCGAGTCGGCCATCGCCAAGCTGGCGGCCTCGGAAACGGCGATGCGGGCGGCGACCCAGGCGGTCCAGATCCACGGCGGGTACGGCTACATGAAGGAGTACCCGGTGGAACGCTACCTGCGTGACGCGAAGTTGATGGAAATCGGCGAAGGAACCTCGGAGATCCAGCGGTTGGTCATCGCCCGGCAGCTCGGCTGCGAGTTGCCGGGGGGCCCGGGCCGAAAGCGGTAGCAACCGAGTCGCAAGGAGGGCGCGAGGTGGGCCAAGAAATCAGGGCGACCATGGCGGGGACGGTGCTGCGTTTCAACGTGAAGGTCGGTGACGCGGTAGCGCCGGGACAGGAGGTGCTGGTGCTGGAGTCGATGAAGATGGAGATTCCGGTGGAGGCCGAGGTCGGCGGCCGGGTGGCCGAAGTCCGGGCGGAGCCGGGGGCCTTCGTCAACGAGGGCGAAACCCTGGTGGTGCTGGAGTAGATGGAAAGCCTGAGCTTGCGGGAACTCTCCGCGCGGGTCCGCCGGGGCGGGGCCCCCAAGTACCACGAGAGTGCCCGGGCGTCGGGAAAGCTGTTTTGCCGCGACCGGATCG
>JAJYMS010000093.1 GCA_021786825.1 Bacillota bacterium | reverse complement strand
GCAGTCCAATGGCCAGGCGCCGGCGGCTGCCGTTGACGTAACTGACCGCCCGCCAGCCGGGGTGGCCCTTGAGGTTTTCAAAGTAACTGGCCTTCCCGGTCTGGCCCGCGATCTGGTACGCGATGCCGCCCAGGTTGGTCAGGGGATCGACCTCTTTGGTCAGGTGCTGCAGTTCTCCGGCTTCTTCCAATTCCTTGAGGTACAGGCGCAGGTCTTTACTCACTCGGCTTCACGTCCTTCCAGATACTTTCGAGACCAAGCTCCCGAAGTTTTTCAAGGGTGGGGATGCCCGTCTTGGGATCCCAGCCACAGGCGGCGTAGAACTCATCCAGCATCAGGTCCAGGTTGACGGGGGAGGCTGGCCCCCCCGCCGGGGTTTCCTCCCGCAGGCGCCGGGGCAGGGTATCGGCGGCGCGCGTCACCCCGGCCCGTACGTTGTAGGCCCGTTCGAGGTTGCTCACCCGGTCTCCCAGGACCATTAGATCCCCAGGGGAGTATTCGCATCCCGTTGCGGCCGAGACGAGCCGCGCCAGGTGCTCGAGGCCGGGGGAGGAAAAGGAGCAGATGATGGCCGAATCCAGCACCACCCGCGTTTCGCGGGCGTTCTTGGTGAGTTCCCCCTTGCCGCGGTCGGCCAGGCGGTCGTACTTGCTGCTGTCGAGCTCCGCCGGCAGGGTGCGGCCACCGGCGTGGTGGCAGCCCCCCCTGGGACCGCAGGCGTAAACCGTGGCCATCCCCTTGACGGCTCGGGGGTCGTACCCGCCCATCTCCATGCCCTTGGCGTGCATCGCGAACGCGTCCGAGCGGCGGCCGATCCTCTCCGCCATGCGCTTGGTACCCAGGGCCAGCAGTTCACCGAGACCCTGGCGGTAGGCCACCCGGTGGAGAATCTCCCGCAGGTGCCGGTGGCTGCCGAAGGCAAGCTGTACTCCCCCCGTCTCGGCGTCCGTCAGCAGGCCCCGCTCGTAGCACTCGGTGGCAAAGGCCAGGGTGACCCCCGCGGACATGGAGTCCATCCCGTACTGATCACACAGGGCGTCGGCCGCCACCACGGCGTCGAAGTTCGCCACGCCGCAACAGGAGCCGAAGGAATAAAGGGTTTCGTACTCCGGCCCCTCGGTCAGGATCCCGGCGTAGGGGCCCTCACGCACCAGCGTCAACTTGCTGCAATGAGCCACGCAAGGGGCGCAGAAGGTGCTCTTGACGAGGTAGCTCTCGCGCATCACGTCGCCGGAGATCTTGTCAGCCTCTGACCAGTAAGCAGCCCGCCAGTTGTCGACGGGAAGGATGCCCAGCCGGTTGTTGGTCGAGATGCTCTCCACGGTCCCGTACTGACGGTAGGTCCGGGTCCGCGGGCTCTGGGCGAGAGCCTGGGACGCCTGCTTGATGGCTTCCGCGAAGCGTGCCTGGCACGCCACCCGGACCTGCCCGCTGCCATGGACGGCGATGGCCTTCAGCCGCTTGGCGCCCATGACCGCCCCGGCGCCGCCCCGTCCGGCGGCGCGCCATTCGTTCATGATGCTGGCGTAAAGGACCTGGTTCTCGCCCGCGGGCCCGATGCAGGCGATCTTGGCCTGCTCGTCCCGGAGTTCCTCGTGTAGGTACCAGTCGGCGCGGTCGGTAGTCAGGCCCCAGGCCTTGCCCGCGTCGCGGATTTCAACCTTCCCATCGCGGATATACAGGTAGGCCGGTGAGGCGGCGACGCCTTCCACGATCAGGGCGTCGTAGCCCGCCTGCTTGAGCTGGCATCCGAAGTCGCGGCTCGACAGGCTCATCAGGTAGATGTTCGTGAGGGGCGACTTGGTCATCACCACGTACTTGCTGCTGCCGGGAACCTTGGTCCCGGTCAGCGGCCCGGTGACGAAAATCAGTTTGTTATCCGGCCCCAGGGGGTCGACCCTGGGGTCCACTTCCCGGTACAGAAGCGCCGCGCCAAGGCCGCGCCCCCCGAGGAACATCTCCACATTTCTGGACGGAAGCTCCTCCGTCGACACCCGGCCGGACGTCAGGTTGACACGCAGGATTACCCCGTTGAACCCGTTATCGCTCACTGGCTCCTCCCACCATCACTGGCCTCCCCCGGCCATGGCCGGCAGCAAAGTGACCTGGTCTCCGTCTTGCACCGGGTGTTCCCGCGCTGAGGGCGAGACCACGCTCCCACCGATGGCCACGAGGCAGGCCCACTCCCCGCTGGTGTCCGGCACGGTTACCCGGCGGAAGGGTTCGCCGTACACCGACACCAATCGGTCCAGGAGGCTTCCCAGGTTGTGCCCTTCAAGCGTCACCGTTTCCTGGGCCTTGCCGGTCACCGATCGCAAACCAGCCATGTAGTTCAACTTCACCCGGATTACGGCGGCCACCTCCCCGGTTGATCCGCCTTACGTTCCGCTTGTAACAAGGGAAACCCATTTACCTTCAGGCTGAAGGAAATGGGTTCCCGACTGACCCTAACCACAGATGATTTTCACCCTAGATTCGACGGTCTCCGCGCAATTCCTGCCTGACGCGCAAAGTTCTTGCCACGTCAGGAAATCCCGCTACGAAGCCATCAGCCTGGGCAGCCACAGGGAGACCCCGGGCAGGTAGGTGATCAGCAACAGGCCTATCACGTATAGGATTACGTAGGGATAGACCGCCACGGCGATCTCCTCCAGCGGCTTTTTCAGGATGCTTTGTACCACGAAGATGTTCAGCCCAAACGGCGGGGTGAACATGCCGATGGAGAGGTTGACGGTGAGGACAATGCCGACCTGCATAGGATCGATGCCCAGCCGGCGGGCGGTGGGAAGCAGCAGGGGGGTGAGGATCAGGATGGCCGAGGAGGGATCCATCAGGGCCCCGGCGATCAGGAGAACGACGTTCAGCATGAGCAGGAACATCCACGGACTGAGGCCGCTGAACGTCTCGGTGAGCATCTGCGGAACCTGAGCCAGGGTTGCCGCCTGGGCCAGGACGGCGCTGGTGGCGATCAGGATGAAGACTTTGCCGGTGGTGCGAGCCCCCTCGCCAAAGATCCCCATCACGGCCCGCAGGCCGATGTCCCGGTAGCCGAGGACGGCGACCAGCGCGCAGTAGACGGCCGCCACGGCCCCGGCTTCCGTCGGGGTAAAGAAGCCGCCATAGATCCCGCCCAGCACGATCAGCGGAATCAGCAAGACGGGCACCGCTCCCCACCACGACAGTCGCTTCCCCTTCGGTTCGGCCGCGGCCACGGGCATCTCCCGTTTCCGGCAGCGGAAGACCAGATAGGTGCCGACGATCGACACCAGGATGAGGCCCGGAACGAAGCCCCCCAGGAAAAGGCTGGAGATGGAGGTATCGGTCACGACACCGTAAATGATCATGATGATACTGGGCGGAATGATCGTGCTGAGGGCTCCGGACGAGGTGATCAGGCCCGTGGCCAGGTCATCGCCGTACTCCTCGCGCAAGGGCTGGTAGGCGATTTTGGCGAAGGTGGCGGCCGCCGCCGGGGCCGACCCGGAGATCGCCCCGAAGAGCGCGTTGGAGAACAGACAGGCCAGGGGCAAGCCGGCTCTGACGCGCCTGAGAAAGCGGACGAAGACGTTGATCAGGCGTTCGCCCATGGTGCTGGCCTCCATGAAACTGCCGGTCAGAATGAAGAGGGGCACCGCGAGCAGGCTGGGTTTGGTCAGGCTCTCGTACAGCCCGGCGAAGACGGCTTCCAGGGTTACATGGTTGATGAAGACGTTCATGTAGAGTGCCGCCGCCAGGATTCCGGCGTAGATCGGAAACCCGGCGAGCATGGTACCCAGGAAGATGGTCAGGGCCACCCCGAGGCTGAAAGGGTCAGTCATAGTCTGACCTCCCCGTTCCGAAAGACGAGTTCGATAACCCAGTTGACCACGATGAGGAACGCGACCGCCGTCACGACGGAAAAGATCATGAACAACGGGAGTTGCAGGACCGGGGTGGTGGACTTGAGCCGGTAGTTGGTGATGACGATGGCAAGACCCGCCCTGGTTAACGCCCCGTAGACGACAATCACGATCAGGCCGTTGGCGGTTCGGAGGATCCGCCTCCCCAGGGGGCCCCTCCACTTGGCTGAGAGAAACGTGATCGCCAGTTGCTCGTTTTCAATCTCCAGAAAGACCTGGCTGACAAAAATCATCATGATCAGCAACAGCACGCTCAGCTCTTCCGCCCACGGGATGGGAGCCGTGAAGAGGTCGCGAAAAACGATGTTCAGGAACACCAGCCCGGTGGCCAGCGCCAGCAGAACGGCCGAAATGCTGTAGCTCCAGGACCGCAGCAGCCGGGAACCCCGAAGTAACCTCACCCGAATCGGCTCCAGGTCGATCCCTCCCCGCTTGAGGCTGCCAATGGCCAGGGGCTCCTACTTGGCTTGGGCCGCAATGCCCTTTTTGAGACCGTCGTAGATGGCTGGCGCCTGGGGATCACTGGCCACATACTTGTCGTGGACGGCCTTGCTCGCCGCCCGGAGCCGGTCGGTGAATTCCGGCAAGGGCTCGACGACCTGCAACCCGCCCTGCTTCATCTCGGCCATGGCCTTTTCGGCGTATTTGCGGACGTAGTCGGCCTCGTAGTTCATGATGGCATCCTTGGCGGTCTTGGTCACGGCCTCCCGGATGTCGGCCGGCAGACCGTCGAGCCAGGTCTTGCTGACCATAAACGGCGCCGTCACGGCACCTTTGGGCGCCATCAACAGGTACTTGGCGGTTTGGAACAGCTTCATCGAGTGGAAAAACGAGACGTCCGAGGCGACCCCGTTGATGGTGCCCTGCTGGAGCGCCACGGGAACCTCGGAGGTGTCGATGGGGGTGGCGGCTCCGCCCCAGGCGTTGATCTCGCCCTGGGCTACCGGTCCTGGAAAGGTGCGGATTTTCTGGCCTTTGAAGTCATCCAGCTTGGCAATCGGGCTCCGGGAGATCACCAGCCGGTCGGGGGCCAGGAGCCAGCCCAGGGGCACCATGCCCTTGGTCTGCAGGTATTTGGCCAGTTCCTTGTCACCCCCGCCGTTCAGGATCTTGAAGGCGGATTCGCTGTTGGCAAAGAAGTACGGCAGGTCGATGACGTTGATCGCCGGAGCGACGGTGCCGTAAAAGCCGCTGGGGATCACCAGGGCCTGGACGCTGCCGTTCTGCAGTCCTTGCACCATTTGCGGGATACTGCCCAGTTGGCTGGCCGGGTAGAGTTCCACCTTGATTCGATCGCCGAGTTTGGCCTCAATGCGCTTTTTGAACTCAGCCATGGTGGCGTTTTGCTGGTGTGGGTCCACGGTGACGGTCCCGATGCGCATCAGCACCGGCTGCGCCGGCCGCGCCTGTTGCGCCTGCTGCGCCGACTTGCCGCCCGAACCGGCACAGCCCACCACCGACACGAGCAAGACGCCTGCGACCAACAGGCCGGTTACCCTGGTCCGACTGCCCGCACTCAACATCTAATTCGCACCCCTTCCGCCTGACCTGGTTTGGCTCTCCCGACTGCAACCTTGGGTACCCGGCGCGGGCCGTACACGTCCGGCGCCTCCCCTCAGCCCCGCGCCTTCTGCTCCTCGATCCGGGTGGTAACAATGGCGACCAGATCCTTCTTCGACACCTTCCCGAACGGGGAGAGCGGGAAGTCATTCATGACCTCCAGTCGCTCCGGCAGCTTGAACCGGGCCAGGCCTTCCCCGGCGAGAAAGGCCACCAGTTCTTCGAGCCGCGGGGACGCCCCCGGCTGCGGGATCACGCACGCACACATCTGCTCACCGAGAATCGGGTGGGGGATCGGGATGCAGGCCACATTCTGAACGGCGGGATAGGACAAGATCAGGTTCTCAATCTCCTCGGCGCTGATCTTCTCCCCACCCCGGTTGATCAGGTCCTTCTTGCGGCCTTCGACCACGTAGCTGCCCGAAGGGTGGCGGCGCATCAGATCCCCCGTGCGATAGAAGCCATCGGCGGTAAAGGCGCGGGCGTTGTGGGCGGGGGCTCCGTAGTACCCCCGCAGGGTGTAGGGTCCCCGGGCCAGCAGCTCGCCGACCTCACCCGGCGCGACGTCGCGGTCGTCGTCGTCCACGATCCGAACCTCATCATCGGGGCAAATGGGTCGCCCCACCGTCTCCCGGCGGACATCGAGGGGGTCGTCCAGGCGCACGAACATCAGCAGCCCTTCGGCCATGCCGAAGTTCTCCTGGACGAAGCACTTCAGCACCCGCTCGGTGTGGAGGCGGACTTCCGGTTGGAGTCGTTGCCCACCGCTCTGGATCACGCGAAGCGAACCGAGGTCGTATTGACCGATCCGCGGGTCGTTGACCCAGCGGATGAGCAGCGACGGCACCACGTGGATATGGGTGATCCGGTGACGCTGAATCAGCGGGAAGACGTCCTCCGCCCGCGCGCTCGTGCTCAGCACCACCCGCGCCCCCCGCAGCAGAAAGCCCTGCAGCCCCGGGCAGGCAAGCGGAAGGTTGTGCCCGATCGGCAGCACGAGGAGCAGGGCGTCGTCGGGATGGACGTCGCACACCGACACGGCCATCTTCGAGTTGAAGACATAGTCGTTGTGAGTCCGCGGAATGAGCTTGGGGATGCCGGTGGTTCCGCCGGACAGGAGAAACAGGGCGGGGTCGGTCGGGTCGATCGCGATGCCGGCCAGATCGGAGACCGGCCGCACGGCCGGGCGGTCGGTCAGGTCGCGGAGAGAGAAGAAACCGGGCCGCGCCTCGCCGAGGATGATCCCGAAGCGAAGCGTGTCGCTCTCCGCCTGCAAGCGCTGGATCAGGGCGATGAAGTCGAAGTCCTTGGCGCGATCGGGCGTGATGCAGGCGACCGCCCCGGATAGCTTGACAAATTGGCTGACCTCCAGGTACCGGTGGGAGAGCAGGGCCATGATCGGGACGCAGCCGATCTTCTGCAGCGCGAAGTAGAGATAGACGAACTCGGCGGTGTTGGGCAGTAGGACGACCACCCGGTCCAGCGGCCGGAGCCCCAGGTCGAGGAGGTTGAGGGCCAGGTTCGTCGCGCGGGCGTCGAGTTGGGCGTAAGTTACCGCCCGCTCGCCATCGCCGACCGCGACGCGGTCGGCGTACCGGGCGCAGACCTCCGCGAAGACGTTCGCGATCGACCGGTCCTCCCAGTATCCCCGCTGCCGGTAACGAGCGGCGTACTCCGGTGGAAAGGGAACAACCCCGTCCAGCATCTCCCTCACTCCCCGGCTGTAATGGGTCGTTGCTTTCCGGTTACCTGGTGCTCGTGTAACCTCCGTCGATCACGATCACCTGGCCCGTGACAAAGCGGTTGCTCACGACCAGGCTGAGGATGGTGTCAGCCACATCCTCCGCGGTGCAGCACCGCTTGAGCGGTGTGGCGTTCGCCCGCCGGGCCATCAATCGTTCATAGTTGTCGCCAAGGGTGCGCTCCATCCAATCGCCTTCCATCCAACCCGGAGCGACAGCGTTGACCCGGATACCGGGTCCCAGGGCGCCGGCCAACGTCTTGGTGAGGTTGACCACGGCTGCCTTGCTCGCCGCGTAGGGCAGCGGCTGAGCCCCGGGGCGCTCGCCCACGACGCTGGCCACGTTCACGATGGCCGCGTCCGGCGCCTGTTTCAGCAGTGGGACCGCGGCCCGGGTCACTTGCCAGACTCCCCGGACGTTGACCGCGAAGACCCGGTCCCACGCTTCCACCGACAGACCCTCCAGATCGCCGGGCGGAGTGGCCACCGTGATACCGGCGTTGTTGACCAGCACGTCCAGGCGGCCGAAACGCGCTTCCACCGACTTGAGCATGGTCCGCACGGCGGCATCGTCGCTCACGTCAGCCTGGAGAACCAGGGTGTCCGCCCCCGCGGCCCGGGCGTCGCGGGCCGTTGCCTGCGCCTTGTCCTCACTCCGGCCGTAGTTGATCACCACATCGTAGCCCTGGCCCGCGAGGCGCAGCGCGGCGCCGCGTCCGATACCCGACGCCGCACCGGTCACCAGGGCCACGCGTCTGTCCTGTGCCACCACAACATCCCCCCGGTGTTTCTCCCCTTTAACTACCTACCTTGGTAGTAAGCACATAGTAACACTATGGTAGTACTCAGTCAAGCTATGTACAGTCCCGCAATTACGGGTATAATAACTACAATGGTAGTTGACAACGAGGTGAGTGAAACGGTCGAGCCTTTGGTTGAACAACTGACACGGTTGGGATTTACCCTGTACGAAGCGAAGGCCTATGTCGGCCTGCAGGTCCACGGTGAACAGACCGGGTACGGGTTGGCGAACCTGACGGGGGTGCCGCAGCCGAAAGTCTACGAGACCCTCCGCCGGCTGGCTGAAAACGGCTCCATTTACCAGACGTCCGACAAGCCGGCGGTTTACTCGGCGGTGCCCGCCGAAGAGTTGCTGACCCGGCTGGAAGCTGAGTACAAGCAACATCTCAAGGCCGCCCGGGCGGATCTGGAACGATTGCGGGTCAGGCCGAGCGAGGAAAGACGCGAATGGGTCTGGAAACAATCCGGTTTGGAGCCCGTCGTGGCCAGAGCCCGTTCGGCGATTGCCGGTGCTACGGCGACAGTGTACCTGTCCGGGGGCGCCACCGCCCTGAAGCCGCTCCAGGGGACGGTAGCCGACGCCGCCGAGCGGGGGGTAAGGTTCGTGGTGTTGCACCTGGGGCGTCTGCCCTTTCCGGTTCCCCAGGGACAGGTCTTCCGCCACGCCAGTACCGATGGCACCCTTTTCCCCCGGCACCAGGCCCGCCACCTGGCGGTCGTGGCCGACTCGACTTCGGCGCTGTGGGCGCTGGCTCGCGACGGAAAGCACTGGCAGGGCCTGTACAGCGAGAACGAGACGTTCGTCAGCGCGATCAAGGGATACATCCGCCACGACATCATGGTGCAGCGCATCTACGCGGACATGCCCAAGGAGCTCACCGCTCGATACGGTCCCGGTCTCCTCGAGTTGGCGCGAATTTCTTCGCCCGGGACCGCTGACAAGCCGGACGAAGACGCTCAGGATCTGTTTTTCGTGCGCTAAGGGCATCGTTGACCGTCCGGATTCGCTCGCTGATGTCCCTCTAGAGTCGCTCGATGACAGTGGCGATGCCCTGTCCCACGCCGATGCACATGGTGACCAGCCCGTAGCGCCCGCCGCGCCGCTCCAGCTCGTGCAACAGGGTGGTCATCAGCCGGGCGCCGCTGCATCCCAACGGGTGCCCGAGGGCGATGGCGCCTCCGTTCACGTTTACCCGTTCCCGGTCGAGGCCGAGTTCCTGGATACAGGGGATGGCCTGCGCCGCGAAGGCCTCGTTGAGTTCAACGAGATCGAGGTCGGCGACCGACAGGCCGGCGCGCGCGAGGACCTTTCGCGTAGCCGGGATGGGGCCCAGGCCCATGTAGGCCGGGTCGACGCCCGCGACGGCGGAACTCAGGATTCGTGCCCGGGCGCGCAGGCCGAGCGCCTCAGCGCGCCGGCGCGAGGCCAGCACCAGCGCCGCGGCACCATCATTGATGCTGGAAGAGTTGCCGGCCGTTACGCTGCCGCCCTCACGGAAGGCGGGCTGGAGTCTGGCCAGCTTTTCGAGGGTGGTGTCGCGGCGCGGCTGTTCGTCGCTATCCACCGTCCCGCCTCCGGCGACCGGCACCGGTACGACCTCATCGCGGAAGCGTCCGGCGTCCGTGGCTGCCACCGCGCGCCGGTGACTCTCCAGGGCGAAGGCATCCTGGTCCTGTCGCGACACGTGGTACCGTTCGGCGACGTTCTCAGCCGTCTCCCCCATGCTGTAGGGGTAGTACCGCTTGGCCAGCCGTGGGTTGACAAAGCGCCAGCCAATGGTCGAGTCGTAGAGGTTCATGCCGCCTCGCGGA
>JAJYMS010000110.1 GCA_021786825.1 Bacillota bacterium | reverse complement strand
GAGTTGGACACCACCGAGACCGAACTGAAGGCCATCGCCGCGCCGGCGATGGCCGGCGCCAGCAACCCGAGGGCGGCGATGGGAATGCCGATGGTGTTGTAGATCAGCGCCCAGAAGAGGTTTTGCTTGATCTTGCGCATGGTCTGCCGGCTCAGCCGGATGGCCGCCACGATGCCCCGGAGGTCCCCCCGCATCAGGGTGATCCCCGCGGCCTCCATGGCCACGTCGGTGCCCGTGCCGATGGCGATCCCCAGGTCCGCCGCCACCAGGGCCGGGGCGTCGTTGATGCCGTCGCCCACCATTCCGACCGCCCGGCCTTCGCCCTTCAGCATTTGGACCCGCTTGGCCTTATCCTCCGGCAGCACCTCCGCCAGGACGTGCTCAGGCGCGATTCCGACCTGCTTGGCGATGGCGTCGGCGGTCCGCCGGTTGTCGCCGGTGATCATCCAGACCTGGATGTTCATCCCTTGCAGCGTCCAAATGGCTTCCGCGGAGGTCTCCTTGATCGTATCGGCCACCGCCACCACGCCGGCGGCCAGGCCGTCCACGGCCACGGTCATCGCCGTCTTGCCTTCTGACTCCAGCTTCTCCTGGACGGGCCGCACCTCGGTGAGGTCCACGCCGCGCTCGCGCATCAGCTTGCTGTTCCCCACATAAATCTCCCGGCCGTCGACCATGGCTCGCACACCGTGCCCGGGGATCGCCTCAAACTCGGAGGGGTCCGCCAAAGCGTCATTCTCCTGCTTGGCCCGGTCGACAATAGCCTCAGCCAAGGGATGCTCGGATCGCTTCTCCGCCCGGCCCGCCAGCTGCAGCACGGCCGCGGAATCGTAACCCCCCAGGGGAACCACGTCGGTGACGGACGGCTCGCCGCGGGTGATGGTCCCGGTCTTGTCAAGGACAATGGTATTCAACTGGCAGGCCTTCTCCAGGTGCTCACCGCCGCGGATCAGGATGCCCTTTTCGGCCCCCAGGCCGGTTCCCACCATGATCGCCGTGGGCGTCGCCAGGCCCAGGGCGCAGGGGCAGGCGATCACCAGCACCGCCGTGAAGTACAAGAGGGCGCGGGTAAAGTCGCCGGCGGCCAGGTACCACGCCGCGAAGGTGAGGACGGCGATGCCCACGACAGTCGGGACGAAGTAGGACGACACGACGTCGGCCAGGCGCTGAATGGGCGCCTTGGACGCCTGCGCCTCCTCGACGACCCGGACGATCTGGGCCAGGGCGGTTTCCTTGCCGACCTTCGTCGCTTCAAACTTAAACGCCCCATGCTTGTTCAGGGTCGCGCCGATGACCTGGTCGCCGGGGCGCTTCTCGACCGGCAGGCTCTCGCCCGTCAGCATCGACTCATCCACCGCCGAGTGGCCCTCGCGCACGACACCATCGACCGGAATCTTCTCCCCCGGCCGGACCACGACCAGGTCGCCGACTTCCACCTCGTCCACCGGGATGTCCATTTCCTCGTCGCCGCGAACCACCCGGGCGGTCTTGGCCTGCAGGCCCATCAGCTTCTTGATGGCCTCCGAGGTGCGCCCCTTGGCCACGGCCTCCAGGTACTTGCCGAGGATGATCAGGGTGATGATGACCGCACCGGTTTCAAAGTAGACGTCGCTACGCCCCAGGCGGCTTCCCCAGAGGGTTACCGCGAGGCTGTATAGGTAGGCGGCGCTCGTGCCCATGGCCACCAGCACGGACATGTTGGCCGTACGGTTCTTCAGGTTGTGATAAGAGTCGACGTAAAACTGCCAGCCGGCGTAGAATTGAACCGGCGTGGCCAGGACTGACTGGAACCAGGGGTTGTGGAAGATCATCGGCACCCTGAGCCGCAGGAGTTCGGAGAACATGTAGACCAGCAGCGGGATGGTCAGGGCCGCCGAGACCAGGAACAGCCTCCACTGCCGCTTCATTTCCCGCTCCCGGACTTGCTTCTCGGCGTCCGCCGCGCCCTCCTCGTCCCGGGCGAATGCCTTGTAGCCGAGGTCGCGTACGGCCCGCTTGAATTCGGGAAGGCCGACCACGCCCGGCAGGTACTCGACCAGGGCCGACTCGTTGCCAAAGTTCACGGATACCTGCAGGACCCCCGGCAGGCCCGCCAGCCTGCGCTCGATCTTGGCGGCGCAGTTGGCGCAGGTCATGCCGACCACGCCCAGTTTCACCTTCCCCTCCACCAAACCATAGCCCAGGTCCTCCACGGCGCGCTTCAGGTCGGCCAGGCCGACCACCGACGGGTCAAAAGTCACGGCGGCTCTCTCCGTGGCGAAGTTCACCACCGATTCCTTCACACCGTCAAGTTTTCCGAGCGTCCGCTGGATGTTCGCGGCGCAATTGGCGCAGGTCATGCCGACCACGCCAAGGTTGAGCTTGGCTTCCGCGGCGCCGGCTGCGGCGGCTTCGTTATCCTCCACTGTCATCCCCACCTCGCCATGCTAGCCTTCCCCCGTCGCCGATCCGGCGATGTTAACTACCCTACGGGGGTACCCTAGTGTCAGACTAGCATCCTTCGCGGGCGCTGTCAAGCAAGGGGCGCGGCTGCAAACCGCGCTGCCCCTCATTCCACGAACTTCATCAATACCCCCATGAGTTCCTCGATGGCTTCGTCGCCCTGGTCGTGCTTGATGGCTTTAACCACGCATCCCCGGGTATGGTCCTCGAGGAGCGACAGCCCCACCTTGTGGATTCCCGCCTTGATGGCCGCTATTTGGACCAGGATGTCGACGCAATACCGGTCCTCTTCGACCATCCTTTGGATCCCCCGGACCTGGCCCTCGATCTTCTTTAACCGGTCCAGCAGGTCGGCCTTGTTCTTCCTGGTGACAGTGTGCTTGAGCGGCATTCAAAAACCCCCTACCCCTACCGGGTGTAGAGCTCTTCGTGCCCAGTATACGGGGCGGGGTGGGATGATGTCAAACGCCCGGCCGGCCGCAGGTCACCCTGCCCCTTCCGTTTTGCGGCCCGCCCGGTGGATGAGCAGCAGCCCCGCCACCGCGATGGTCGCCAGGCTGGCCAACTGGGCGGTCTTAAACCCGCTGCCCAGGAATCCAAGGCTGTCAGTCCGGAGGAATTCGAGCCCGAACCGCCCCACCGAATAAAGGGTGGCGTAGGCAAGGGTCACCGTGCCGTCCGGCCGCTTCCCGCGCAGCAGCCGCAGCAGCAAAGCCAGCACGATCAGATCCCAGATCCCCTCCATCGTTTCGGCGGGCCACAGGCGCTGCGCGCCATACACCTGATAGGCCGGCGTCCCCGGCTGGTAGATGACGCCCCACCAGTCGGACCCGGTCGGCCGCGCGTAGGCGTCGCCGTTCAGCAGGCAGCCGACGCGGCCGATGGCTTGCCCCAGGATAACCCCGGGAGCAAGGACGTCGGCGAAGGGCCAGAACTCGATCTTCCGGGAACGGGCGAACCAGATGGCGACCAGCAGGCCGCCCAGGATCCCACCCTGGATGGACAAGCCGCCGTGCCAGAGGGCCAGAATCTCACCGGGGTGCTTACCGTAGTAGTCCCAGGTGAAGGCCACTTCCCACAGCCGGGAGCCCGCGATCGCCGCCAGGACGGCGTAGACGGCGAAATCGTAGACCTGTTCCTCCCGGCCGGGCAGGCGCTTCCTGGCGATTCGCGCCGCCAGCGACATGCCGAGCACGACGCCCAGGGCGATCATCAGCCCGTAGGACCGGATCGGAAAACCGCCGATTGAAAACAGGATCGGTTTCACGCTGCTCCTCCCAATCGGAGCAGCCCGCCGGCTGAAGAGGCGGGCTGGCCCTCCACGTACTTGATAATTATAGTAAGCTGGAACTGTGAAGATCGTGTGATGCGAAACCGGGTCACATGCCGGCGGCGGCTACGGTGACTACCCACCAGCAGGACGTGGCGGACGGTCTCGACCGTCGCGATGCCGGCAATGCTTACCAGGTGGAGAGCGAAGTAACCGACCTCATCCACAGGAGCACCCGCATGCCTCCTGAGAGCGTTGCCTGGCGGTTGGCCGCACCGGCGTGTCCACAGGCCCGCACCTGGATTTCGGGGTGCTGGTGGGTGGCAACGCGGTGGACCCGATGGACTGGCTTCGCTGAACCGCTCCCTGGCACCTATTGTTTCCTCCCTTGACCGTCTTCCAGCAACCCTCGCTGCTCGGCATACACGGCGGCTTGCACCCGATTTTGAAGGTGTAACTTACCCAGAATGTGTTTGAGGTGTATCTTGACCGTATTCTCGGTGATGTAGAGCTGCCCGGCGATCTCGCGGTTGGATAACCCGGAGCCCACCAGGTGCAAGACCTCCGTCTCGCGGTCTGTCAGCACCGGCTCAAGGGGTCGACCTTCGGCCCACTTCGCTGAAAGGCCGGCCCAGATCTTGGTGGTCAGGGAGCCGTCCAGCGGCGACTCTCCCCGGTGGACGGCGCGGATGAACCGAAATAGGTCGGAGGCCTGCAGGTTCTTAAGCAGGTACCCCCGCGCGCCCTGCTTGATGGCGTCGTAAAAGTCGCGGTCGTCGTCGCTGACCGTCAGGATCAAGACCTTGGCGCCAGGCACCTCGCGCCTGATCGCGCCCGTCGCTTGGATCCCATCCATCACGGGCATGGAAATATCCATCAAGATCACGTCCGGCACCAGTTCGCGGGCACGTTCGACCGCCTCCCGCCCGTTCGACGCCTCCCCGACCACCTCCAGGTCGGCTTGCGTCCTCAACAGGCCGGCGATGCCCTGTCGCACCAGGCTATGGTCGTCAGCCAACAGCACCCGGATCGTCTCCACGTCGCGCCTCCTGACCGTACAGTGCCGCGTCGAAAGCGAGCCCAAGGGGCTGATGGTACCTCGGCGGTCATGGTGCCGACCATAATCCCGGGTATGGCAAGCATCTTACAAATGTTTTAAAATTGAAGTCAAGCCGGACTTCACGCTGACCTAAACTTAACGCCCAGGGAGATCTGATGTCAACCGCCCGTCCCCTCAGTTTGCGCATCCGCATCGTGGCGTCCACCGCCCTGGCCGTGGCCGTGCTTCTGCTGGCCCTCGGCGGCGTCGCCACGCGGATCCTGCAGCTTCAAGCCCAGGTGGTCCTCCACGAACGCTTGCAGGTGGCGGAAGTCACCGCCTCCCGGCTGGACACCGACCTGGCCGCGGATTTGAGCCAGCTCAAGACCCTCGCTTCCACGGGCGCTACGAAACCAGCCTCGGTCGGCAATTTGCGCGTGTTCAACTACGCGGTCATCCGGCTCGACCGGTTCGGCCGGGTGCTGTGGACGGTTCCCCAACGACCGGCGGATGAGGTTTCCGCCCTCATGGCACCCCTTTCCCGCACCCCGGCCCTGCGGGGCGGTCAGGCGGCTTGGACCGACCTCCTTCGAACTCCGAAAGGGCCGACGGTGATAGGGGTCGCCGAGCCCGTGCCCGGGTCCGGAGTTGTGCCGGGCGGCACCCTGGTGGGCCTCATCGACCTGCGGACCCAGATACTGGAGCAGTTCATCTCCGGCTCCTTGCCGGAGGGGCAAACGGCTCACGCGGTGGTGCTCGACCGCGAGGGTTGGGTCCTGGCCTGTACGGGTCCCAGCCCGCTCTTCACCCGCGAGGAGCACCCCGAGTTCTTTTCCGCCGTCATCCAGGCCGGCCAACCGCGCCTGGGCCTGACCGCCGACGACCAGCCCCCGCCCCAGCACATCATGGCCGCGGCGCCCCTGCGCAACGCGCCGTGGGCGGTCGGCGTGGGGCAGGCCGAATGGGAGGCGATGGCCCCCGTTACTCGCCTGCGCTGGCTGCTGATCCTCTTTGGCTTGGTCGCCGTGGCCCTCGCCGCCGGTTATTCGTGGTGGGACACGGGAATGGTGATCCGGCCCCTGGTACAGCTCACCCGCGCCGCGCAGGAAGTAGCCCGGGGGAACCTCGAGGAACCGGTTCGCGTTCAGCGCCGGGACGAAATCGGGGCCCTTGGAGCGGCCTTCGACAGCATGCGCCTGAAGCTCCGGGAATCGCGGGCCGAACTCCAGAGCCTGGCGGTCTACGAAGAACGGGACCGAATCGCCCGGGAAATGCACGACAGCGTGGCTCAGTCCCTCGGCTACATTTACTCCCGGCTGAGGCTCCTCCAGGAACGGTACCCGCCCAAGGAAGCATCCGAAACCTGGGCCGAACTGGACGAGCTTGCCCGGGTAACCTCGGCCAGCTACGATGAGGTGCGGTGGGCGATCTTCGGCCTGCGCACCCGCCGCCCCCACCGGGTGGGGCTGCTCTCGGCGCTCGCCGGGTTCCTGCGGGACTTCACGGCCCGCACCGGAGTTCCGGCCGAGTTGGCCGGGGAAACGTTGGGGCGCGTCTCCCTGGCCCCCCAGGGAGAGGCGCAACTCGTCCGCATCGTCCAGGAGGCCCTGACCAACGTGGCTAAGCACGCCGCCGCCAGCCGGGTCTGGGTCCGGGCAGAGGCTGAGGGAGACTCGGTGCGGGTGTCCGTCGAGGACAACGGCACCGGTTTCGACCCCACTGCCGAAAGCCGGGGGGGTGACGGCCACTTCGGGCTGGCAAGCATGCGGGAACGGGCCGAGAGCGTGGGAGGCCGGCTGGAGATTGATTCCCGTCCTGGAGCAGGGTGCCGCATCCACATCCAGATGCCGCTAGTCGAATAGAAAGAGGTGGTTGCCGTGGGAGCCATCCGGGTGGTTTTGGTCGATGACCACACCCTCGTCAGGAGGGGGATCGCCGCGCTGTTGGCCAGAGACCCCGAAATAGAAATCGTGGGCGAGGCCGGCGACGGCCTGGAAGCCATCGCGCTCGCCCACGACCTCCAACCGGATGTGATCCTGATGGACATCCGGATGCCGGGTTGCAACGGCCTGGCCGCCACCCGGCGGATCAAGCAGGAGACACCGGCGGTGCGCATCCTGGTTCTCACCGTCTCGGAGGAGGACGACGATCTTTTCGAGGCCATCAAAGCAGGGGCCCAGGGCTACCTTCTCAAGCGGATGGAGCCCGGGGACCTTTGCGCCATGGTCCACGGGGCGTACCGCGGCGAAGCGCCCATCGCCCCGGCGATGGCAGCCCGGATCATCGAGGAGATCTGCGGGCCGCGACGGGACGGACGGGGGAACGGAGGCGGCGTGGACCTGTCGCCGCGGGAGCGGGAAGTCCTCGGCCTGGTGGCCAGGGGCCTGGCCAACAAGGAAGTGGCGGCCAAACTCGGCCTCAGCGAGTATACGGTGCGGAACCACCTCCGGAACGTCTTGGAGAAGCTGCACCTGCGAAACCGGGTGGAAGCGGCGGCGTATGCCTTTCAACGGGGGATGGGCGGGCCGGCCGAGTAAACCGGTTCAAATGTACCATTCGATCGTTCCGAGGGAGGGTCACCTGTACCGGTCGACCCTCCCCTTTTTTTGCCAGTGCAGATCGCCCGTTGCGGGGATAGGCCGCCGGCTCGCCAACGGTTAAAACGGAGTGTAGGCTCTCATCCGCCGCCTTGTGTGAGTTCGGAGGAGGTACCCGAGACGTGAAAAACCTGATCGCCTTTCTGCTCGCCTTCGTCGTGGTGGCCGGTGCCGGGGTGGTGGCCTTTGAGACCACCCAGGGCCACGCCCAGGCCGCCCCAAGCTCCGCCGCTTCTTTGTTTCCCTCGGCGGCGCCGGCGGAGCGCCACATCCCCATCACCATGATGATGGTCGGCAACGGCAAGAACGAAATGCATGTTTGGCTCCACTCCACCGTAACCGTGCGGGCGGGGGACAAGGTGACGCTCGAGGTTCGCAACGCCGACATGGACGCCGTCCATGGTTTTTCCCTTCCCGCTTTCGGCGTTGACGAGCACTCGATTCAACCGGGTCAGGAGAAAACGTTGACCTTTACGGCTGACAAGCCCGGGATCTACGACTTCAAGTGTGCCCAAAAGGGTTGTGCCGAGGACCACGACCGGCAGACTGGACAGCTCATCGTTCTGCCATAGGGGGTATCACCTTGACTGATCGGGCTGAACCCAAGAAGAAACTCTCCCGGCGCCGCTTCCTGGGCCGCTTGGCCGCGGCGGGCGCGGGAGTCGCCGCCAGCGCCCTCCTGCCCCGGGTTGACCTGCACCTGAGCGAGGCGTTGCGCCGCCAGGCCACCGCCCCCCCTGGCACCGGTTTCGCGTTCACGGCGGACGCCTCCCATACCGGCAAGATCATCCGCTGGGGAGCGGGAGCGGCTGAGGCCGCCGGCGCCAGCGCGGCGGCCCCCTCCGGGAACACCTTCAACCACCTGGGATTCCCTTACCACGTCCCGGCGACCAAGCAATGGATCATGGTGATCGATTTGGCGCGCTGTGACGGCTGTGGCGACTGCCAGGCGGCGTGTAACCGGTTCCACCGCGTTCCCCCGGGCCAGGAGTGGATCAAGATCTACCAGTTGAAGGACAGCCGGGAGACTGCCCCCTACTGGTTCCCGCGGGTTTGCATGCAATGCGACGACCCTCCGTGCGCGAAGGTGTGTCCGGTCGGTGCCACCTTCAAGCGGGAGGACGGGATCGTTCTCGTCGACCAGGAGCGATGCATCGGCTGCCGCTTCTGCCTGGCGGCGTGCCCCTACTCAGCCCGTTATTTCAACTGGGCCGATCCGCCCGAGACGCCGCAACAAAAGGCTGCGCCCTATGACCTTGAAATGAATATGCCCCATCGCCGGGGCGTGGCGGAGAAGTGCCTGTTCTGCCCCACGCTGACCCGGCAGGGAAAACTGCCGGCTTGCGCCGGCGCGTGCACCATGGACGCCATCTACTTCGGCGACCGGAACGAGGACGCGGTGACGAACCGCAGCGGGGAGACCCTTAAGCTGTCGGAGGTCATGCAGCAGGGGGCCTTCCGTTACATGGAGGAGCTTGGCACCGAACCTCGAGTCTTCTACCTACCACCGCGCAACCGCGTCTACCCGCCGCCGGCCGCGCCCCTCGCCCGGTAGCCGGCGCCCAAGGAGGCCACCCATTTGAAGGAAAACGCAGCCTACACCGTTCAGCTTCATGCCCCCGAAGCCCCCGAGGCCCCCGAGTTGCTCCAGCCGGTTGTACAAAGCGGCGTCGGCTTCTACGCGTTGGTAGGGGCGCTCGCCGGCGTCATCCTCTGGGGCGTGGTGGCGTACCTCAACCAGCTCAAGTATGGCCTGGTGATGGCCGGGGTGCGCAGTTACATGTCCTGGGGCCTTTACATCACCGACTTCGTCTTCTTCATCGGGGTCAGCCACGCCGGCACCCTGATCTCCGCCATCCTGCGGGTGACCGGGGCGGACTGGCGGCGGCCCATCACCCGCATGGCCGAGGTAATCACGGGCGTGGCGCTGCTGGTGGGCGCCCCCATGGTCATCATCGATCTGGGCCGTCCCGAGCGGTTGCTCAACCTGGTCCTTCACGGGCGATTCCAATCGCCCCTGCTCTGGGACGTTATCTCCGTGACGACCTACCTCTTCGGCAGCCTGGTCTATCTCTATCTGCCGATGATCCCGGATCTGGCCGCCTGTTACCCCTACCTCAAGGGCCGGTATCCGGCGCGGGCCTGGCTCTACAAGACTCTCTCCCTGGGGTGGCGGGACACACCGGAGCAGCACCGGCTGCTCGAGAAGGCGATCGGTATCATGGCCATCGTCATCATGCCCGTGGCCATCAGCGTGCACACCGTGGTGTCCTACATCTTCAGCATGACGGTGCGGGAGGGCTGGCACTCGACCATTTTCGGGCCGTACTTCGTCATCGGGGCGATCTATTCGGGGATCGCGGCGATCATTGTCGCCATGTGGATCTTCCGCCGCGCCTACCACCTTGACAAGTACATCAAGGACCTCCACTTCCGCAGGCTGGGTTACCTTTTCCTGGCCGTCGGCCTCGTCTACTTCTA
>JAJYMS010000254.1 GCA_021786825.1 Bacillota bacterium | reverse complement strand
GTCGAGGATCCCGGGGTTGCGGGGGTGCGCTCCAAAGCCGCGGACCCGCAAGTGGGGGCCGTCCGGGATGAGTTCCGCCCCGAGCGCCTGCAGGCAGTGCCGGAGGGCCCGGGCGTCCTCGCTTTCGGCGGGGAAACGGACCAGGCTTTCCCCCTCGGACAAAGCCGCCGCCAGGAGGTACCGGGTGGTGTAGTTCTTGGACGAAGGAGGGTCGATCTCGCCGGCCAGGCGCCTGGCCGGATGCACCTGCACGTTCAAAGCCGCTCGCTCCCCCCCAGGGCCTGGCGCGCCCGCCTGACGCGCTCGAAGGTCTCCTCCAGGGCCCCCCCGTCAGCCTTCTGCACGGCGCGCCGCAGCGCCCCAAGGCGCTTCTCGAAGGCCGCCAGGGCCTCCAGGATGGCCGGCCCGTTGGCCAGGCAAATGTCGCGCCACATGGTCGGATCGCTGGCGGCGATCCGGGTCGTCTCGCGGAAGCCGCCGGCGGCCAGTCCCAGCGCGCCGGGCGCCTCCTGCTCCAGCGCCGCGGCCGCCTCCATCAGGGCCACCGCCACCAGTTGGGGCAGGTGGCTGATGGCCGCCACGCTGCGGTCATGGAGTTCGGAGCCCAGGATCACCGGCGTGGCCCCGACCCCCTCCACCATCCGGACCAGCAGGCTCAGCGCCTCGTCCTCCGCCGGGCCGCGCCCGACCGGGGTGAGGACCCAGCGCGCGCCCCGGAACAGGTAGGGGTCGGCGTGTTGGACCCCCGAGGTCTCCTTGCCCGCCATCGGATGCCCGCCGACGAACACGACCTCCGGGGGCAGGATCTCAGACGCCGACCGCAAGACGCCGGCCTTGGCACTGCCGACGTCGGTGACGATGGTGCCGGGCCCCAGGTGGCGCCGCATTCCCTGCAACAGGGCGGTGAAGGCCCCGATGGGCGCCGCCAGCACCACCAGGTCCGCTTCCCGGGCGCTAGCCGGGTCGAGGGTCGCCGCGTCGATCGCCCCCAACCGCTGGGCCAGTCGCAAGCGGTCGGCCGACCGGCCCAGACCGGTGACCCTCCTCACCAGGCGGCCGCGCTTCAGGGCCATCCCCAGGGAACCGCCCAACAGCCCGACCCCGGCGATCAGGACGTGATCAAAAAGGGTTGGCTGGTTGCCCGCTGTTCTTGCCACTCAGACGCCTACCGCTTTCCGGGCCTCCCGGGGGGCCCGCGCCAGGCTGCGGCCCACCGCCCGCGCGATCGGTTCCAGGCTCTTCATCAGTTCACTGAAGCGCTCCGGCGTCAGCGACTGCGGGCCGTCTGACAGGGCCACCCGGGGATCGGGATGCACCTCGATCAGCAGGGCGTCGGCGCCCGCCGCCACCGCCGCCCGGGCCATCGGGGCCACCAGCTTCCACTTGCCCGTCCCGTGGGCCGGATCCACCAGCACCGGCAGGTGGCTCAGCCCCTTCACCACCGGCACGGCGGAAAGGTCCAGGGTGTTGCGGGTCTGCGTCTCGAAGGTGCGGATCCCCCGCTCCCCCAGAATCACCTGGGAGTTGCCGCCCGCCAGGATATACTCGGCCGACATCAGCCAGTCGTCAATGGTGCAGTTCATCCCCCGCTTCAGGAGCACCGGCTTCTCCGTGTGGCCGACCTCCTTGAGGAGGGAGAAGTTCTGGCAGTTGCGCGCCCCGACCTGCAGGACGTCGCTGTACTCGGCCACCAGGGCGACTTCGCGGGTGTCCATCACCTCGGTTACGACCGGTAGCCCGGTGACCTCCCGCGCCTCGGCCAGGAGCTTCAGCCCCTCCTCCCCCAGCCCTTGAAAGCTGTAGGGAGAGGTGCGCGGCTTGAAGGCCCCGCCGCGCAGTAGGTGGGCGCCCGCTTCCTTCACCGCCCGCGCGGATTCCAACAACTGATCCCGGCTCTCCACGGCGCAGGGGCCCGCCATGACCACCACTTCCGGCCCGCCGATGACCACTCCCCTAACCTCGATCACCGTGTCCTCCGGCTTAAAGTGCCGTCCGGCCAGCTTGTACGGTTCCAGCACGTGGACCACCTTCTCGACCCCGGGCAGCACCTCCAGAGTTTCCGTGGAGAGCGCCTGCTTATCGCCGCCGATGGCCCCGATGATGGTGCGCTCGATACCCTCGGAAAGGTGCACACCGAAGCCGTACCGTTTCAGGGTCTCGATGACTTCCTGCGTCTCTTCCTTGCGCGCGCCGCTGCTCATGATGATAATCATTTCTCGCACCTCCTGCGCTTCCCGCGCCATCTTCGGCCGACCCCGCGGCCACCGGGGCATCGCAAAAAAGACTTTCGCCCAAGGGACGAAAGCCTTACGACCTCCGCGGTACCACCCAACTTGCCCGCCGCTGGTGGGCGTGCCACTCCTTGCCAGGGTACGCTGTTGATACCCCGCTCCGCTAACGGTGGAGTTCCGTCGACGCCTACTCCCGGCTGCGGTTTCGGGCCGCGCTCGCGGGTGTATTCGGCTGCCGCCCCGTACCGGCTTGCACCCCGACGCCGGTTCTCTGCAACGGAAGCAAGCGGCTTACTTCTCCCGCTCATCGCTTTCCACGTGTTGAGCGTGATTCTATCAGCCATTGCAACTCCTGTCAATAGCGAGTGGCGTCCTTCAGCTCCCGGACAAAAGCGGCGATCCGCCGCGACCGCTCCCCGGGCCCGGTTTCGGCGGCCAGGCGCACCAGCGCGCTGCCGACGATGGCGGCGTCGGCGTAGCGGGCCACCTGGCGCACCTGGGCCGGACTGGAGATGCCGAAGCCCACGGCGAGCGGGACGTCGGTGTATTCGCGGGCCCGCCGGACCAGGTCCTCCACCCGGCTCGAGACCGCCTCCCGGGCCCCGGTGACCCCCGTGACCGAAACGCAGTAGATGAAGCCGCTGGCCTCCCTGGCGGTGGCCTGCAGGCGCTCGGCGGTGCTGGTCGGAGCGATGAAGGCGATCGGGTCGATGCCCTGCCGGCGGGCCTGCTCGCGGGCCTCCGCCCCCTCCTCCAGGGGCAGGTCGGCCACGACCAGCCCGTCGAGCCCGGCGTCCGCGGCCTCGCCCAGGAAGCGAGCCACCCCCCACCGGTAGATCGGGTTGAAGTAGGTGAGCAGGACCAGCGGCAACTCCAGCTCAGCCCGCACCCGCGACACCAGTTCGAAGACCTGCCGGGGGCCGGTCCCAGCGGCCAGAGCGCGTACCGACGCCTCCTGAATCACCGGGCCGTCCGCCAGGGGGTCGGAAAAGGGGAGCCCGATTTCGAGCCCGTCAGCCCCCGCGTCCGCGGCGGCCCGGCAGAGTTCCGCCGTGGTCGCGAGGTCCGGGTCCCCGGCGGTCAGGTAGCAGAGGAGGGCCTTCTCGCCCCGCCTGCGCAGCAGCCGGAAGCGTTCAGCCAGCCTGGACATGATCTTTCCCTCCCAGGATGCGGGAAACGGTGTAGACGTCCTTGTCTCCCCGGCCCGACAGCGTGATGACGACGATCCGGTCCCTGGGCAACCGCGGCGCCAGTTTGCAGGCGTAAGCGACGGCGTGAGCGCTCTCCAGCGCCGGAATGATCCCCTCCAGGGTGGCGAGCAACCGGAACGCCTCCAGGGCCTCCGCATCGGTAATGGATTCGTACCGGGCCCGCCCCGTTTCCTTCAGGTAGGAGTGCTCCGGGCCCACACCCGGGTAGTCGAGGCCGGCGGAGACCGAGTGGGCCTGCAAGATTTGGCCGTCCTCGTCCTGCAGCAAGTAGCTCAGGGCGCCGTGCAGCACCCCCGGCGCGCCGGCCGAGAGGGTGGCCGCGTGGCGGCCCGACGCGACGCCCTCCCCCGCGGCCTCTACCCCGATCAACCGCACCTCCGCATCCTCGAGGAACGGGTGGAAGCTGCCCATGGCGTTGGATCCCCCGCCCACGCAGGCGACCACGTAATCGGGGAGCCGGCCTTCCCGTTCGCCAAGCTGCCGCCTGATCTCCTGCCCGATGACCGCCTGGAAGTCGCGGACCATGGTGGGATACGGGTGCGGGCCGACCACCGAGCCGATGATGTAGTAGGTGGTCTCGACGTTGGTCACCCAGTCCCGAATGGCCTCGCTGGTAGCATCCTTCAGGGTCCGGGACCCGGACGAAACCGGGATCACGCGGGCTCCCAACAGGTGCATGCGGAAGACGTTCAATTCCTGCCGCCGCATGTCTTCCTCCCCCATGAACACGTCGCACTGGAGACCGAAGAGCGCCGCCACGGTGGCCGCGGCGACCCCGTGCTGGCCGGCCCCGGTCTCGGCGATCACCCGGCCCTTGCCCATCCGCCTGGCCAGCAGGCCCTGGCCCACGGTGTTGTTGATCTTGTGCGCCCCGGTGTGATTGAGGTCCTCCCGCTTGAGGTAGATCCGGGCGCCCCCCAGGTGCTCGGTGAGCCGTTGGGCCAGGTACAGCGGCGTCGGCCGGCCCACGTACTCACGCAGGTGATAGTCCAGTTCCTCCACGAAACCGGGATCCCGCGCGCAGCGGCCGTACGCCTGCTCCAGCTCCAGCAGGGCCGGCATCAGCGTCTCCGGAACGTAGCGCCCGCCAAAAGGGCCAAAGTGGCCCGCCGGCAGCCCAAGCTCGCTCATCTTGAGGCCTCCCTCTCCCACTCCCGGACCGCTTCGCAGAAGGCCCGGATCTTGGCCGGGTCCTTGCGGCCGTCCGTCTCCACCCCGGAACTCACGTCCACGCCGGCGGCGCGGGTGGCTCGCAGGGCCTCCCCCACGTTGCCGGGAGTCAGCCCCCCCGCCAGGTACACCGGCCGCCCCCACGCGCCGGGCGGGGGGAAGATCGCCCAATCGAACGGCCGCCCGGTGCCACCGGCCAACGCCGGGTGGTCAGTGTCCAGCAGGAAAGCGTCGGCCTGCCAGCCGGGGGCCGCCGCCCCCCGCCGCGCCGCGCCTCCCCCGGCCGCGTCCACCCGCAGGGCCACGATGATCTGTAGCCGCAGGCCCTGGCGGCCGGCGGCGTCGCGGACCGCCGTCACGTAGTCCCGGCCCTCGCTGCCGTGCAGTTGAACCCCCGTGAGGCCGCACTCGGCGGCGGTAGCCAGCAGCCGGTCGGCCTCCTCGTCGACGAAGACCCCGATCTTGGCCAGCCCCCGCGGCAGCGACCCGATGATCCCCCGCGCCGTCCCCGGCTCGACCCGGCGGGGGGAAGGCGCAAACACGAAGCCCACCGCGTCGGCTCCCGACCTGGCGGCCGCCTCCGCCGAGGCCAGTTCCCGGTGGCCGCAGACCTTGATCCAGGTGCCTCCGGCCGCCGCCCCTCTCATCGCGGTTGCTCCTCCACCTCTCCGGGAACGCCCCCGAGCAGTTCCGTCACCGCCGCCGTGAGATCCGCCCGGCGGGCCAGAGCCTCCCCGACCAGCACGGCGTTCACCCCCAGCCGGCCGAGCAGGAGGAGGTCTTCGTGCCGGCTGATGCCGCTCTCGCTGACGAGGGAGCGGTCTGGCGGGACCAAGGGAGCCAGGCGGCGGGTAACTCCCAGGTCGACCCGGAAGGTTCCCAGGTCGCGGTTGTTGATCCCGATCACGGGCGGCGGCGCGCCCGCCGCCGCCCGGAGTCGCAGCGCCCGCTCCAGCTCCGCTTCGTTGTGGACCTCCACCAGCGCCTCGAGGCCGACCGAGCCGGCCAGGCCGTACAGTTCGCCCAGCTCCGGCCCGGGCAGAGCGCCGGCGATCAGCAGCACCGCGTCCGCGCCGAGTGAACGCGCCAGGTAGACCTGGTGGGGGTCGATCAGAAAGTCCTTGCCGAGCACCGGGAGACCGGCCGCCTGACGGCAAGTCTTCAGGTAGGCAGGGTCCCCCTGAAAATAACGGCGGTCAGTCAGGACCGAGATGGCGGAGGCCCCTCCGCGGGCGTAGTCCCGGGCCATCCGGGCCGGGTCGAAGTCCGGGCGGATCAGTCCGCGCGAGGGGGAGGCCCGTTTGACCTCGGCGATTAGCGCCGGGACCGCTTCCTTCCCGCGGCGGTCGGCCGTTTCCCGGCGCCGGAGGGCCCGGATCAAGCTGCGAACCGGGTAGCGCTCGCCGGCCTCCCGGGCGCGCCCCTGGAGTTCCGCCAGCGGCAGCGCGGCGCGGAGTTCCCTGACCTCCTCCCGCTTGTGGGCCAAAATCTCGGCGATCACGAGGCGGCGGCCGCCTGGGTGAAGCTCAGCAGCCCTTCCAGCTTGTGCAGCGCCGCGCCGGAGTCGATCGAACGGGCGGCGGCCTCCACCCCCTCGGCCAGGGACTCCGCCCGCTCCGCGGCGTAGAGGGCCGCCGCGGCGTTGAGTGTGACCACGTCGCGAGCCGGGCCGGGCTCACCCTGGAGGACGCCGCGAATAATGGCCGCGTTTTGGGCCGGGGTCCCGCCCCGGATCGCCTCCGCGGGGGAGCGGGGAACCCCGCATTGCTCCGGCGTCACCTCGTAGGTCCGGACGGCGGCGCCGCGCACCTCCGTCACGCGGGTCGGTCCGGAGACCGACAGTTCATCGATGCCGCCATCCCCATGTACCACCAGGGCGCCCCGGGTGCCCAGGTTGGCCAGCACCTCGCCCAGTTTGTCAGTGAGGGCGGGGCTGAAGACGCCCAGCACCTGCACCTGGGCCCCGGCCGGGTTGGTCAGCGGCCCCAGGAGGTTGAAGATGGTCCTGGCGCCGATCTCCCGCCGCGGCCCGGCGGCGTGCTTCATCGCCCCGTGCAGAGAAGGGGCGAAGAGAAAGCCGATGCCCAGTTCGTCGATGGCCCGCCCCACCCGTTCCGGCGACTGGTCGACCCTCACCCCGAGCGCCTCTAACACATCGGCCGAGCCGCAGAGGCTGGAAACGGACCGGTTGCCGTGCTTGGCCACCGGTTGCCCCGCCCCCGCCACCACCAGCGCCGCGGCGGTAGAGATGTTGAAGGTGCGGGCACCGTCCCCCCCCGTGCCGCAGGTGTCCACCAGCCGCGGGTGGCGAGTGGTGACGCGGGTGGCCTTCTCCCGCATCACCCTGGCCGCCCCGGTGATTTCGTCCACCGTCTCGCCCTTGATCCGCAACCCCACCAGGAAGGCGGCGATCTGCGCCGCGCTCGCTCCCCCTTCCATGATCTCGCGAACCGCTGTTTCGGCCTCCGCCTGGGTCAGGTCCCGCCCCTCGATCACCTGGTTAATCAGTTCCTTGATCACCTCAAAGCCTCCCCTCGAGGAAGTTGCGCAGAATCCGCTTGCCGGAAACAGTCAGGATCGATTCGGGATGAAACTGAACTCCCACCACCGGGTGGCGCCGATGGCGCAAGGCCATGATTACGCCGTCGTCGCTCTCGGCGGTGACCTCCAGTTCCGGCGGGAGCCCTTGCCGGCTCACCGCCAGGGAGTGGTAGCGCGTGGCGTCGAACGGGTTTTCCAGCCCCTCGAAGATCCCCCGCCCGTCGTGCCTGATCGGCGACGTCTTGCCGTGCATCAGGCTGGGGGCGCCCACCACCCGGCCGCCGTAGGCCTGTCCGATGACCTGGTGGCCGAGGCAGACCCCCAGAATGGGGGTGTGCGGCCCGATCTCTTCGACCAGCCGGACGCAGATCCCGGCCCCCTCCGGCCGCCCGGGTCCGGGGGAAATCACGACGGATTCCGGGCGTGCCGCGGCGATATCCTCCACCGTCGTGCGGTCGTTGCGGACCACGTGCAGCGCCGCCCCGAGTTCGCCCAGGTACTGTACTAGGTTGTAGGTGAAGGAATCGTAGTTGTCGATTACCAGCACCACTGCTCCTGTTCCTCCTGGCGGCACCGCCGCCGCGGCTATTCCGGTCGGGCTTAGCCGAGTCCCTCGCCGGCCAGTTCCAGCGCCCTGATCAGCGCCTGGGCCTTGTCCAGGCTCTCCTGGTACTCCCCCTGGGGGTCGGAGTCGGCGACGATCCCCGCCCCCGCCTGCAGGTAGGCCCGGCCTCCGGCAAAGACCACCGTGCGAATGGTGATACAGGTATCCATGTTGCCGCCGAAACCGAAGTAGCCCACGGCGCCGCCGTAAGGCCCCCGGCGCGAGGGCTCGATTTCATCGATGATCTCCATGGCTCGCACCTTGGGGGCGCCCGAGAGGGTTCCCGCGGGGAAGCAGGCCGCCAGGGCAGACAGGCAATCCTGGCCCGGGGCCAGCCGCCCCCGGACCTCGGACACAAGGTGCATCACGTGGGAGTACCGCTCCACCGACAGGAAGCGGCTCACTTCCACCGTTCCGTAGCCGCAGACCCTCCCCAGGTCGTTGCGCCCGAGGTCGACCAGCATGACGTGCTCGGCCCGTTCCTTGGCGTCAGTCAGCAGTTCCCGTTCCAATCGGAGATCTTCCGCCTCGTCCCGGCCCCGGCGGCGCGTTCCCGCGATCGGCCGGGTGGTGGCCGTTCCTCCGTCCACCCGGACCAGCATCTCCGGTGAGGCACCGGCCAGCACCACCTCGCCGAAACTCAGGTAGAACATGTAGGGGGAAGGATTCAGGTTCCGCAGGGCCCGGTAGACGTCAAAGGGCGGCGGAGCCTGGGGAATAGCGAAGCGCTGGGAGAACACCACCTGGAAGATCTCGCCTGCCCGGATGGACTCCTTGGCCCGGACGACAGCGTCAAGAAAGGCTTCCCGGCTCATGTTGGCCGTCGGGACCAGCCCCGGCCCTGGGCGCGGGTCGGCGCTGTCAGCGTCGCTTCGGCCGGCCACTCCCGCGCCGGCGGCCTGCCGATGATGTTCTCCCGGGAGCGGGGCCCGCAGCCTGGTCGCGGCTTCCTCCAGGGCTCTGACCGCCGCGGTGTAGGCCTCCTCCGGACTCCCATCGACGACCGCGTTGTAGACGAGCTTGATACTCCGCGTCACGTGGTCGAAGCTGACCACCAGTTCGGTGGCCATCAGCAGCGCCTCGGGCAGGTGCAAGTCGTCCGGGGGCGGGGATTCAAGTCTTTCCAGCGATCGGACCAGGTCGTAACCCAGATAACCGACGAGGCCTCCATAGAAGCGCGGCAGCCCAGGGACCGGGGCCGGGCGGAAGCCGCCCAGCAACCCGCGCAACGCGCCCAGCGGGTCGGCGTGGCCGCCTCCTCGGAAACGCAGGAAGGGCCGGCTGCCGATAAAGGAGTAGCGCGCCACCTGCTCGCCCCCCTCGACGCTTTCCAACAGGTAGCCCTCCCCGTCGCCGACCAGCTTCTTGTAGATGGAAATCGGCGTGTCAAGGTCGGCCAGCAGTTCCCGGTAGACGGGAATCAAGTTGTTCTCGGCGGCCAGGGCCAGGAATTGTCGGCGCGACGGCACCGGAGGAGTCATGGCTGGAGCCTCCTTGGCAAGCACACGAAAAAACCTTTCGCCCGCAAGGGACGAAAGGTCAGCTTCCGTGGTGCCACCCAACTTGGGTTGCCAAGGCAACCCCTCTCGGCGAGTACAGGGCGGTTCCGGCCAAGCGGCCGGGTGCGTCGTCCGATACCCTCCCCCTTCTTACGGCGGGGGCTCCGTCGCCGTCTACACGGGGTCGCCCGGGCGGGCGAACCCTTTCGAGGCGCGGCTCCTGGGACCATTCAGCCGATTCCTGCGCGCCGGACCTCTCACCATCCCGCGGTCCCCCTTCCGGGAGGGACCTCGGGCGCCGGCTCGCTGGGTCGCATTCCTCAGCCTACTCTTCCAGTCATCGCCTTTAACCACTATCTGATTGTCAGCTATGTTACCAGGTCCGGAAACGGCTGTCAATAGGGCGCAGGCTCTAGAGTAAGAAGTGTGGAGGAAAATCGATAGGCGGTAGGAAAGCCAGGTGTTGATCGAAGACACCACATCTCCCCGAAGGGAGGACTTCCTCCGCCTATGTCCCAGAGTATCCTCCAGGTCCTCGGCTTGCAAGGGTTTGTCGTGTACAAGCAGTGGGAAGAGAACCAAGA
>JAJYMS010000026.1 GCA_021786825.1 Bacillota bacterium | reverse complement strand
CCCGTGCGCGTCGCCGGTATGCTCGGCGCCCTCACGCAAAGCCCGACGATCATCATGCTGCTGGTCTTCCTCTTCCTGATCGTCGTCGGCATGTTCATGGATGCCACGGCCTCGCTCTTCATCCTGGTCCCGATCCTCCTGCCGACGGTCAAGACCGTCGGCGTCGATCCCGTCTACTTCCTGGTGGTGATGGTGATCACCCTGGCCCTGGGGCTGGTGACACCGCCGGTGGGGGTCTGCCTCTACGCAGCCTGCAACTTGACCGGGATGACACTGGAGGAAGTCACCAAACATACCATTCGGCTGATGCTTCTGATGGCTGTTGCGATCTTACTGCTTGTCCTGTTCCCGGGGATCGTGACCGTTCCGCTCCGATGGTTCGGAATGTAATTTGCGCCATGCAACTCAGGGAGGGGTCGCCATGCTGCCGGCACAGCGCCGTGACCGCATTCTGTCCGAAGTGCACCAGGACCGCTTCATCTCCGTCGTGGATCTGGCGCAACGTTTGAGTGTTTCGCTTTCGACCGTTCGCCGCGACCTGGTGGACCTGGAGCGTGAGGGCGTGATCGTGCGAACGCACGGTGGGGCGGCGCTGGTGGGCCGTGGTCTGCCCGAGGAGATGTCCGAGAAGGTCAGGGCACAGCAGCGGATGGAGCAAAAGCGGGCCATCGCCCGGGCCGCCGCTCCGTGGATCGAGGGAAGCGGCACGGCCATCCTCGACACAGGTACGACCACCCTTGAGATCGCACGCTGTTTGAACCCCAAGGAGCACCTGCGGATCGTCACCGACAGCGTGGAGATCGCCTGGGAGCTCCGGGACCGGGAGAACATTACGGTGATCCTGACCGGTGGAGTCATGCGCAAGAACGCCTATAACCTCTTTGGCACCCTGGCCGAACAGGCTCTGATGGGTCTGCACGCCCAGGTTTGCGTGATGGGCTGCTCCGGCCTGACCCTGGAGGAGGGCCTGACCAAGCACGACCTTGAGGCGCTCCCGGTACGTCGCCGCATGGTCGAGGTGAGCCGCCAGTTGATCGTGGCGGCCGACTCCAGCAAGCTGGGCCGGACGGGCCTGGCCAGCATCTGCGAGATTGAGGGAGTCGACACCCTGATCACCGACTCCGAGATCTCTTTAGAATTCAGGCAGGCACTCGAAGGGCGCGGCGTCAACGTTATCATCGCTGACCAGTAACCGCCGACCACACGCAGTTTTTCGTCGACGAAATTGATTCGAGGAGATGACCCCTGTGTTTCTAGGCAAGGAAATTCGACTGCGTCGACTGCTCAACCGTAAGTCCGGTCGTTTGCTGGCGATCACCATCGACCACCCGATCACCCGGGGCGTCCTGCCCGGCCTGGTGGACATTCGAGGCACCATGGCCAAGGTGGTCGCCGGCCGGCCTGACGCCATCACCATGCATAAGGGCATCGCGGAGAAGGTCTTCCCGCCCTACGCGGGCGAGGTGGCGATGATCTTCAAGTCCACCGCTTACTCTACCGCTTACCATCCCTACTACGACGCTCCGGTGGCCGATGTCGAGGAGGCCGTGCGTTTCGGGGCGGACGCCATTTCCGTAGGCATGATCGTGGGCGGTCCGGAACAGGCAACTCAGCTCACTCATCTGGGCAAGATCAGCAAAGAGGCGGCCATGGCCGGCATGCCGCTGATCGCCCATATCTACCCGAAGGGCTCCCTGGTTAAGAATTCGGCCGATCCGGAGGTCGTCGCCTGGGCCGTGCGGGTCGGCGCGGAACTCGGCGTGGACATCATCAAGACAAACTGGACCGGTTCCGCGGAATCATTCATGAAGGTGATTGAGGCCTGCCCGTCTCGGGTGGCTCTGGCGGGCGGCGAGGCGGGCAAGAGCCTGGAAGACTACCTGCACGTGACCCGCGAGGCCCTCGACATCGGGCTGGCGGGGGTCACCTACGGCCGTTTCGTCTGGCAGCACGAGAACCCGACCGCCGTGATCCGGGCGATCGCCGCCCTGATGCACAATAACGCCTCGGTCAAGGAAGCCCTGGAAGTTTACGAAGAAGCGGCCGCCAGCCGCTAAGGGGAGCCGAAGCGAAAGGCGCGATCAGAGGAGGCGGACAAGCTGCGCGCGGCACTCTTCACGGCTCCGAACCAGATGGCCGTTACCGAGGTACCGACCCCGCAGGCCGGTCCCGGCGAACTCGTGCTCCAGGTGAAGGCCGCCATGATCTGCGGGACCGACATCCGGATTTACCGCGGAAAAAAGACCAAGGGCGTCCGGCTGCCCTCGATTATCGGCCACGAGTTCTCCGGCGGGATCGTCGATGTCGGCCCGGGTCTCCGGGGCTTCGCCCTCGGCGACCGGGTCAGCGTCGAGCCGGTGATCCCCTGCCACAACTGCGCTTACTGCAAGATCGGCATGGAGAACGTCTGCGCCAACCGGAAGGCGATCGGCTACGAGTTCGACGGAGCGTTCGCCGAATACATTCGTATTCCGGCCACCGCTGTAGCGGGTGGGCACGTCTACAAATTCCCGGAGGGCCTGGCCTGGGAGCAGGCAGCCCTGGCCGAGCCTCTAGGCTGCTGCCTCAACGGGCAGGAGAAGGCCCGGGTCGGCCTGGGCGATGCGGTGGTGATTCTGGGGGCCGGCCCCATCGGCCTGATGCATGTCCAGTTGGCCAAGGCGGCGGGGGCCCGCCACGTCCTGGTCAGCGAGCCCGTGCACCACAGGCGGAAGATGGCCCTTGAGCTCGGCGCCGACAGTGTCGTCGACCCCAGGGCCGACGATCTGGCGGCGGCCGTCAAGGCCCTCACCGACAGCGTTGGAGCCGATGCTGTAATCCTGGCCATCGGTGTCCCGGCCCTGGCGAACCAGGCCCTGAGCCTGGCCCGCAAGGGCGGGCGGGTCAACCTTTTTGCCGGTTTTTCGGTCGGGGATATGCCGCCGATGGACGTCAACCTGATCCATTACAATGAACTTCTAGTCACTGGCACCAGCGCCCTGGCCCGCCATCATTACGAGAAAGCCCTGCGGTTGATCGAGTCGGGCGTGGTAAACGTCTCCAGCCTGGTGAGCCACCGCTTTCCCCTGGAACAGATTGACGAGGCGTTCGCGGCAGCGGAGGGCGGCCTGGGCATCAAGGTCGCGGTTACACCGTGAGCAGCCTCGTAAGCGGGCCGAGGAGCGGTCGGATGCCCGATCAAACTGGTCTCACCGAGAGTGGTCCCGCGGCTGGCGGTGCCCTGGTCGGCATTGATGCCGGGACCAGCGGCGTAAAGATTTGTGTCTTTAGTAGGGACGGGATGCTCATTGCGCGGGCGTCCCGTCCCGTTCCCCTTTTAACGCCCCATCCGCGCTGGGCCGAGTTGGACCTGGAGCGGTATTGGGCAGCGGTGGCGGAGGCGCTGGCCGAAGTTCTGCAAGCTTCCGGCCCCGTAGCCGGGATCGGCTTGGCCACCACCTGCCCGACGACCGTTCTTATGGACGAAAAGGGTCGAGCGCTCCGGCCGGGGATCACCTTCCTGGACAACCGGGCCGCCGACGACGTGGTAGCAATCGGGGAGGCCGTGGGCAGCCCCGAGATGTTCTTCCGGCAAACCGGCAACCGGCTCAGTCCCTCGACCTGCTCTGCCGGAAACCTCCGCTGGCTGATGCGGGAAGAACCCGACGTCTGGCGCCGGGCGGCGCGCATTGGTTTTCTCAACAGCTACCTGGCCGGACGCCTGACGGGAGCCGTGGCCGCGGACTGGACTCAGGCCTCTTACTCCGGCCTGTTCGACTTGCGGGCCCCGGAGGCGTGGAGCACGAGGTTGGTTGCGGCCTTGGGAATCCCGGAGAACATGCTTCCGGCGGTCATACCGCCGTTCGAACGAGCCGGTTTCGTAACGCCGGAGGGAGCGACCGGCACGGGCCTCGCCCCCGGAACGCCCGTTGCTATCGGGTCGGCCGACACCGCCGCGGCCGCCTTCGCCCTCGGCGTGGAGGCGGCCGGGCAGTGCTTCGAGTCGGCGGGAACCTCGGGCGTCCTTACCTTCTGCCTGGACCGGCCGGATTTCGACGAGGCTTTCCTCAACCGCTGTCATGTGGTGCCGGGGTGCTGGCTCGCCCACGGGGCGATGTCCACGCCGGGGGCGGCGGTCGAATGGCTCCGAGAAAAGATCTGGCCGGATCTGACCTGCCACGCCGACTTGGAACGGTTGGCGGCGGAATCGGAACCAGGCGCTCATGGGCTAATCTTCCTGCCCTACATGGCCGGCGAGCGGAGCCCGATCTGGGACGCGTCCGCAAGCGGGGCCTGGGTGGGTTTGCGTCTCGATACCACGCGGGCCGACCTGGCCCGGGCGGTGTTCGAGGGCGCCGCCTACGGGCTCCGGCAGGTCCTGGAGCGGGCGGAGCGGCGCTGGGGCCGGCGTCCGCAGCGTATGCTCGCCGTGGGTGGCGGCGCCCGCAGTCGGTTCTGGCTCCAGATCAAGGCTGACGTGTCGAACCTCGAGTACCACCCCACCGAGCTCCCCGATGCCGCCGCTTTGGGCGCCGCCATGATGGGCGGAATCGCCGCCGGGGTCTACACCGGCGTGGATGACCCGGCTTTGCCGAAGATACGGACTGAAGCGGAGCCGATTCTCCCGGGGCCTGCCCTCGCCCGCCAACCGTACGGCAAGGCATTTCGCGTCTATGACGCCCTATACCCTGCGCTGCGGGAAGCCATGCACGAACTCGCTCGATGAAGTTATGGCCCGAAGAACAGGTCCATCTCGGTAGAGGGTGGGGTCGCTCCACCTCCTCTCACACCACCGCGTAGACTGGGCTGGTGTTCAGTCCCGTCCAGGGGGCGGTTCTTCATGGGACAGGCCAAGTTCTTCCGTCAGAAGGTCATCAGCCACAGGGATCGCTGGGAACGGGACTTGGGAAAACGGGTGGCCAACCTGAGCGGGGCCGGTGCCGCCGGCGGCCTGGGGGCGGGACCACCCCTGGCGGTAGCAGCCGTCGCAGCCCAGTTCGGCATTCCGGTGGTGGTTCTGGCCGGAGCCGTGGGGGCGGGTACACAGGCCCTGCTTCAGATCGTCGCCTTCGCTGAGGTCGGCGGCCTGGCGGTGGGGCGAGGTCGCCGTGCTGGACCACCTATGGGCGCTGTTTTGCATCCCGCTGACCCATCACGAAAGGCCGTGCCCCCGCAAGCACTGCGGGAACACGGCCTAGTTGTCGGGGCGCCCATTCCTAGCGCGGCTGTCTAAGCTTAATCAGGATGCTCCGCATCTCCTCGGAGGCAAAGGAGATGGTCTGGGCCAGCGCTTCGACGTCCAGCGCTCGCTCCAGTCCCTCCGACATGCGCCTTTGCAGGACCTGCTTGATCCCCCGCACCGCGCTCGGACTTTTGGCAGCAATCTCCCGCGCTACTCCGCCGGCGAAGTCCAGCAACTGGTCGCCGGGGACCGCCCGATTGATCAGACCCAGGGGCACAGCCTCTTCGGCGGTGAGCAGGCGCCCGGTCAGCAACAGCTCAGCGGCGACAGCGTGGCCGGCGTGATACGGCAAGAGGTGCATCGCACCCATCCCCGGGTGCAGACCGACATTGATGTACGTGGCGCCCATTTTGGCGCCCTGGGACGCGTACCGCAGGTCGCAGCCGAGCGCCAGGCAGAACCCCGCCCCGATGGCCGGGCCATTGATGGCCGCAATCGTGGGAACCGGAAGCCCAATAATCGATAGGAAAGCGCGATAGAACTGGCCCATGTAGATCCGGTTCTGTTCCGGGGGCCAGCCGGTCTGATCGTACAGGGCGTCCAGGTCGCCGCCGGCACAGAAGGCTGTGCCGGCTCCCGTGAGGACCACGACCTTCAGATCCGGGTCTGCTCCGAGTTCCGCCACCGCTCTGGGAAACTCCTGGGCCATGACCGGCGTCATGGCGTTGCGCCGTTCCGGGAGATTCAAGGTCAGGGTAGCAATGCCCGTCTTCTTCTGGACCGATAGGGTGCTGTACACGTTCAGACCCTCCCAATGCGTCGGCGCTGGGGCGCGCTTCAGCGCGCCCGCCACGGCAGGTAGGGGTGCCCCCGATCACGCCCCAACCATGCTGTAACCCCCGTTGCAAACCAGGAAAGCACCGGTGATATGGCGCGCGTCGTCACTCGCGAGAAAGACCACCGGGCCGACCAACTCCTCCGCCTTCGGCAGGTGCCGCAGCGGAGTCTGCTCCAGGATCTCCTCCCGCCGGCCCGTCTGCCAATCCCGGCGGCTCGTCGTCGTTTCGGTTTCGATGAAGCCCGGCCCGAGCGCATTGACCCGCACGTGCGGCGCGAGCGCGTGGGCGTACGACTTCGTCAGACCGATGACGCCGTACTTGGCGGCCGCGTACTGGGGCGCCCGCGGACTGCCTTTGACCACCACCTGGGACCCGATGTTGACGATCACGCCCGCCCGCTGCTCCACCATGCGGAGTCCCACCTCGTGCGTCATCAGCATCGTCCCCTTGACGTCCACGGCCAGGACCCGGTCGATGAGGTCCTCGTTCACGTCGCGCCACGACATCTGCTCGGGCGCCACGTCGCCGACGTTGTTCACAAGTATGTCAATCCGGCCGAAACGGTCGTGGACGTACGCGGCCACCCGGCGGATGTCGCTCCACTTCATCAGGTCCCCCTGGACCGTGAGCGCCTCGCGCCCCAGCGCGCGGATGCGCTCGGCGGTCGCTTCGGCGCCCGCGCCGGAGGTATGGTAGTGAATCGCGACGTGCGCGCCCTCCCCGGCGAGGCCCTGGGCGATCGCGGCGCCGTAGCCGCGCCCCCCTCCCGTCACGAGGGCGAACTTATCCTGCAAACGTCCCGCCATCCTGTAACCCCTCCGATGCTGATCTGGGTCCGAGCGCGCGTCGGACGGCTCCGGCCACCCTCACTTCGCCGCCGACCACACCATCGCCTTTACGTCCAGGTCCTTGTCCAGAAATCCCACCTGCCGCATGAAGTCGGCCACCCGCGAGATTTTGGCCACGTCGGTCGTCTCCGGGTACGATTCCAGCGCGATCTTTCCGGCTAGATCCGCCGAAATGGACGTATACTGGGGGATCACCGCCCGCACGGCCGATGGATCCTTGGTGATCAGCGCCGACGCCTTGGCGATCGCCCGGCGGAAGGCGGCAATGACCTCCGGGTGTTCCTTGGCGTAGCTGCTCGACGTGGCGAAGGCCGCCACCGGCAAACCTTCGGTCGGACCCGAGAAGATGTCAAACACCACTCGCACCGACTGCTTATCCTTCAGGATGGTCACGAAAGGCTCCACGACCCAGGCGGCGTCCACCTGCTTGCTCTGCAGGGCGGCGCCCATGTCCTGGAACGGCATCTGCACCCAGTTGAGCGAGCCGTAGTTGATGCCGTGATCCTTCAGCCAGGCGTTGATGGCCAGCGGCCCGATCCCGCCGATCACCGACGTGGCGATCCGCTTTCCCTCCAGGTCTTTGGGCTGCCGAATGGGCGAATCCGGCATCACCACCACGCCGCTGAAACCCGGGAGGGCGCGCGTCGCCTCCGCCGCGATCAACACGGGAACCCCGTTGCTTCTGGCCGAGAAAAGCGTGGCGTAATTACTCTGCGAGAACTGCGCGGCTCCGGACATGACCGCGCTGGTGGTCGCCGGGCCGGTCTGCACCACCTTCAACTCGAGGCTCAGGCCCTCTTCTTTAAAGAACCCTTGCTTGTCTGCGATGACGGCCGGGGCGGTGTCGGTGACGGGAAGCGTCGCCAGGATGACCTTCGTCAGCGGCTTCGGCTGGGCGCTCGGGCCACTCTGGGCGCTCGGCGTGCTCGGAGCGCTCTGCCCGCACCCCGCCATCCCGGCCGCAAGCAGTGTCAACACCATTCCCCCAGCGAAAATCCTGCCTGGCAAACTAAAGCTTCGCATCCTTCCAGCCTCCTTCTGGTGTGCACCCTTTCAGACTCTGATCTGAGCATGCGCTCTCCTTGTCACGCGGTGCGTCCACCCACCGCTACGCCGATCCCTCCCTCAGGTCGCGATGCCACCGAAGCACGTGGGCCTCCACCGCCGTGAGCGCCGCGTTGAACACGACGCCCCCGATGCCCAGCACCACCATCCCCGCCCACATGTTCAGGATGTTGAACACCGCCTGGCTGTGCAGGATCTGAAAGCCCACGCCGCCGCTGGCCGCGATCATCTCCGAGATGACCATCAGGACGAACGAGAGCGAGAGCGAGATCCGCAACCCGGCGAAGATCTCCGGCAAGGCCGCCGGGAGGATGACGTGCGTCAGGCGCCGCAGCCCGTGAATCCCGTACACCCTTGCCGTTTCCACCTGCGTGGGGTCGACGGACTGCACCCCCTTGATCGAGTTGATCAACACGGGCCACACGACCCCGAACGCCACGAAGAAGACCTTCATGTCGTTCCCGATTCCGAAGAGGATGAGGAAGACCGGGAGGACGACGGGGGGCGGAACCGCCCGGGCGAAGTGAATGAGCGGGTACACGTAACCACCCAGGCCGCGAACGAGGCCGATCGCAACCCCCAGGGTGATCCCCACCGCCGCCGCGAGGGCCCACCCGAGCGTAACCCTCACCAAGCTCGGGAAGACCTGGGTCTGCAGACCCGACCAGGACAGCCAGTCGCGGCCGATGACCACGGCGATGCGGGCGGGGGGCGGAAAGTACAGGGGATGAAACAGGCCCGTCAGCAGTTGCCACGCCGCGAAAATTCCGAGCAGAAGGACCATGCTTTCGCCGGTCCAGCGCAGGATCGCGGCGACTCGCCCGCGCGTCTCCATCACGCGCCTCCTCCGCGAAGCGAACTGTGCCAGGAGAAGAGCCGCCGCTCTCCCCACTCCAGCACCGTGTTGAGCAGGTACCCGAGCGTTCCCGTGAACAGGCTCGCCGCGTAGACCGGGACCAGCGAACCGCCGGAGGAGGCCAGCACGATCCAGCCGCCGATCCCGTCTCCGCCCCCCGCCACCATTTCCCCCGCGACGGCCACGGACAGCGCGATGCCGGCGGCAATCCGGATCCCGGTGCCGATGAAGGGGGCAGCGCTCGGAAGCGCCACGCGCCGCACCGTCTCCCAACCGCTCAGGCCGAACGACCGGGCGGTCTCGTAGGCAACCGGGTCCACGTTGTGCATGCCGTAGATGCTGTTGATCAGGATCGGCCACACCGACGTCCAAACGACGAGCGACACCGTCGCGTACTCGGAGAGCCCGAAGAGCAAGATCGCCAGGGGCGCCAAGGCCAGCGCCGGGATCGGCCGCATCGCTTCGACCAGGACGCGCGTCATCCGGTAGGCCCTGGGGAAGCGCCCCAGAAGCAATCCGATCGGCACTGCCGCGAGCACGGCCAGCGCCAGTCCGGCACCCATCGCCCCGAGCGTGACCAGGACCTTGAACAGGAACGCCGAATCGGCCACCAGGTCAGTCGCAAACCGCGCCACCGTGAGGGCCGACGGAAGGTACTCGGGCCGGACCAGTTCCAGTCCCGCCACGTACTCCCACGCGCCCAGCGCAACGGCCGCGCCGACGGCGCCCTGGGCGACCGCGCGGGCTCGGGCGTTGCGGCCGGAGACCACGCTGCCCGCGCGAGCCCCCGGTTGAAGCTCGTCCCGATGCCCTGCCGCCACGCTCTCACCCCCTACTGCTTGACATCGCTCCCCATGTGCAACGGGACTGCGTCGTGCCTGGTCTGGCCGCCTACAGGGGTGCGGACGCGGCGCGGCGGTGAATCAGGCCGGCCACCTCCGCGCGGAGGCGGACGAACTCCGGGAGCTCCCGCGTGTGCACCTGATCCCGCGGGCGCGGCAGGCGGACCGCTTTGTCCGCCAGCAGCCGCGCCGGCGGGGGGGACAGGACCAGCACGCGATCGGACAGATAGACGC